>JBAXOP010000213.1:0-9521 GCA_037133195.1 Verrucomicrobiota bacterium | reverse complement strand
CCAAAATCTAAAATCCAAAATCTAAAATCCAAAATCTAAAATCCAAAATCTAAAATCCAAAATTCAAAATTCAAAATCTCTTCACCCTCTCCGCCGCAGGCACAGGCCGGCACCGACCAAACCGCCGAGGGCGAGCCAGCTCCCGGGCTCGGGGATGGCTGTCAGATTGGTCAGGTTGATGAAGTGGCCGGTGTCGCCACCCGGCACATTCAAGCCACCTGTGGTGGCGGTGTAGGTGATTTTCCAGGTGTTGGCACCGAGCGTGAATTGCGCGCCCTCGGTCAGGGACGTTTCGGCGTGGGACGACGCATCGACATAAGTGAAGAAGCCGCCGGCAAAACTTCCGGTATAATTAATCAACGACAAGGTGCCGGCAAACGCTCCCGGCGTGCCCGCCAGATCGGCTACGGTTAGATAGACCTTGCTGCCTGTACTGCTGTCCAAGGTCAGGTTACCCTTGACCACTTGCAGGTCGGCGCTGCGGTCTTGCGAATTCATTTCGTAGGCAAAGGTCGAGCCCGAGCTGAGCGTCAGCGCGCCGCTGGTGAGCGTGGCGATGGACGCGCCCGGCGAAAGCGTGCCGCCGCTTGCTACCGTCACCGCGCCGGTGATGCTGCCGTGGCCGCCCAACTTGGCTGATGCGCCCACGTCGACCGCACCGCTGCCGCTGTTAGTGCCATCGACTAACAAAGTTCCGTTAGTGATATGGGTGGCACCGCTGTAGGTGTTATCCCCTTCCAGGATAGCGCGGCCGGTGCCCGTCAGGTTGAGTCCGCCGCTGCCCGTCACGTTGCTGGAAAACGTGGTGGTTCCTGCCAGATTGACAAGCAGTCCGCCGCTCGCCGCGCCGGTGGTGTTGAGCGCAGAGGAGATGGTATTGATAGAGCCGGAGCCGGCGTCGGTGATAGTTACGTTGGCACCGGGGGTGAAGGCGCTGCCCGAGTCGATGGTACCGGTGACGCTCAGGCCCCAATTGGCCAGGGTGGCGGTGCCGCCCTGCGAATAGTCCGCCACCAACAAGGACACCCGGTCACTTGTGGGAACGGCGCCGTTGAGCGCGGCCAAGCCATGGGTACCGCTCGCGAAAGCCACGCCAGCGCCGTTAGGATTGACGGTCAAGCGGCCATCAGCCTGATAGGTGCCGGTGCTGCTGGTTGTGCCATAGACATTGGTGGAGGCCGAGCTATTGAGCGTCACGTCGAGCGAACTCAGGCCACTGCCAAACGCATCGGTGGCGCTCCGGCCAGCGCGGTTGAGCAACACGGCAATGCGCTGCGCCTCACTGGATGTGCCTAACGTGAGGCTGGCGTAGATGTCGCCCAGATACATCGGGTCGGCGGCGTTTTGGCTCGTTAGATTGAGCCTGACGTTCACGTCGGTGATGTCCGTCAAGCCCGAGAGTCCGCCCAGGGTCTGCCAGGACGACACCTGGCCATTGTCGATGACCGTGAGGTTGGGCGTGAAGTCGTAGTTGAGGGTCAGCTGCGCCTGGGAGGTGGCGGCCAAACCAAACCAGATGGCCAGGGTGCCCGCAGGGTGGATTTGATGGAATTTCATAATGGCCTAATGTGTGGGTGTTTTTTGTTAGCGGGTGGCGCGGAAGAACAGGCTGTTCCAAGCCGGGAGTTGGTTGCCGTCCTTGGTGAAGGTGGCTTCAAACGTGCCGGTGCTGCCGGTGGCCACCGCCTGTGGCGCGCTCCAGTCGCCCAGATTGGTGGAACACTCGATCTGATAGGTCTGGCCCGGAACCCCGGCGAATTCGATGGTGACGCTGGTTTGGTTATTGGCGAAGACCGGCGCACTGATCACCCGCAGCAGAGCGAGGGAGAATGGCGTGGCATCCACGGTGGAAACCGTGACCGTGGCGGTGGCCGTCGAGTTGCCGTCGCTCACGGTGTAGGTGAACGTCTTTGCGGCGCTTGCCGCAGGGTCGCTCGGGGTGTAGAACACGAACGCGCCGGAAACTCTCACACTATTGCCGGTGCCGGCGCTTACGCCGGTGATTGTGAGGCCCGTTCCCGGTGTCACCGTGCCGGCGTCACCCACCACGCCGTCATTGGCGAGCAAGGTGGCGATCGGGATTTTGATGTCACTGCTGTTCGCCGGACGGCTCACCGCGTCATTCACCGCGGCAACTCCGGTGATGACCAAGGTTCTATCAACCGAAGTGGCCGCGTTGTGATTGGCATCGCCCGCCTGGCTGGCGGTGATGGTGACCGAGCCTCCTTGGTTCAGCGTCAGGGTGGTGCCCGAGACGCTGGCGATGGGCGGAGTCGAGCTACTGAAGCTCACGCTCAGACCCGAGCTGGCCGTGGCTGCCAAACTAACCGATCCAACGGATTTCGCCATCGAAGCTGACAGACTGAAGGCAATCGACTGGCTCGCCTTGTCGATGCTGAAGGCTATGGCCGTGGACGACGCACCGTTGTGATTGGTGTCGGCTGCCACCGTCGCGCTCACCGTGTAGCTACCGGCGCTGGTCGGCTTGGTCGCGCTGGGGCCGTAGCCGCTACCCACATAACTGTAGGTCACCGCACCCGTCGAGCCCGTCACGCTGGCGGTTGCCGGGCCTTGGGCTGATCCAGTGTAAGTGAAGCTGGTGCTGCCGGTGACCGCCACGCTGGAGGCTCCCAGGCTCACGGTGAAGCTGCCGCTGGCACCCGTCTTACCGGTGCCCGCGTGATCAGTCACCGTGATGGTGACATTGCTTCCGGCCTTGCTCAACGCGACGCTCTGGTCCGCGAGCACCCCGGCGGTGAACGCACTCGATTGCGCCGGGGTGACGGTGCCGCCGGCTCCGCCGCCGGTTTCCGTCAGGTCCAGCGTGCCGGTGAAGCCGGTGACCGTGTTGTTGTTTGCGTCCTTGGCGGTGAGGGTGGTGATGTCAATTGCCGTGCCCACCGTCTGCGGCGAGGCAATCGCCGATACCTCGAAATGGTCCAACGCTCCCGGGTTGATTGTGCCAATCGTCGCCGAAGCGGTTTGAGATCCACTGCTCACTGTGAACGTCAGATTGCTGCCCGCGAGGGTCGGCGTCACGCTCACTCCGGTTAGAACGCCTGCCGTGAAGGTTCCCGATGTGCCGCTGATGCCTGCCGTCCCACCAAAGGTGACCGTGCCCGTGAAAGCGGTCTCCGTGGCATTGTTGATATCCTGCGCCGTAATCGTGATGCCCGTGATGGCCGTGCCCGCCGTCTGCGACGAACCCATCGACGAAATCGCAAAGTGATGAAGCGTCGTCGGGACATAACGCACGATGACGATGCCTGTCTGACCGGGGACAGCGGTATAGGAAAGAGCGCCAACACCGCCTGCTCCGGGGGTGCCGGCCGAGCCGCCGCCGCCGGGGTTGAGATATCCGGCCCCGCCATTGCCATTATAGCCTGCTTCGATCTGGCTGCCCGCACCACCGCCCGCATAGGTGACTGCGGTGCCGCTGATCGAGTAGCTTAACCCATCGCCGCCGTTGCCGGCGTATCCAAAAGTACCCGCAGCTCCAACTACCCCTACGAGTCGCGCGTTGGAGCCCGCCGTTCCGGCTCCGCCGCCGCCACCACCAACGGCATATTGCTGGCCGGTAGATACATAACTTCCACCGCCCGCGTTGCCTTGGCCGCTCGTGCCGTTCGCTCCGCTGGCTATGGTTCCCCAAGCGTTAATACTGGCCCCGCCGCCAGACCCGCCAACGCCACCCGCTTCGTACCACCGTTGCCCGCCATAACCGCCGCCCACGGCCGTCACCGCGCCGAAGCTGGAATTCTGACCGCTGGCATGAACCGCCCCACCGGCACCGACCGTGACGGTGTAGGTCGCTCCAGGGGTCACGGTATAACTGGACGCAATGGCACCCGCCTCGGCACCATAGTATTTCAAACCGCCCGCTCCGCCGCCACCGCAGGCACCGTTGTTGCCGCCGCCGCCGCCACCAGCCACCACCAACAATTGAATGGAGGTGACGCCCGCCGGGGGCGTCCAGGTGCCGTTGGTGGTGAACGACGTGGCGACGGGTGCCACGGTGACCGAGATGCCCGACTGCGTGGCGCTCAGGACGCCATCGCCGGCGGTGATGGATTGCGTGCCGACCGTGTTGAGGGTCACGCTGAAGACATACACGCCGGACGTGAGAGCGTGGCTGGCGGGCAGTGTTGCCGCCGCATCACTGCTGGTCAGGGTGACCGTACCAGCATAACCGGTGGCCGTGTTGTCATAGACATCCTTGGCCGTGACCGTCACACTGCCCGCTTGGCTCACGGCTTGCGAACTCGGGAAACCAGAAATCGTTAGATGGGTGGCTGCCCCCGACGTGATGCTGAATGTCGTGCTATCCGCTCCTGTTAGACCGTCGCCCGTTGCGCTCAACTGGTAGCCCGCGCCCGTCTTGTCGAGGCTCAGGCCGCTGAAGGTCGCCATGCCGTTAGATGCCGCCACCGTGGCGGTGCCGCTCAAGGTTCCAGTCCCGGTTGCGGACTTTTTCACCAGGGTGATGGAGGCGGAACTGCCCGTCACCGTGTTGCCGTTGGCATCTTGCACCGTCACCACCGGTTGGGTCGCCCATGCCGATCCGGCTGCGCCGCCGCCGGGTTGGGTCGTGAAGGCGAGCTTGTTAGCCGCGCCCGGGCTGGTGGTGGTGATGGTCGCCGAACCCGTGTGAGACATGCCGTCGTTGACCGTGAAGGTGAGATTGTCGCCCGCCACCGTGGGTGTCACGTTCAACCCGCTCAACACGCCAGCCGTGAAGCTCGCGGAGGTGCCGGTGATGCCGGCCGTGCCGCCAAAAGTGACCGTGCCCGTGAAGCCCGTGGCCGTGGCGTTGCTCGCATCCTGGGCCGTGATCGTGATCCCGGTGATGGCCGTGCCCGCCGTCTGCGACGACCCCATCCCCGAAATCGCAAAGTGGTCGAACACAAAATTGGTCGAAACGGTTAGATTCACATTGCCGCCACTCACCGTGATGGTGGCGGTTTTTCCGGAGCCAATGGCGGTGCCGGTGGCAGCCGGATAGGTTCCGCTGCTGGTGATGTTGCCGCTGGCTTGGCTGGCAATGGTGTAGGAGCCGTTAGCCAAAGGGGCTCCATTGACGGTGAAGGCGTTGCCGCTGAGCGAGAGTGTGCCTTGGGAAACATAGAGCGCCGGATGGGAGCCGTCGTAACTCAAGGTGATCGGCCGCGAGCCCAGGCTGACCGTGCCGCTCGCGCCGCCTTTGATGGTCGCCGCGGACGTTCCAACGACGCTGCCAGTTCCAGCAGCCGTTAGAGAGGCGCTGCTGCCGAGCGTATAAGTGGCCGAAGCGCCCAGACCCGACACATCCAAGGTGGCCCCGGCCGCGAGACTCACATTGGAAGCCACATTCAGGGATCCGGTCGCGCTGAGGGCCAGCGTGCCGGCGCTCACAGTCGTCGCACCGGTGTAGGTGTTGGTGCCGGAGAGCGTCAGGGTGCCGCCGCCTGCCGTGGATATGACCGTCAGGCCGCCCGCGCCGGAGATGCTTTCGCCCAGCGTGGTGCTGAAGCCGTTGACGTCGATGGTCGCGCCGCCGGTGCCGGAGGTAACCGGAAAAGTGGTTTTGCTGAACAAGTCGGTGGCGATGTTGGCACCCAATTGGAGGGTGCCGCCGCCAAAGTTGACGGACCCGTTGGTACGGGTGTTGCAATTGATTTGCTTGCTGAGAACGAGTTTGCCGCCATTCAGGTTCAGCGTGCCGTACCCGGTCGCGTTATGGCTGATATCGAGGGTAGCGCCGGTCAGGTTCACCAGTCCGCTATTGATCGTCACCACGGATGTGGTGCCGGCGGCCCAGCCAAGTCCAACGTTCGTCGTGGATCCTACGTTCGTGATCGTGCCGCCGTTGACGTTCAATGTCGAGGTACCCGCCACGTTACAGACCACGAAATTCGTGCTGTTTGAGGACAGATTGATGAGTCCGCCAGTGGGAATCGTGGTAACGGAGCCACTTTGGTATGCGACATACATGACGTTGGGCACCGCCGTCACCGTGCCCGAGACCGTCACGTTGCCGAAATAACCGGTGCTGCCAATGTTGGTGACCGAGCCGGTCAAGTCGATCGTGCCGCTGCCACCGACACCTAATTGCAAGCGGTTGTTGTTGGCGTTAATGGCCCCGCCCACGGTCAGGGTGCCGGCTGTGGCATTAACGGTAATGGTGACGGCACCCACCACCACGCTGCCGGTTTCCAGCGACACGCTGCCGGTTCCCAGATTCAGGTTATTGCTGCCGACAAAGGTGAAACTTTTCCCCCAGACCTGAGGGATATTTGCCAGCGTGACCGGATTGCCGCTGGTGTTGTCCAAATTGCCACCCGTGAACGTGAGCGTGCCGCTGCCCAGGGCGTTGCTGTTGGTGATATTGAGTGTGCCGCCGTTGAGGATCGTGCCGCCCGAGTAGGTGTTCGCGCCGGAAAGCGTCAGGGCACCTGCGCCGGTCTTGGTGAGGGCGGATGCGCCCGCACCGTTATCGCCGATTGCCGCTGTGCCGATGGTGATGTTTCCGTTGGCATTGACCACCCATTCCTTGGTCGAACCGATGGTGACGGCACCACTGAGTGTCAAAAGGTTGGCGCTCGAGTTCAACAGGCCGTTGGCAGTGAAATTTCCGGCTATCGTGCCCGCCGCACCGGTATAATTCAGGGTGTTGAAGGAAGCTCCGGTGCCCAGGGTGCCGACGTCCGCCACACTGTAGTTCACAGCCCCCGTCGTGTCGGTCACAGCGGCGGCAGTCGCCGCTGCTGTGCCGTCCGCAGCGCCGGTATATCCAAGGCCGGCGACATTGCCCCCGCTGATTGTGGCGTAGGTGGTCGCTGTGGTCAGGCCAAAGACCGCCCATGGGCCGACGATGTTATTGGTCAGGGGCAAGACGGATGTGGAGATGGCGAAGTTGCCGGTGCTGGCCTTGTTGAAGGTGAGCGTGGCACCTGCGTTGCGGGTGAAGGTCGCCGCCGTGTTATTGATCGTGAAGCCGTTGGCTGAGTTGTTGGCCCAGGTCTGGCCTCCTGCCAAGTTGATGAGCACATTGTTGCCTGCGCTGCTATTGCCCAGCGTGACCGCCCCGGCACCCGAGGCGACCGTGATGCCAGAACTGCCGAGGGTGAGCGTGCGGGCCGTCCCGCCACCTAACAGTGTGGTCGTGGCGGTATTCGTGCCCAGGAAGGACAGACCCAGCACCGACTGGTTGGCGTTCAAACTGACGGTGGTGGCCGCGTTGACCGTGCTGATGCTGAAATTCGCGACATCCGCCACGCCGGGAATGGCACCGGGATTCGGGGTGGTGGCCCCCACAGCGGTGGACCAGTTTGCCGCCGTGTCCCAACCCGCGCTGGGTCCGTCCCAGTAAATCGTGGCCGCTTGGGCGCATGGCTGGACGAGGAGGGCGGCGAGGGAGAGGGCCGGGCCGGGGAGGCCGCGGCGGAGGCGGGTGAGGACAGAGCTTGATTTCATGATAGTGGAAGCTGGTTTCATAGGGCTCATTGGGTTGGGTTGGCTGTTTGTCTAACGGTATTTCCGGGCTCGGGGGCCGGCTCGCCACCCCGATTCCAAGGCGCTTTCCGGGCAACGCGTTAAAAAAATACGCAAAAATTGAAAACTTGTCATGTCGCCTAATCAGGCGACACGGAGAAGAAAAAACACGCAACCCTAAGTATTAAATCATAAACGAACCGTGTAAAATCGCCAAACTCTAAGTATTAAATTGCCTCAGGCCATGCCAGGTAGGGCTGCGCCAGGTTTTTCCAAGCTCGCTAGCGCTCGCTCCGGGTTCAAAACGCAGAGGGGGACAGCACGAAATTCCAAGCACGAACTCAGAAACGCAGAGGGAGAAGCGCTGCGCTCTCTGTGCTTGCGTCTTTGCGTCTTTGCGCGAGGCAATCTTCACACCCGGGCACCTTTGACAGCGGCTGCCTAACCGCCAATCCATTCATCCCGATTTTTTGGAAAAACGGGATATTGGCGCTTGCCATATCGCCCTATGACTTCCAGGTGAGCGACAACCTGCGCCCCGCTTTCGCGCAATCGAGCAAATACAGGTTGATCAGGTTCTGGTAGGGAATGCCGGCATCCCCGGACATCGCCTTGAAGTAATCGATGATGTCGGGCTCCAGGCGGATGGTCACCGCTTTTTTGAGACGTTTCGCGTAGGGATTGCGTTTGGCATTCGTAAAGTCGTATTCCGCTCTCATCTTGGTATTTTCAAGTAGGGTTGCTGTTCCTTGGTGGCTGCTTTGCGGGCTGATATGATTCTGATGGATGAGCCGGTCTTGCGGAAGCAATGGACCACTACGAGTACCCGTGACTTGCCGCTGCGTCCCATGATAATGAAACGCTCCTCATCCATGGAATGATCCGGGTCAGGAATCACAAGCGCTTTTTCATCATGGAAAACCGTTTTCGCCTCCTCGAAGGTGACGCCGTGTTTTGCGGCGTTGGTCACCGCTTTTCCCGGGTCCCACTCGAAGGTGAGTTCGTTCATCCGGAATTAGCAATACAACGTGTTGCAAAAATGTTCAAGAAATTTTTTCCCACACTTTGATTATCCGCGTGAATTCGCGTCCAGCTGCGGTTTCATTTTCCTCTTTAGTTCCCGCTGGCCGACAAACGCCCGAAGAGCTTGCCGCCCGCCGCCGCGGACTGGGGGATGTCCGCCTTCACATGGTTATGGGTCGCATCGTAGGCGGTGACGGTAAAGACCACGTTGTTGACCGTGGTGTTGGAACCCGGGACAGCGGCCGACTGCGAGGTGCCGAGGTCGTTGCCATATTGCAGTTCCAAGGTCGCGGTCCCCAGTTCGCCCGGCTTGAGGCAGGTGAACTCCAACGTCACCTTGCCTGCGCTCTGGGTGACGACCGGCAGTGACGATTGGCTGTTGACCATCGGCGCACCACCTAACAATAACCACGCCAACCCGTTGGCCACGCCGTCCTTGTTCGGATCGTCGCCAAAGCCGGTTTGGCCGGCAGGCACGCCGGAGAGATTGCTCATCCAATTGGAGAAGGGCTCGGCGGGCGGCGCCGGGATGTAACTCACCATGACGATGCCCGCCTGGCCGGCGACAGGGGTGTAGGGAAGTGCGGGAAGACCGCCCGCGCCGGGGGTGCCGGCCGAACCGCCGCCACCCGGGTTGAGATATCCGGCCCCGCCATTGCCATTATAGCCTGCTTCCATCTGGCTGCCCGCACCACCGCCCGCGTAGGTGACTGCGGTGCCGCTGATCGAATAACTTAATCCATCGCCGCCATTTCCGGCGTAGCCAAAAGTACCTGTAGCGCCAACCACTCCAACAAGCCGCGCGCTGACACCCGCCGTGCCGGCTCCGCCGCCACCCCCTCCAACAGCATATTGCTGGCCATTACTTACCAAACTTCCACCGCCCGCGTGCCCTTGGCCGCTCGTGCCCGCCGCGCCGCTGGCAATCGTGCCCCATGGCAGAACGCTGGCTCCGCCGCCGGACCCGCCGACGCCACCCGCTTCGCTCCACCGTTGCCCGCCATAACCGCCGCCCGTGGCCGTGACCG
>JBAXOP010000212.1:0-9567 GCA_037133195.1 Verrucomicrobiota bacterium | reverse complement strand
CCCGACGCTAGCTTGTGCAATTGCATCATTGGCTTCTCGTCAGATAATGCCTATAACGCCAACACTCTGATTGACGGCTTTTGGATTTCCGGGGCTTGGCTGGGGAATGGCTCCGTGAGGAGGAATTACAATGGTGGCATTGTTGAGTCATCCTTTGCGACTGGATCCGGCAATGGATATTGGGGCACCCCAGGGGAGTTGGACAGCAATTTTGAAGCTGTGTTGGACACCACCAGTTTTCCCTGGAAAACCTCGACGTCGATGAGCAGCGGTCTGGGTACGCTGTCAGGTTCGGTGCGTAATGCTGTGGGGACCGCGAAATCCGTTCAGGTCTGGGTAAGAGATCCAGGGCAAGGCCCTCACCCCAGTATCAGTAACTTCCGATTGACGCAGAGCGCCTTGGTCCCTCAAGCGAATATTCTTGGCTTCGGTCCCGGTGCCGTCATTAACCAGGCCGACCGGACCATCACTTGGACGGTGGATAATGGCACGGATGTGACGAAGCTGGCCCCCGCATTCACCCTGTCCACCGGGGCGACATGCACCGTTTCCGGCAACCCGGTTGTTTCCGGTGCCCAGTTTGATTTCACCAGCCCGGTGCATTATGGGGTTGTGTCCACGGATACCCTCATCACCAGGGATTATTCCGTGACCGTCAAGGTCCTCCCGCACCTGGCGTTGCCCGTCACTGCCGGTGTCAAGGTGTGGCTGGATGCGTCGCAACTCACGGGCTTGACAGATGGTAATCCGGTGGCTATCTGGACGGACATGTCCGGGTGGGACAACAACGCCACGAAATCCGTCGGTTCACCCACATACAAGACCAGCGTCCTCAATGGCAAGCCGGTCATCCGGTTTGTCAAGACTAACAACGACGCATTCACCACAGCCGATCTATCGAGCCAGTTCCCGTCGGCCGCCACGGTTTTCATCGTGACGACCATCAATCCCGGAGCGACGGCATACTCGCTGTTCTGCTCGATTGCCGGCAACCCCGCCGACGAGTGGTTCCGATACGTTAATGGCGATTCCTATCCGGCGACTTTCCGCTCGTCGCGGGTCGGTGCTTACTGTGTCATGCCTGACTCTGGCTCGCACATCTTCGCAATTTCCAGTTCGTCCAGTTCCTGGCAAATGTGGATCGACGGGACCGGTCAAGGAGCTGTGGGTGCTGCGTACAGTGCCGGTGGTGTCCATGTGGTCGGCTCTGGTAGCAACGGCGGAACCCTCAACGGCGACATCGCCGAGGTCATTGAGTTCAACCGTGCGCTGAATCCGACCGAAATGGCTGCTATGAATGCCTACCTTACGACCAAGTACTTTGCCGCCAGCAGTCCCTACGACACATGGAAGGCTGGCTTTGCTAACTTCACCGACACGGACCCCACCCACGATCCGCTCGGCGACGGCCTGACTAATTTCCAGAAATTCGCCTTTGGTCTGGATCCCACCAGTGCCTCGTCGATTAACCCGGTCACTCCCTTGATAGGCAACCAATTCACCTACACCCGGTATGCGGCATCCGGCCTCGCCTACACGGTCGAGAGCAGCACCGATCTGGCAGAATGGGCGCCGGCTATCACGACCGAGTTGATCGGCGATGCGAATGCCAGCGGCGTGCAAACCGTCACGGTCACGGTCTCAGACTCGCCAGTCAACGGAAAACTCTTCGTACGAGTGCACGCAGAGTGAGATGGAAGAAATTTTGGATTTTGAACGCTGAGTGAACCCTAGCGAACTTGGAAAAATCCGGCGTCGTCCAAACTGGCATGGCCGGAGGTAATTTTGAGTTGAAGAGGTGAGGAACTTCGCGATTCCTTCTTGTCCATGACGATGGTCAGGTTGGCGACAATGCCTGCTTGATTGACCGGGCCATACCACGGGATCGACCTGTGCAACCTGCCATCAGCGGTCAAGTTTTCGCCTCCGTGGCCATACGTGCCAAACAGACTCTGGGCTTTGGCGAGTGCCACCGTGTATTCATTGATGCCATGCAACACGTTGGCATCCGGCGTTCCGTTAGCCACACTGTTGAGGTAATACCCGCTGGGAAATGCCCCGACCTAACCCCAGTACCATCTGTCGGATCCGGGGGTTAGGCGCTGGCGCTTCTATCATTTCATTTCCCTTGGTGGGGGCGCTTCGCTTCCCACTCGTTCACTTCACCAGCGGCGTGATGCGGAAATCTTTGTCGATGGCAATGGGTAAGATGGCGGGGCGCTCTTTGAACGGGGCTTTGTCATCATTGCCGAAAAATGTTGACCACCACTGGCCTTGTGCGTCACTGAAGAGGACATTGTGGCCGCCGCCGGGGATGGCTAGATAGCGCTCGCCATACGGGCCGTAGATTTTGTCAGAACTCGCCGCCATGCAGTCATAGGTGCGGGTCTTCTCGTCCCAGTTATTGAAGTTGGCGCATATCAGGTGATAGCGGCCGTGGATTTTTGTGAGGAACGCCCCTTCGAATCCCACGTCGTCGGCATGGGCGGGTTTCAACTGGCGCTCCGGTTCGGCCAAGCCGCTCATATCATCCTTCATCCGGGCAATTTTCCCGTTTTGCCAGACGAAATAGACCGCGCCGTCATCATCGGCAAACAGCGATGCGTCAATGCCACCGGTGAGCGGTCCGTCATTCTTCACATCCACATACGGGCCCTCGGGTTTGCCGCTGGTGCTTTTCCAAATCCCTGTACCTGCATAGTTCAGGCTATATGAAATCCAGTAGGTGTTCTTGAAGTAATGGATTTCCGGTGCCCAGATGGCCGAATCAGCGGTCTTCTTTCCGTCCGGTGCTGTCTTGACTTTCTGCCAAGTGGCGTTCTTCTCATAACTCCACACTAACCCCATCGCATCCCAGGTCTTCAAATCCTTGGATTTCCACATCCTAACACCATCATTCACATTCCACCACGTCGGGTGGCCAGTCGTGCCGATGAGATAGTACATCTTATCCGGCCCGAGGCATACCGAGGTGTCGCGCACCGGATAATCAAACAACGGCTTGAGCGCCGGCAGTGACGGCCGCTGGATAGGCTCCGCCGCAAGCGCCGCGCAATGGACGGCTCCGACAAGACAGGTGAGTATCGGTAGTAGCAGGTGATTTCCAGTTTTCATGGTGATTAGGCGGATTTTTCTCATTCGCAATGAATAATGGCTTGTTTAGACCCTAACGCTTTACTGGGTTTTCAGGACTCCGCTTCCCTTGATGAACGTGGGCGTGGTGGCCGCGCTATAGCTGCCGGCCGGTTGCGGTTTACCATCGAGGATGAGTTTGGCGACACGCATCTCGCCCTTGAAATTAAGCGCAAGCGTCGCACCGTTGGCAACCGTTACCTCGGTTTTCTCACCGAGGCTGCGGGCTGTAGCTAACGCCAGCGTGCCGGTGGTGACAGTGGTCGGACCGCTGTAGTTGTTAGTTCCGGAGAGCGTCCAGCTGCCACTTCCTGCCTTTGTGATGCCGGTGGCCGCCTTGCCGGCGCGGTCGTAGGGATTGACGAGATTGCCGGCGAGTTCGCCGCTGCCAGCGGTATCGCCCTTGAGTATGATTGTCTTGTTAGTGCTATGACCCGAGAGCACAAACGTGCTGGTGAGCTTAAACAGCCCCTTGCCGGATTGGTCAAAAGTGACGGTGAAATTTTTGCCTGCGAGGTTCATGACGCGGTCGGACGATTCGCCGGGGCCGGTATAGATCAGGGAGCATGGGGCGTCGCCGTTGCCGATGACGATCTCGCCGGTTTCAATATCGGTGGGTGCGCCGAGGTTACTGGTAGGCTTGCCTTTGGCGTAACTGTTGAGCGACGCGACACTGAGCGTCCCACCTTCCAAGATCGTCTGGCCGGTGTAAATGTTCTTGCCGGTCATTAGCATGACACCCGCACCGCATTTCTTGAACAAAAACGCGCCGCCGCCAGGTCCTTTTGAGTTAGATATATCAGTCGATACCGTGACGGGTTCTTTGGCATTTGTTGTGTCCAAACAGATCACAGCTCGCTCCATCAGGCCGTTGTTGTTAATAGCGGTTGTTAGGTTTTTAAGAAACGCGGCGGTTTGCTCACCGGTGAATTCCCCTGGGCCGCCGACGCACAGTCGGAGCGTGGCCGTTGGGGCGACGGTGATTCTCTCTGGCGTCCATTTGCTGGTATCGCCGTTATAGAGCGAGGCGGCTTTGAGAATGCGCAGCGTGCCGCGGGTGACGATCGTCGCGCCAGCGTATGTGTTGGTTCCGCTGAGCGTTATCTGGCCCGAGTTCACCAGGCCGAAGCCGCCGTAGGTGCCGATTTGGGAGAAGCCGCCGGGCCCGCTCATTGCGGCGCTGATCATGAAGTCAGCGTAGGACGTGATGCGCGTGTTCCCATTCAGCGTAATGACTCCGCCCCAACTATCACCGAAGCCGTTGTTGGCATTGATCTCACCGCCATTCAATATCAGTGGCGTCGTCCCATTGACGTGCTCAAGGGCAAGAATGCCGCTCTCGTTGAGTGTGATCGGTCCGCTGCCCAGCCCCTCGTTGGCCACATACATGCAAAGACAGCCCTGGTTGATCGTGGTGCCCCCGCTCAACGTGTTTTTCGCGTGGTCGAGGCGCAACAATCCAACGCCGGATTTTATCAATCGACCTGTGCCGGAAACGAGGTTAGGCATGATCACCTGGCCGTTTTTAACTTCCACATCCACGGTTAAATCGCCCGCCAGTTTGATGGGCACGGCAAGAGTCGCCGCACCTGGCAGGCACTGGGTGATGCGTGGTGGGTTGGCAGCACCGTTGGCGGTGAAGGCCAAGCTCTTGCCTTCAATTTTCACTGCCGGGCCTTTAAAGTTCAACTGGTTGACCACGAAATCCTCATGCAAATCGTTCGATACGGAAAAATTGCCCGGCTTGTCAAAGGTGAAGACATAGTCAGTCTGACCGGCAGCTTGAGGTGCCGCGTTGGACGTTAGATTATTGGCCCATTTTGCGCCTTCGCTCCAGTTGCCATTGGCCGCACTATTCCAGGTGAAGACATTGGGTTGGCCGACATGCAGAGGTTTCACTGCGGCTACCTCTTCCTTGGTCTTGGGTGCCGGGGGTTTGTTTTCGTTAGGTGATTTCGCGGTCGCTTTTGTAATCACTGGCGCAATGGCCGGCTTCTCTTCCGTGGCCAGTGCCGGCGGCGACGCATCCTTGAAATCATTGACGGTCGGGGGGAGTTTCGCGGCTTTTGCCGGATCGATATACTCAGCCAGGTCGCGCAGCGAGATTACCTTGTAGTGGTTATCCTTGAGATATTGCATCTGCGCTTTGAACACCGCGGGGTCCAGGGAACACGCGGTGTGCTCCATGTCCGGGACACCATGATAACATAGCGTGACAATCCTGCCGCCGGTCGCCTGGCGCACGCTCTTGACGAATTCTTCGAGGGTGCCGGCACCCAGGCAGGGGATATCAAACGGATTATCCACTGTCGGCCGGTAGGGACGAAAGTGGCCGCCGCGTCCGAAGGTATATCCGTTTTTGGTCAATTCCGGATAGGTTCCGGTGTTCACTGCGAACACTGGCCATGCGATGGTCGTCGGCTTGGGAACTCCGTTCGCCTGCAAATCGTCATCCAAGCTCAAAAATCCGCCAATCGAAGCCCCCCCGGCGTGGCCTGTGGTATGGTTGCCGATGTCAAAGCCTTGCTCAGCCAGGGCCTTCATCTGTCGCCACGTCATATACCAATCCTTGCGGGTACGGAACGAATCAAAGTCGCATATATAAAATGATCCACCGAATTTAAATGACTTCAAAATCGGGGCCACCACTGTGAATCCGCTGGCCGGTCCATCGTCAAATGTGAGCGCCACGAGTTTATCGGGAATGGGCTTGCGCAGAATCCCCGTGGGATCATCGATTTTGGCCGGTTCCGCGTTGCCGAGCATGATTCCAGACGCTAGCATCGCACACGTCGTTGTCCTTTGGATGATTGTCTTGTTCATAATTGAGGTGATATTTGGTGATTATTTCTCTGTCCCTTTATTCGTGAGTTTGCTGAACAGCGTCGCCTCTTGCGCACTGAACGGTGTGCCATCCTTTCTGAGCAGATCATGGAACCAGATTTTCGGTTCGGGGGCGCCGGGCGGAGAACCCCACGGATAGATAGTCTGCGTTTTGCCGGCAACCAGTCCCCAGTTCAGACAGCCGACCTTCTCATTATTGAAGATAGGCAGGCACGATGCCACCTCACTGATTCCGCGCCGCATCCACTCGGTGCAAATTACCGGACGTCCCTGCTTTTTCAAGCTGGCGATCTGCCCGGCCAGATTGTCGGCCCCTTCGTAGTTGTGAAATGTGATGATATCCGATGCTGCCAATTGGAAATCGTTCAAGTCCTTGAGGCCGGTCCAGACGCCTGCGCTCAACGGTTGGGTCGGATTGATTTCGCGTGCCCACTGGAAAGTTTTCTTAAGCAGCGGGAGCGATTTGTTGCCTTGGCCTGAATTTCCCGGCTCATTGTATAAGTCCCACAGTAGGATACGAGTGTCCTTGGAGAATGTGCCGACTATGTCTTTGAGATATTTTTCCAGGCGAGGCCAGGACTCCGGCTTGTTCACGAGTTCGCAGCCCGGACTTTGCAGCCAGCCTGAATTATGCACACCCGGCTGGGGCTGCGGCTGTTTCCCAATTTTGGGGTTAGCATTCCAGCAGTCATCAAACAGAACCAGTATGGGTTTGATGCCATGCTTATCCGCAGTGCCAAGGAATTGATCCATGCGTTGCTTGAACCCTGTGGCATCCGCCTCCCAGGCCAAGTCATGGAGATATACTCTAACGGTATTGAAGCCAAGTTCGGAAGCCCACTTGAGTTCTCGCTCGATGGTGGCAGAATCGAACGTATCCGCCTGCCACATTTCCAATTGGTTGATCGCCGTGCTGGGAATGAAGTTGCAGCCCACCCGCCACGGCTGTTTGGCATACCATGCATTGGCCTTTTCTTTGGACCAGCGATTCAGCTCACCACCAGCGTCGGGCTTCGACTCTTGAGCATAGCCCGGCATCGTGCAGGCTAAAACAAGCCACACTGACATTAATGTTCGTTTCATGTGTGCATCTTTACGCTCACTTGTTTACGCTTGTTTCGGTGAAACGGGGGCAACGTAGCCAGTTTGCCGTTCTCGGCAATGAGTTTCATAGATTTTCCTTTTTCCAAGATCCGGTCGCATTCGATCTTGCTCCATCCGGCGGGTAAACTGGCGGGGTACACGCGCCTATCAGAATGCTGCTTCCCCGACGCCCGCCGCTCCCTCCGCCCCCCTTGAGTTGCGCCTGGCTACCGCGCATCTGCACCTCTCACCTGGCCAACGACATGCCGAAATAGCCTTCACGGTCTTGGATATCACCAAGCTCTCGTCGAAAGACGGCCATCTTCTCTCGAAAACCAAGGAAGGATGATGGCAGCGACAGAGCGAAGTATTGCCCAGTTCAGTCAATCCCCCTAGCTGCCCGGCCCATCTCCGGCCTTGACCTCTGCGCTGGAGCGTGCAACCTCCGCCCCCGATGATTTCCGTCCAGTCCCTTCGCGTCGAGTTTGGCGCCCGCGTGCTTTTCAATGACCTCGCGTTTTCCGTGCAACCGCGCGAACGCATCGCCTTCGCCGGCCACAACGGCGCGGGTAAATCCACGCTCATGAAATGCATCGCGGGTATTTTGCCGCCAAGCGCCGGGGCGATCCACGCGCCGAAGGGGACGCGCATCGGCTACTTGCCGCAGGAGGGGATCCACGTGACGGGCCGCTCGCTGTGGGTGGAAACCGAGTCGGCGTTCGGCGAGGCGGTCGCCTTGCGCGGGAAAATCGAGCGATTATCGCGTGAACTCACCAGGCTGGACCCGCGTTCATCGCCGTATGCCGAGATGTTGGAAGACATCGGCGACCTGGAACTCCAACTCGACGCCACCAACCCCGAACGCATGAAACCGCGCATCGAGTCAGTCCTCCAGGGCCTCGGTTTCCAGAAAAGCGACTTCACCCGGGATTGTTCCGAATTTTCCGGCGGCTGGCAAATGCGCATCGCCATGGCCAAATTGTTCCTGCAGGAGCCCGAGGTGATGTTGCTGGACGAGCCGACCAACCACCTCGATATCGACACCCAGCTATGGGTCGAGCAATACTTGGTGAATTACCCCGGGGCGATTCTACTCATCTCACATGACCGGGCGTTGTTGGACATGCTGTGCACCCGCACCATCGCCTTCCACCACGGCCGCGCCGAGGAATATGCCGGCAATTTCTCGTTCTTCGAGCGCGAGGCGGTCTTGCGTCGCGAAATTTTGCTCAAGCAATACACGTCCCAGCAGCGCGAAATCGCCGAATCCCAGCGCTTCATCGACCGTTTCCGCGCCTCGGCCAACAAAGCGACCCTCGTTCAATCGCGCATCAAGTTACTGGCGAAAATCGAGCGGATTCCGGCACCCGAGCAGGATGACGGGATGGTAAAATTCAAGTTTCCGGCGCCGCCGTCCTCCGGGCACATGGTAGCGAAGCTCGACGGAGTGGCCAAGAGTTATGGTGCGCTCAATGTCTTCAACGGCTTCAACCTCGAAATTAACAAGGGCGAAAAAATCGCGATCGTCGGCCCCAACGGTGCCGGTAAGTCCACATTTTGCCGCATCATCACCGCCCGCGAGGCACCCGACGCCGGCAGCCACAGCTTTGGCCACAAGGTAGCCCCAGCATTTTTCTCTCAGAATCACTCCGACGAACTCAACCCCGATCTCACTGTCTTGGAGACCGTTGAAAAAGCCGCCTCGCGCGAGAGCATGCCACATGCCCGGAGTTTGTTGGGTTGCTTTCTATTCCGCGGCGACGATGTCTTTAAAAAAGTCGGCGTCCTCTCCGGTGGCGAACGCTCCCGCGTCGCTCTGGTTTGCATGTTGCTCACCCCGGCTAATTTCCTCATCCTCGACGAACCGACCAATCACCTCGATATGCAATCGCAGGACGTGCTGCAGCGCGCTCTCATCGACTACCCCGGCAGCGTCCTCATCGTCTCCCATAACCGCGCTTTCCTCGATCCGCTCGTCGCCAAAACCCTCGAATTCCGCCCAGGCCGCCACCCCGTCCTCTATCACGGCAATATCTCGTATTATATCGAAAAATCCGCCGCCGACTTAGCTCTCGCCTCCGGCCGTGCCGCGCCTGCTCGCACCACCCCCACCACCGCCGCAGCCTTCCATTGTAGGTTCCGCACTCATTGTGTACATTCGCAGTAGGCGACCTTTGGTAACGGGATGAATAGGGGGCAGTGAAGGAGGGTTAGGCTGAGTGGTGTTGATGGTGAGGTTTCAGTGGGGGTAGGGTGAGGGGTTTGGGGTGGTGGTGCCGCGACCATCGCCGCCCCGAGGCTCCCACCCCACCCCCACCAGCGGCGCAGCCTCAGATACAGGTGGGTTAGGGGATTTGCTATGGGGTGTTGGTGGTCGCGGCACCGACACTTCGAGGTTTGGAGGTTGTGGCGGTGGAGGGGTAGGGTGATTGGTTCGGGGTGGTGGTGCCGCGACCACCGCCGCCCCGACGCCCCCACCCCACCCTCCCCAGCGCCGCAGCCTCAGAT
>JBAXOP010000211.1:0-9707 GCA_037133195.1 Verrucomicrobiota bacterium | reverse complement strand
ATCCGCGCCACCGCTGATTGAAACCTATTTTGATCCCGGGGTTTCCGGTCCCTACCGCATGCTGGTGACACTGGCCCTGCAGCAGCTTGCCCAAGGCATGGAATTCCAGCTTGTGATGCAGGCATGGGGTGAGGCACTGCCGGGGAAAATCACCGAACTTCTGCCGCCCGCCGCCAAATTGTTGCCATTCGAGCATACGATTAGCTTGCCGAAGTACCGCTGCGGCCAATCCCTCGGCGTTGCGCCAGCGGCTAATGCCACGCTAGGCACGGGGGCGGGTCCGGCGAGTTTGCTACCGGACATGGTGCAATTCAATGTGCCTGCTTACAGTGTTTTCGCGATGTTCTTCATCGTTATCCCGATTTCCACCTGCCTGTTGCGCGAGCGCCACGAAGGCACCCTCACCCGCCTGCTGACGATGCCCGTGCGCTCATCCACCATTATCGCGGCCAAACTGGGCGTGTTCCTGGGTGTTGCGCTGATCCAGTTTGGCTTGATGCTGGCGGCCGGTCATTGGCTGTTGCCCGCTCTCGGCACCCCGGTGTTCGCCCTCAACGCCTCGCTGCCGGCGCTCGTCGCACTCACACTGAGTACCGGCTTGGCGGCCGTGGGTTTCGCACTGGCGGTCGCCAGCACCGCCACCAGTCAGGAACAAGCCGGCACGGTGGGTGCCACCTCGGTGGTCATTCTGGCCGCGCTGGGCGGGGTGATGGTGCCGGTGTTTTTCATGCCTCCTCTCATGCAACAACTCAGTGGTTTGACGCCCCTGAACTGGAGCGTCACCGCCTATCAGGACTTGTTCGCCCGGGGCGCCTCCCTGCCTCAGATCCAAGGCCGCTTGCTCTTGCTTGCCGGCTTCGGCGGCTCCGGTCTCGCATGGGCCTGGCACCGCCTCTTCAATCGGAATTAAGGGCATTTCCAGATTGCCTGTGCGAGTCATAGAATGGTCGGGGAATTGCCAATGTATGCCGGAAAACGCCAGACACCATTCCAATATCGTCGCCCATTATCCGGATGATCACATGAAAAAGTTAAATTTATTTCTTGTAATTATTTTTTTGAAAAGTAGAATCCTTGGTGTCCGCATGATCGGTTGCAACTGACGGGCGGGCGTGTCATCTCCAAGCAAACGCCATCATGCCATCTCCAACGATCCATCGCATCCTGCCCGTGGGTGGCTTGGCCGGATCAAGGAACAGAGAAAATATAACGCCAAATGAAGGACCAACCGATTTTTGACCGCAACTCACGTGGAGAATGGCAACCCGTGCCCTTGCCCGAGCCCGGCAGGTTGTTTGCATGGCCATGGAATCCCTGGAATGCCCTCAAGAGCCTCTGGGCCACCCTGTGGGCGTACAATTATCTATATATCGCCATGGCCGTCGTGAGCTGGCTCTATTTCACCCCCAGTTTGGAGACAACGAAGCATTTTCAACCCGGTTGGATTGGGGCCATCTATCTGCGCAATGCATTGCTTCTAACGATTGTGGCCGGAGGGCTCCATCTGAGGTTATACCTAGCCAAAGCGCAGGGCCTTGATTACAAGTATATCGACAAGTGGCTTGGCAAAGGCGACAAGAGGTTCCTATTTGGGAGCCAGACATGGGACAATATCTTCTGGAATATGGCCAGCGGATGTGTCATCTGGACCGCTTATGAGGCGCTTTCTCTCTGGGCCTACTCCAATAACTTCATTCCGTATCTGGATTTCCGCGCACACCCGGTGTACGGCACCTTTCTGATGTTCGCGATTATCTATATGCGCTACAGCCACTTCTTCTTTGTGCACTGGCTCATTCATTGGAAGCCGCTCTACAATGCCTGCCACTACCTCCACCATAAGAACATCAACATCGGCCCGTGGTCGGGATTGGCCATGCATCCCCTTGAGCACCTTCTCTATTTCTCCGGTGTCTTGATCCATTGGTTGATTCCATCCCACCCGGTCCATGCGCTCTTTCATTTGCTGCATGCCGGGATCAGCCCGGCGGTTGGACACTCCGGGTTTCATAAAATTGCCACAACAAAAGACCGTGAGTTACTCGCTGACCATTACTTCCACTACCTGCACCACCGCCACTTCACCGTGAACTTCGGAGTTCAGGAGGTGCCCCTTGACTGGTGGTTCAGAACCCACCACGACGGCTCTCCCGAGGCCCAGACAAGGATGTTGGCCGCGCGGGTGAAAAAATAATCCGGGGTCTTTTGTTCCCCACCGTTGCCAAACTGATACATGAGCCGAACGTGGCGTTTCTCCGCCCCTCCCATTTGCCAGAAGAAATATAGTTAAGACCGGGTGTCCATGAGTTTGCGGAAGTAGTCGATGGTGGCGTCCAAGCCACGATCTAACGCCACCGCGGGGCTCCAGCCAAGTTGGGCCTTGGCGAGGGCGATATCCGGTTGGCGCTGTTTGGGGTCATCACCGGGGAGTGGCAGGTGCACGATGCGCGAGGCGCTGTTAGTTTTGGCAAGGACGCGCTCGGCGAGTTGGAGGATGGTGAATTCGCCGGGGTTGCCGAGGTTGACCGGGCCGGTTAGGTCGGGATGATTCATGAGGCGGATAAAGCCTTCGATGAGATCATCCACATAGCAAAATGAGCGAGTCTGGGAGCCGTCGCCGTAGATGGTTATATCCGATCCGCGCAAGGCTTGGACGATGAAGTTGGAAACCACGCGGCCGTCGTCTGGCAGCATGCGGGGGCCGTAGGTATTGAAGATGCGGGCGACGCGGATAGGGATAAGGTGCTGGCGGTGGTAATCGAAGAACAAGGTTTCGGCGCAGCGTTTGCCCTCATCGTAGCAGGCGCGGATACCGATGGGATTGACGTTACCCTTGTATGACTCGGGCTGGGGGTGGACATCCGGATCGCCATAGACTTCGGAGGTGGAAGCTTGGAATACGCGGGCACCGGTGCGTTTGGCCAGCCCGAGGCAGTGGATAGCACCGAGCACCGAGGTTTTAATCGTCTTGATGGCGTTGTGCTGGTAGTGGGGCGGGGAGGCTGGACAGGCTAGATTGTAGATTTGATCAACTTCAAACTTGAATGGCTCGGTGACGTCGTGGCGGACAAGCTCGAAATACGGGTGGTTGAGGAGGTGGGCGATATTGGCTTTGCGGCCGGTGAAAAAATTGTCGAGGCAAATGATTTCGTGGTTATCGCGGAGCAGGCGTTCGCAGAGGTGGGAGCCGAGAAACCCTGCTCCGCCGGTGATGAGGATGCGCATAGACTGAATGTTAGCTTACCCTGGGAGTGGAGGCAAGGCACAACTAAAGCAAAATCAACTCCTAACCCTGTAGGTGATACTAACAATCGACTCAACTCTTTGATCGCTTGCGCAAATTTGGGTCCATTTGACTCGTTTTCAGAATTGAAGTGCTCGCCATGGCGCCCATCGAAAATGGCGGCGCGGCCACCATTGCCACACCACGGACCCAATCCAGGTGAGCGAACCGGCGAACGATCCTTGGGTGCAGCGAATTCCTGGAAAAGACGAAAAACCGGAAGACGGTCAGATTTATGCCCGTAATGACCCCAATGAAGGCACGCATTATTTCAACCGGACCATGGATCAGGCAGCTGATGCAGTGCTGTGGCTTCAAGGCGAAGCCGACCATGGCTCGGATGGCCCGCACAACGATAATACCTACAAGGATGAGTAAATTATCGCTAGCGAACCAGTGGGTTGGGCCCGCCTTACTGGCCATGGCCATGTTGCTGAGCCTGCCGGTCATGGCAGCCGGGGGGCCGCCGGATCTCACCAAGGTCGGAGTCGCCGGGGTGGATCGCAAAGAGACCTACAACTTGGGGCCCACCGGAATGCGCGGGTGGATTTATCACGCTTGGTCGGCGGTGCCCGGGCGGGATGGGACCACGGCATTTGCGCCCTATCAGATACTGGTGACCACCGTGGCCGATAAGACCCCGGCCGCCGGAGTGCTAGCCACCGACGACGTGATTCTGGGGGCGAGTGCGGGCAATGGCGCGGTGCCGCTCTTCACCGCCGATGCCCGCAAGAGCCTGGGTTGGGCGATCGGCGCGGCCGAGGCTAACACTGGCATTCTCAAGCTCAAGCGTTGGCGTGCGGGGGCCACCACCGATGTGTCCATAACCTTGCCCGTCATGGGTGCCTACTCGGACACCGCCCCCTACAATTGTCCCAAGTCTGCGAAGATCATGGCCAATGCCGCCAAGAATCTCCAACAGAAGATCTTGAAAAGCGGTTGGGGTGGAGATGGTGGGCAGGGGGCCATCAGCGCACTGGCGCTGCTGGCAACCGGCAATCCGGAGTACCTGCCGATGTTGCAGGCTTATGCCCGCTTGCTCGCACCCAAGAATCTTGATCTGGAGCGCACCGGGGTTTCCGCATGGAGTTGCTATAACAGCATCTTCCTCGCTGAATATTTCTTGTTAACCAAGGACGCCGATGTGTTTCACGGACTGAGCGAATATGTCATCTACGCTGCCAAACACACCAGCATGTTCGGCACTTCCGGCCATGGGTTTTCCAATATCCCGCCGCCCGGCGGCTGGACCGTCGGGGGCACCCATGGCTCGATGAGTTGGTATGGACCCGTCAATCAGGCAGGACTGGCCGCCCAACTCACGATTGTGCTCGGAAAAAAGGCCGGCGTGATAGATCCGGAGATTGATCCGGCGATCGCCCGGGCGGCCAATTTTTTTGGTTACTATGTGAATCGTGGTTCCATTCCGTACGGTGAGCACCAACCGTATTATGGTGAGCACCAACTCCAGGGGCAGAGCCGGTTCTACTATGACCACTGTAGCAATGGCAAGGACGGTCTGACCGCCGTCTTGTTCGCCAACATGGGCGATAAACCATTGCAGACGGAGTATTTCTCGCGGATGGCCCTGGCTGGCTTCAAGGGCGAGGCATACGGGCACACCGGCCAGGGGTTCAGCTACCTGTGGTCGGCGCTGGGCGCCGCCATGGGCGGACCGCAGGCGGCGAGCGAATACCTCAAACAACTGCGCTGGGACCGCGACATGAAACGCCGCTGCGACGGCTCGTTTGTCTATGAAGGTGGTGAGCAGTGGGCACCCGGCAAGGGCAATGACTACTGGGATGATAGTCATATCTACTGGGGCTATCCAACCGCATATTACCTGCTGCACGCCGCCTTGCCACTGAAAAAACTTTGCATCACCGGGAAAGATATAACTCAAGCTAACCACTTGAGCGCCAAGGCTGTTAGCGATGCCACCTGGGCCGCGGAATTCATCGGGCGCTGCGGCAGTTATACCAAGGACCAACTGGTGACCGCACTGGGCGATTGGGATCCGATCGTTAGATACAATGCCGCTAGCGAGTTAAGTTATCGCCCCGATGGCACCTCGCTCATCCCGATGCTCATCACCATGGCGGAAAATCCCGCCAATGCCAACCAACGCGAGGCGGCCTGCACCGCCCTGGGTTTCCTGAAAGCTGCCGACGCGGTGCCCGCGCTAGCCCGCCGCCTTTCCGATCCCGAAATCTGGGTACGCGCCAAAGCCGCCAAGGCGCTCGGTCAAATCAACGCGGCAGCCGCCCCGGCGGTGCCAGATATGTTAGGTGCCTTTATCAAGAATGTGGCGCCAACCTATCCGTTTGAGAAAGGTTTCAATTGGAGTGATCCCTTGCAGATTGCCAATGGCTATCTGGCGGAGGCATTGTTCAAACAATTGGGAGCAGACACCATCAAGGCAGACAGGAGCCTGCTCTATCCGGCAGTTCGGGCCGGCATCAAACATCCGGCCGGAATGTGGCGGGATATCCCCAGCGGTTTTGTGCGGGATCGGCTGGAGTTGGCGGATATTGTGGCATTGGCCCCGGACCTCTTCGCTGATGCGCAAAACGAGGGACCGTGTGACCGCATGTTCACCTCCTTGCCGGCGGGAGCCGCCATGGCGGCCCTCTCAAAACACAAGATTGATGAGGGCATCGACATCAGCCTCGGCAATGTGGCTTATTGGGGGGAACTGGGAAAAAGTGCCCTTGGCAGTCTGCCGGGATATGGCGAGGCGGCTAGACGCGCCCTGCCGGACTTGCGTGCCTACCTCGCCGCGTGGACGCCTGGCGATAATAATTCCCCCGTCATTATCAAAATTATCGACGCAATCGAATGCGCCACCACCACGCCCAAACTCGTCAACGCGTTGCCGGTGGCCAGCCCACAAATCGTGGCCATCCCGCTCAACACGGCCAAGGCGGTCGTTCTATCTGGGGCCTCGTTCCGGTCGGACAAGTTCACCTACAAGCTTGCGGACAAACCGGCACACGGTACTTTAACAGGAATCATTCCCAACCTGATTTACACGCCCGCGAAAGGCTATCAGGGGGTGGATCGGTTTACGTTCACGGTCACCGACAGTCTGACCCTTTCGCAGCCCGCAGTGGTGAATCTGCTAGTGGGAACAGCCGGCACCGGCCTGAAAGGTTATTATTATGGTAATAAGGATCTCACTGCGGCGAAGGCGACGCAGTTGGACCCGGCGGTGGACTTCGACTGGGGTTCGGAACCACCCGCCAAGACGCTCGCCGCGGGTGCCTTCGGTGCACGCTGGACCGGGCAGGTGCTGGCACCGGAGAGTGGGTCCTATCGGTTTTCAACCCGCTCCGGCGATGGTGTCCGCTTGTGGATCAACGGCGTGCAGGTCATCGATGACTGGAACGACCATACGACCAAGTTATGGAATGACAGCGCGGCCATCACCCTAACAGCGGGTCAGAGATACAGCTTGAAAATGGAGTGTTATCATGCGGCGGGTCCCGCCACGGCGCGGCTCTATTGGTATATGCCGTCGCGCAAGGCTTGCTCAATCATTCCGCAGGTGTTGCTCTATCCGGTGACGGGCGTGATACTGACCTCACCGCTCAACGGCACCAGCTTCGGCCCGCCGGCGACACTTACCCTCACGGCTAATACCGCAGACATATCCGGCAAGGCGACCAAAGTGGCTTTCTATAACGGCGATACGCTCATCGGCTCTTCCACCACCCCGCCGTATTCTGTGGAATGGAAGAATGTGCCGGTTGGTTCCTATAGCCTAACAGCCAAGGCGGCGGCTGGCAACGGCCAGGTGAGCACGTCCACCGTGGTGATGATCACGGTGGATGGCGACACGGTTCCCGTGACATCCGGCCTAGCCTGTTGGTATGACGCGTCCTGCGGGCTCAACACAGATGCCAATGCGCAGGTTCGCATCTGGCATGACCGCTCCGGCAACGGGCACCACGGCGTGTTTTCAGAACATAGCCACCCGGCTCAAATCCCCAACCAACTCGGCTCAAAACCCGCCGTGCGCTTCGGCGGGGAATGCATCTTCAACGTTGGCGGCAAGTTCTTCGTCAAGGAACAATACGTCGTGGTGCGTTCCCCATCACCGCTGTGGAGCGGCTTGGGCTCGTTTCTTGGCCGCGCGTCGGGAAGGGCTTCAAGTTATATGCTCGCTGGCGTGTCCACCGGATTTGATGAGGATCAATTCCCGGCGGCTGTTTTCAAGAATGGATCACCGATTACGTTGGAGAGATCGGGCAGGGTTGGCTACAGCCTCGGGACCATCACCGACTTCATGGTCCTCAAAATCACCGCGAATGATAGCGATACGAAAGAGACCATCTATCAGATCGGGGGCATTGATCACCAGTGGAAGTGCAAATTTGATGTGGCCGAGATTCTTGGTTATTCAAGAACGCTGACGGCCCCGGAGGAGGCTTCGGTCGGCGGCTATCTGGCGGCCAAATATGGCATCAAAACGGCCTATCCGCAGCCGTCCAGGGATCAGCCCGCCGCTCACAAATCTCATTGAGAACAACATAAATCGAATACACCCCATGAAGAAACTAACAGCATTCGCCTTCGCAGCGATATTCAGCTCCGCCATTACCTATATCAACCCGTTGCAGGCTGCTGCAGCCCAGTTTGCCATCCACGATGGTGATCGGGTTGTGATGCTCGGCGATAGCATCACCGAACAACGCCTCTATACCACCGCCATCGAAGCCTATACGCTCGCTCGTTTCCCGCAGTGGAAACTGACGTTCCGCAACATCGGTTGGGGCGGCGACACGGCTCATGGCGGCCTGAACCGTGCTCCGCGTGACATGCTGCCGCTCAAGCCGACGTTTGTCACCATCGACTTCGGTATGAATGACCACGGCTACCGGGCGCACGATGAAGGCATCTATAAGAACTATATTGAAAAACAGACGGGCTTGGTTTCCCTACTCAAGACAAATGGTGCGCGGGTCGCATTGGTGACGCCGCAGCCGATCGAGGATAAACGCCCGGATCCCGACAAGGATGTCCGCAATGAATCGTTGCGCAAAATGTCCGATGGCTTGCGCGGGATCGCTACCAAGGAAAGCGTCCTCTTCGCCGATCAGTTCGATCCGTACATGGCCGTCATGCTTAAAGCCCGGCAGGCCGATCCCAACGCCGTGATTGGCGGAGGCGACGCAGTGCATCCTGGCCCGGTCGGGCATACGATCATGGCGTGGGCTATCCTGAAATCGCTCGGGGCGCCTGCCGCCGTATCGAGTGCGGAGTTGAACGGCACCACCGGCAAGGTCGTTGCCGCGACCGGTTGCCAGATCACCGCTGCGAAATCCGCCGCAGGTGTTGTTAGCTTCACGCGCAAGGATGCGGTGCTGCCCATGCCGGTCAATCCTCAGGGTGAGGCGGTTACGAAACTCATCCCGCTGCTGGCGGACCTGAGCCGCTACGAATTAAAGGTCACCGGCCTGACGGCCCCGAAGTATCAACTTCTCATCGATGAAAAACCGGCGGCCACGCTCACTGCGGAGGAATTGGCACAGGGGTGTAATCTCACGCTGACCGCGGGACCGATCACCGAACAGGCCCGGCAGTTATGGGCATTGGTGGTGGAAAAAAACAACGTCTTCTTCAATCGCTGGCGCAGTGTGCAATTGTACGAACCGCCGGCCTGGGTCAAAACATCGTCCTTCGAAACCGCGCTCGCGAAGGAACTGGCACGCCTAGATGAGCAAATCGCGCAATTGGAAGGCAAGATCAACGCCGCCCGCCAACCTCAACCGCACACATTCGTTCTGAAGCCGGCCACGCCATCAGATACGAAGCAATAGGTTGAGAATAGAGTGGCAGCACAACAATATCATGATGAAAATTCTAACAATTGGCACGATCGCCTGTTTCGCCACGTTGGCATCTGCTTCAGCCCAATATCAGGGGTGGCAGCATTCGGGCTCGCTCTATCTTCTGACGACACCGGAGGGTGCGAACCTGCCGGCGACGGCGTTGGAAGAGAATTTCCCAATGCTGGTGCGCTTGAACAAGGACTGGTTCGATTTCAGCCAGGCGAAGGCTAACGGCGATGACCTCCGTTTCGCCAGTGCTGAGGGTGCGCCACTGGTCTATCAGATTGAGGAATGGGACGCGGCCAAAGGCACCGCTAGCATCTGGGTGCGCATCCCGGTCATCAAGGGCAATGCGCGCCAGGAAATCAAGCTGTATTGGGGCAAGGCCGATGCAGCCGGCGAGTCGAATGGCAAGGCGGTTTTCAATGAGTCGAATGGATTCCTGAGTGTGTTTCATCTTGGCGATTCTAAAGACCCGGTCAAAGATGAAATTGGCAAGATTGTGGCGACCAATCTCGGCACAACGGCATCCGCTGGGATAATCGGAGGAGCAAGACATTTCGAAGTTGGGAAGGGAATCAAGTGCGGAG
>JBAXOP010000210.1:0-9750 GCA_037133195.1 Verrucomicrobiota bacterium | reverse complement strand
TGATTGCCTTGTTAGCCGCTGGCATCCAGTTATGGCCGGTGTGGCATGCCGGTGCCTCGCTCAGCTCTATCCAATCACCGCTGCTCATCACCGAAGGCGCATTGCTAGCTTTCTGGTTAGTGGCGCTGGCGCTAACCATCGCTCCCGCTCGCGCCGCCGGCCGGGCCCTGGGCATGGCCCGGGCATTAGCCATCGCCGCGGAAAAAGCCTCCGCCGTACGTATTCTCGACCTCAGCGCAGACATCGAAGATAAGGAAAAACAACAGGGCGAGGACCTCAGCGAAACATTCCGTGAGTCCGGCAGCGAATGGCGCACCAACATGCGCGACGGCCAGAACAAGCTCGACGCTAAACTCGCCCGCCTCCCCGCTAAACTCGATCGGCTCCACCAACGCCGACTCGCCAAAATCAACCATTCCTATCAACACGCCTACCAATTCGCCAGCGATCAGGCCGCCTCCCTCAACGATAAGCGCAAAAGTGCCTTTTCAGAGGCCACCGCCGCCATCGACGCCGAGGTGAACACCACCATCCAGTCATTGACCCCTCCTTGGCGGCAAAACGTGTTGCTCGCTTGCGAACAATTGTCATCCTTAGATAGCGACTCCCTCAGCCGCTTCCCCGCTTGGAGCGCCGCCACTTGCTCTAACTGGACGCCGCCGCCCGGCGCTCCCGCCGCCGTACGCATCGGCTCGCTCCAGGTTGACCTCACGAAGATGGCGGCACGGCTGCCGGCCTCTCCGGCCTTCGCCCTAACCGGCCAAGCGGCGTTTGCCGCGCCCTTCACCTTGGGTTTCCCGGATCACGGCTCTCTGTTGATAGAGACGGATGGCGACGCGAGTGCCGCCGCCACCAACGTACTCAGTGCGATCGCGCTGCGTCTGTTAGCCAGTTTACCGCCGGGCCGGGCGTCGTTTGTGTTTATAGATCCGGTGGGGCTGGGACGGGATTTTGCCGGGTTGATGCACTTGGCCGATTACGAGGAAACACTCATCGCGCAGCGCATCTGGACCCAGGCCACCCAAATCGAGGAACGCCTATCAGAACTCAACGAGCATATCGAAAAGGTCATTCAAATGTACCTGCGCAATGAGTTCGCCAATATCGCCGAATACAACGAACAAGCCGGTACCATCGCCGAAAAATACCGCTTCTTAGTCGTCGCCAACTTCCCCTCTGCCTTCAGCGAAACCGCCGCTAAACGACTCTTAGCCATCGCTTCCAGCGGCGCACGCTGCGGCGTGCATCTGCTCATTCACCGCGACCTGCGCCTACCCGCACCAGACCCCGCGCTGGACGGTGAGTTGCGCCTCGCCTGCTTGCGCGTCGGCCTGAATGGCAATTCCGCCAAGTTGTTAGACTGGCCGTCCGGTGCCAACTCAGTCACCTTCGATACGCCGCCCTCCGATCATGACGCCACCACCCTGATCCACCGCATCGGTCGCGCCAGTATCGACTCTAACCGCGTCGAGGTCCCCTTCGCACACATCGCCCCCGCCGCCGACGAATTTTGGCAATCCGAAACCACCGCCGAATTGCGCGTACCCATCGGCCGCACCGGTGCCAAAAAACTGCAGATGCTCGCCATCGGCAAGGGCACCCGCCAACACATGCTGGTGGCCGGCAAAACCGGCTCCGGCAAGTCCACTCTCTTTCACGTCATCATCACCAACCTCGCTCTGTGGTGCAGCCCGGACCAGGTCGAATTCTATCTGGTCGATTTTAAAAAAGGCGTCGAGTTCAAGTGTTATGCCACGAAACACCTGCCGCATGCCCGCGTGGTGGCCATCGAAAGCGACCGCGAATTCGCCTTGAGCGTATTGCAACGCGTCGATTCCGAGTTGAAACGCCGCGGCGAAATGTTCCGCCACGCCGGGGCTCAGGATCTATCCGGTTATGCAAAATCCGCCGGTGCCCAAGCTATGCCGCGCAGCTTGTTGCTCATCGATGAGTTCCAGGAATTTTTCACCGAGGACGATGCTGTGGCGCAGGAGGCATCGCTCTTGCTAGACCGGATCGTCCGCCAAGGCCGCGCATTCGGCATCCACGTCATTCTCGGTTCCCAAACCCTCGGCGGCGCTTACACCCTCGCCCGCGCTACCCTCGGCCAGATGGTCATCCGAGTCGCCCTGCAATGCAATGAGGCAGACGCCCATCTGATCATGGACGAGGATAACCCGGCACCGCGCTTGCTGACCCGGCCCGGCGAAGGCATCTACAACGACCAATCCGGCGCGCTCGCTGCCAACAGTCCGTTCCAAATCGTCTGGCTGCCAGAGGCCGAGCGCGATGCCTTGTTGGATCAGGTCAACACCCGTGCCGCCAACAGCGGCAAACCGGTGCCCACCCCGATTGTGTTTGAAGGCAATGCGCCAGCCGAAGTGCGCGATAATGCGGAACTCGCCGCCGCCCTGCGCAGCCACCCGGCCACCCGTCCGCCCACCGCCCGCGCTTGGCTCGGCGCGCCTAACTCTATCAAGGGGCCCACCGCCGCACTGTTCCAGCGCCAGAGCGGCAGCCATCTGCTCATCACCGGCCAATCGACCGAACGCACCATCACTCTCGCCGGCATCGCCTTGCTCTCACTCGCCGCCCAATACCCGCCTGATGCTGCCGAGTTTGTCATCCTCGACCCTCACGATCCGGCCTCGGATACCGCCAATCTTTTCCAACGCCTCGCCGCTCTCCTCCCCCACCGTATCCGCATCGCCAACCCCGCCGAGGCCCCAACTCTCCTATCCGAACTGGCTGCCTCGCTCGACGATCGCGCCGCCACCTCCGGTCGCGACGCCCCGGAAGTTTTCCTCATCATCCACGACCTCCAACGCTTCAAGGCACTGCGTCCCGACGATGACTTCCGCTTCTCCCTCGACGACGACGCCAACACCGGCCCCAATCCCGCACAGGCGTTTGCCAACCTCTTGAACGAAGGTGGCCCGGCTGGTATGCACGTCATCGCCGCCATCGACACATGGAATAACGTCAGCCGCTGGATCCCGCGTAAATTGCTAGGTGAATTCGAAATGCGGGTATTATTCCAGATGAGTATCAATGATTCGTCAAATCTGATAGACTCACCGGCCGCTGCCACCCTCGGCATGCACCGCGCGCTTTTCCACAACGAGCACTACGGCACCCTCGAAACGTTCCGCCCCTACGCCATGCCAGACTCCACTTGGCTCGAGCAACTCGCCGCCGCAAATTGTAGCGGCGGTCTGTGACCGCCGTTAGCCCATGAGACGAGCCTACGGAGCGCTGGCTTCAGCCGGCGTGTCTATGTCTCCCTCGTAGGTCAACCCTGCCTCTCTCGTCCAGTACACGCCGGCTGAAGCCAGCGCTCCGTACCTCCCCTCCCAACGTGTTGTCACCGACGGGCCTGCGTATCGATGCTCCCTCGTAGGTATTTTCTAAGAAAGGCGCGCCTCGGGTGTTAAATGCGTTGTGCAAGAGATGCACGTTTGGCAGTCTCCATTCACCTCTCCTCGCGCCGAGTTCACCCGCCTACCCCGTCATGAAAATACTAAGCACCACCCTGCTCATTGCCATGTCCTCCTCGCTCGGATCCGCGGCCCCTCGCGATGCCGCCTGGAACCAAGTCAAACAACTCCTCGCCAAGGATCTGCCCAAATCGGCCGTCACCGTGCTCACCACCATCGACGATCAAGCCCGCGCTCAACAAGCATGGCCGGAAGCCGTTCGCGCCACGGCACAGCGGGTTTTGCTAGATGGTCGTATCGCCGAAGGCCGTGACGCCATCGGCCGCATCAAGGGCATGGACGCGGAACTGGCCAAGGCCCCGGAGCCGATGCAACCATTGCTCCAAACCCTCCAGGCACTCTGGCTGTGGGAGTATTTCCATCAAAACCGCTGGCAATTCATGCAGCGCACCCAAACGGCGGACAAACCGGGCGAGGATATTCAAACATGGGACCTCAAACGCATTCTAGCCGAAATTGACGTGCGTTTCAGCAAGGCCCTCACAAACCGCGAGGCTCTCAGAAAGGCCCCGGTCGGCGACTATGATATCTTGCTAGCTAAAGGAACCGCGCCCGACGCCCTGCGCCCCACCCTCTATGACTTTTTGGTTCATCAAATCCTCAACTTCTATGCTTTCGAGGAACAAGTAAACCCTGCTTCTGAAGATTCCTTCACCTTCGATAATATGTCCCCGGCGTTTGGCACCACCGACGAGTTTCTCGCCTGGAAACCTGCCACCACCGATGAGAAATCTTGGAAAATTAAGACCATATCTCTCTATCATGAGTTGCTACTGTTCCACCAGGCGGATGTCTCGCCTCGCATCCACGTCGATTTGCACCGCCTCAACTGGGCCAAAGACGCTCTCACCGGCGAGCACGCCGATAAACGTCTCGAACAACGCTTGCACGAAATTATCTCCGCCGCCGCCGGCAACGAATTGCAATCCCTCGCCCGCGCCAACCTCGCCCACCTTCTCATCGGCCAAAAACGTATGACCGAGGCTCGCGACATCGCCATCGCCGGCCGCGAGGCATTTGCCGATTCCCCGTTCCGCTCTATGTGTGTAAGCGCCATCGAATCCATCGAGCAAAAAGAATTTGAGGTATCCACCGAACTGGTATGGAATGCCGCCAAACCCCAGTTCGATCTCCAGTATCGCAATCTCAATAAAATCTGGTTCCGCCTCTACCCGGCTAAGTGGAGCCCTGATCACAACGAATATTATTACTCTAACAACGATGGCAAACCCCTCAAAAAATTGCTCGCCGACAAGCCTCTCAAGGAATGGTCGGTGGACCTGGAGGCCACTCCCGATTATCTGACAAAATCCCGGCCTCTGGATGCCCCACTCAATGTCACCAAGGGCTTCTACGCACTCATATCAAGTGCCGACGCCGGATTTTCCCTAGGCAAAAACCGCCTCAGCTACACCACCGTCTGGATCTCCGATTTGGCTCTCTCCTCCCGCCCTGACCAAGGCCACCACGAAGGATTTATTAGGAACGCGCTTTCCGGCGAACCGATCAAGGGAGCCAAGGTCGAGTTATGGGCATATAACAACAAACCTAACACTTGGGAACTAAGTCAAACCACCGAAACCGATGGCAATGGTTTCTTCTCTGCCAAGATCGGAAACTCCGTCGCTCGCGTTCTCTATCAGGACGATTCCCTCGCGGGCGCTCAGATCTGGTCATACAATCAGGAGCGCAATGATCGCAACAACACGGTCTTCCTGTTCACCGATCGTGCCCTCTACCGCCCCGGCCAAAGCGTCCGATTCAAAGGCATCGCCGCTTATTATGATCGCAACAAAAATGACTACCACACCGTCAATAACAAAAATTTCGAGGTGGTTTTTCAAGACCTTAACAACAAGGAAATTGCCAAGCTGGCGGTCAAATCCAACGCCGTGGGCTCATTCAGCGGCAGCTTCACCGCCCCCACCGACCGGGTGCTCGGCCAAGCATTCCTCCGCTGCGGCGACAACACCCAGGTCATCCGCATCGAGGAATACAAACGCCCGAAGTTCTATGCAGAAGTCGGCCCGGCTAAGGCCGAACCTAAACTCGGCGAAAATGTCGTCGTCACCGCGAAAGCATTGTCGTACACAGGTGCCGCAATCGATGGCGCGAAAGTCAAGTGGAGCGTCACACGCTCCGCTCTGTGGCCCGACTGGTGCCACTGGTGCTGGTGGTTTATGCCGCGCGATAGCAGCGCCAAACAGATTGCCCATGGCCAACTCGTCAGCAAGCCGGACGGCACGTTTGACATAGAATTTATTGCCGAGCCCGACAAAGACATAGCGCCGACTGAAGAGCCAGTGTTCTCCTATCAGGTGAATGTGGATGTCACCGATAGCACCGGCGAAACCCGCAGCGCCACCCGCTCCGTCAAGGCCGGCTATGTTGGAATGAAGGCATCACTCACAGCCGAGACATGGCAAGAAGTGGCCAAGCCAGTTAAGCTAACCCTCACCACAACCACCGTTGATGACCTGCCAACCCCGGCCAAGGGCACCGTGACTGTACACCGCCTCGTCCAGCCAGCGAGCGTCCTGCGAGCGCACCTCACGAGGCCATGGTATGGCCGTGGGGGCGAAGATGCCCGCAAGCCTGGCAAGGATCCGGCCAATCCCAACAGTTGGGAACTCGGCGAAGTCGTGCAGAAAAATGACTTCGCTACCGACAAGGACGGCAAGACGTCCTGCGAGATCAAACTAGCCGCCGGCGAATACCGCGCCGTACTAGCTACTACCGACACCGCCGGAAAAAATGTCACCGCGCTGCTGCCCCTGCGAGTACTCGATCCGCTGGCCACCGCCTTTCCGGTGAAAATAGCCAATCACTTCTCGATGAAGTGCCAAAAAGTATTACCGGGCGAGGAATTCGTTGCCTTGTGGGGCACCGGCTATGCCAAGGGGCGGATGTATTTCGAGATCGCACATCGTAGCAAGATCCTGCGCAAAGGTTGGTCCGATGAGACAGCAACCCAGCAAGTATTGCGCTTTCCAGTGACCGAAGAGTACCGCGGTGGCTTCCAGGTGCGCGTGCTGTTTGTCCACGATAATCGTACCTATAACGAGTCGATCATGGTCGATGTGCCGTGGATTAAACATGATCTAACACTCAAGTTCGAGTCGATGCGCTCAAAACTCGAACCCGGTTCCAAGGAAACCTGGTCCGTCATCATTGGCGGTGCGGAAAAGGATGCAATCGAAATGTTGGGGACCCTCTACGATGCCTCGCTCGATGCTTTTGCCAAACATTCTTGGATTAATTCGCTCAGTGGAAATTTCTATCACGACAGCGAGCGCCTCCACTTGGTAAGTGTCGGCGGACTGGTGGCTTTCCAACAGTGGGAGCGCAATTGGAACCCTCACACAGGATACAATCATCCACGCTACCGGCATTTTGTTAGTGAAGTCTCCAACGACTGGTTCAGCCAGTCGGATGGCACGGTGTGGTTTGAGGCGCGCCCGGGCAAGGGCCGGGCTGTGGGCTTTGGTGTCGGCCGCCAATTTGGCTTTGACAAGGCACGAAGCATGATGATGGCGAGTGACTCAGAGAGCAACTCGGGCGGAGCCGTTGCCCACGCGTGTGCCCCGAGGCCAGCTGCCATGCCGATGATGGCTGGAGCTGCCATAGGCGGTCAGCGCTCGGGTAATGGGGCTATCGACGGCGATTCCTCCGATGCGTTTTCGATCAATCCCGAGCAGGCGGCAGCCGCCGCTCCCGATCTATCGAAAGTCTCGGCACGCATGAACCTGCAGGAGACCGCATTTTTCGAACCACATCTAACGACGGACGACAAGGGCATGGTGAAGATGACATTTACCATGCCTGAGGCGCTGACGAAATGGCGGTTCATGGGTTTTGCGCACGATGCCAAACTGCGCTCCGGCTATCTCGAGGGCGAAACCGTCACCGCCAAGGATTTGATGGCCCAACCCAACCCGCCGCGCTTCCTGCGCGAGGGCGACGAGATCGAATTCACGGTCAAAGTCTCCAACCAAAGCGATAAACCGCAAACCGGCAAGGCCAAGCTGAGCTTCGCCGATGCCGCCACCCTGGAATCGCGCGATGCGGCACTCTCCCTGGCAAATGCCGAGCAACCGTTCGAGATTGCAGCCAAGGAATCCAAGACGCTGGCCTGGCGCATCGTGGTGCCCGATGGCGCGGGCTTCCTCACCTACAAGGCGGTGGCCGCCACCCATTCTTTGTCAGATGGAGAAGAAGGCATGATCGCCGTGCTGTCGAAACGCCAACTCCTCACCGAATCAATCACCCTGCCTATCCGCAATGCCGGCTCTCGCGAATTCGAACTTAAAAAATTGCTGGATAGCGGCAAATCAGATACTTTGAAGCACCAGGCGCTGACCGTGCAGGTGGTGTCGCAACCGGCGTGGTACGCGGTGATGGCGCTTCCATATCTGATGGAATATCCACACGAATGCGCCGAGCAAATTTTCAACCGCTACTATGCCAACCAACTTGCACGACACGTTGCACAGAGTGATCCGAAGATCCACCGGGTATTTGAAATGTGGCGCAATGCGCCCAAGACGCTGGACAGTCCGTTGCTCAAAAACCAAGACCTCAAGAGTCTGATGATCGAGGAAACCCCGTGGCTGCGCGCTGCCAATTCGGAAACAGAAGCCCGCCGCAATGTCGGTGTGTTGTTCGATGATAACCGCCTCGATAGCGAAATGGCCCGCGCCATGCAGCGCTTGCAAGACATGCAACTGGACAGCGGCGCTTGGCCGTGGTTCCCCGGTGGCCGCGCCAGCGATTATATCACGCTCTATATCGTCACAGGCACCGGGCGATTAAAACACCTCGGTGTGAAAATCAACAACGACCTTGCGCTGCGGGCGCTGGATTGGCTCGATGGCCAGATCAGACACACCTATCAAGAGATCAAGCGAAAGGACAGGAATGACGATCATTTCAACTCGTTCATCGCGATGTACTTGTATGGCCGCAGTTTCTATCTGGATCAACGACCCATCGCCGCTGCCAACAAGGAAGCCGTGGACTATTTCCTCAAACAAGGCGCGAAGTATTGGATGGACAACCCGTGCCTGATGACCCGCAGCCACACCGCCCTCGGGCTGTGGCGCTTCGGCGACAAGCAAACGCCGCCGGCCATCATCAAATCACTCACCGAGAACGCGCTCAACACCGAGGAACTCGGCATGCACTGGCGCCTCAACGCGGGCTATTACTGGAATCAAGCCCCGGTGGAAACCCAAGCGATGATCATCGAGGCGTACCGCGAGGTGGCTAACGATATGAAGGCCGTGGATGATTGCCAGGTGTGGTTGCTCAAAGAGAAACAAACACAGGGCTGGCAAACTACCAAGTCCACTGCCGACGCTGTCTATGCACTTTTGCTAGGTGGCGATGTCAAGCGCCTTGCCTCAGATGCGCTGGTTAAAACCGAGCTGGCTGGCGTCGAGATCAAGCCGGAAAATGTTGAACCAGGCACGGGGTTTTATGAGAAGAAATTCCATGCCACCGAGGTCAAGCCCGCGATGGGCAAAATCAAGCTCACCAAGACAGATGCCGGGGTGTCCTGGGGTTCTCTGCATTGGCAGTATTTGGAAGATGTGTCAAAAATCACCCCGCACGCAGGAACTCCGCTGGAAGTGAAAAAATCCCTGTTCGTTAAACACATGACCAAGGCCGGCTCCACCCTCGAAGCCGTCAACGGCCCGCTCAAACCCGGTGATGAAATCGTCACCCGCATCGAAATCCGCGTGGACCGCGACATGGAATACATCCATCTCAAAAACCAGCGCGGCAGTGGCGTCGAGCCTATCAATGTGTTGTCCCAATACAAATGGCAAGATGGCCTCGGCTATTATGAAATGACCAAGGACACCGCCGACCATTTCTTTATCGAACGGCTACCGCGCGGCACCCATGTGTTTGAAACCAGCGCGCGGGTGCAATTGCGCGGCTCCTATCCGACTGGCATCGCCGAGATCCAGTGCATGTACGCCCCTGAGTTCAACAGCCACAGCGCCAGTGTATTGATGAAGGTCGAGTGAGGGGGGGGACACCCAATACTGGTGACCTAACACAGTCGGTTATTTGAAAAGAGGCACCGGGCAGGATGCCCGGGCCACGTGGTGCGGGCATCCTGCCCGCAAGCGCCCATGCGAGGCGAATGTGACCCGCGCCTTGCGTTATCCATTCTCTGCCCATGGTCCGCCGGGCAGGATGCCCGGGCCACGTGGTGCGGGCATCCTGCCCGCAAGCGCCCATG
>JBAXOP010000209.1:0-9797 GCA_037133195.1 Verrucomicrobiota bacterium | reverse complement strand
TCGATCAAACCTCAACATGGAAAGCTCCCGAAGTCCCGCTCGATGATGGCCGCATCTTGGTTCTCGAATACACCTGACCTCGAAGGTGTCCGCCGCCTCAAAATCGCCGCTGCAAGAATTTTCCAACGAAATCCCTTGGCAAAGCGGACGGGATAGCTATTTTCGCGTCCGAGGAGTTTCCCCATGAATCCCACCGCAAACCACTGTCCCTTACCCAAATCCGCCGTTTGGAGGTTCCTGTCTCTTCTTTTCACCGAAACACCGCCCTACCGAAACACCGAAACACCTCTACCGTCCCCCCTTTTCCCCCGCAACCCCCTTTTCCCCGCCCTCCGGTCCGGCCGCCGGCTCCTTCAACGGCTTTCACCCCAAAAGCAATTTCTTAGCAGTTAGTAATCGGCTCACTTGCGAGCCAATTCCTTTCCGGAGTTATGGGTTTTCTCCGGAATCCTGCGGGGTCGTCGATACCGGTTCGACGGCCCCGCAACTGCGCCTTCAATCATGCCTGAAACGTTAGATAACCCGCAGCCCTATTCATCATGAAACGAGTCGCATGGTATGCCGCCGTCCTTGGCGTGTTGTTATCGAACCAGGCCGGGGCGATTACCGCCAGCAATGGTGTGGATAACTCGCTGGCGCCCAGCAACGCAACCATTCCCAATTGGGAAACCGGCTGGGGCAATCTCAACGGCACCAGCGGCTGGGAATACAACACCGCCTATCCTGGAAATCTCAACGCTTACGGGGGCGGCACCTACCTTGGCGGCGACTGGTTCATCAATGTGTTGCATGCGGGGACCGGCACCCAGGTCGAGGTTCCCTTGCAAGGTGGCGGAACCGGCACTTACAACATCGTGGGCGGCAGTTTCGTCTCGTTGAATCCCAGTGGCACAGACCTGCAAATGTTCAAAGTGGCGGCCGGATCGTTGGACCTGCCGCCCATCAGGATTCCTTCCTATGCAGCGACGCCGGCCAGTTCCACCCAAACCGGCGATGTGGTTGCGATGATCCGCTATGGCGGTGCCGCCGGCGCCGGGACCCACCGCTGGGGGGCCAACACCTTGCGCAGCACCTCCAACAACCAGTTAGCATATAACTGGAACACCACTTTTTCCAATAACGGCGTCATCACCACCAACTATTATCAAACCGCCACGGGCGACTCTGGCACATCGTTGTTCATCTACAATCCATCGGCTGGCGCATGGGAACTGGCCGGATTGCACGCGCTTTCAGGCGGTTACGGGCCTTCACTCGCCACCTATGCCTTGGAGGTCTATGGGGTAATGGGCGTGCCTTTTGTCTGGGGCATTGGCGGCGTGACTGCGGACTATAGCGGTACATGGGCCGGGTCTGCAACGTGGATCAATGTGATGGGTGGCGGGTCGGCCACGTGGATTGACAATTACTATGCGGCGGCACAATTCGGCATGGGCATGGGAGGCACCAAGCCCTACACCGTGACCCTCGGCGGTTCGCCCTATGTCAGCAAGGTGGTCTTTCAAGACCAGGCATACACCCTCACCGCCAATACGCTCAATCTTCAACGCGCCAGCACCAGCAGCGAAGCGCCGACCATCACCGTTAATGCCGCCAATGCCACGCTCAATTGCGGACTGGCGGGCACCGGTGGGTTGGTCAAAAATGGTATGGGTATTCTTACCATGAATTCGACCGCCTCAACTAATCTAACAGGCGGATTGTCCTTGAATGCCGGCACGTTGTTGCTGGATTATTACCGGCCGGGAATTCTCACAAACATGATAGATGGCACCAACGCGCTTGCCCCGGGAGGCGGCACGCTGGTCATCCGTGGCAACGGCATCACCAGTCAGACGCTGGCCAACCTCACGACGGTGGCTGGAACGGCTTCGAAAATCCTTCTCAACCCCAATGGCGGCACCAGCACGACACTTAATCTCGGCACTTTGGCGCTGGCGAATGGCAGCACGATGGTTGTCGGAAAAACCGCTGGCGCCGGCACTGGTACCGCGGCGATTACCACCGGAAGTTCCACCTCTTTTCAAAATGGAGGTGGCCGCCTGCTCTACAGCAGTGATGGCGGCACGACCGTGGATTTTGTGACGAAATCAGGAAGCTCGGTGGCCGCGTTCACCGCATATACGGCATTGCCGGCGTCTGGAGCCAGTAACAGCACTGCCTACAGTCTCACCGGTTCAAAAACAATTGCCGCCGCAATGACTCCAGGGGTCGTGAAAATCATCGATAACGGGGTTGGCCAATCACTCGATCTCGGCGGGGCCATTTTCACCAACCATGGAGGCGCGCTTTTCAGCGGGGCGCATGGCTATGAAATCAAGGGCGGGACCATGATTGGTGCCAACAACAATGGCGTTGGAGACATTGTTTTGCACCAATACAACACCGGTGGATTGGTGGTTTCGGCGCGGATTGCAGATACGGCGAATAGTGCCCGCTCTATGTTGACAAAAGCAGGTCCAGGGAAACTGACTCTTTCCGGCGCGAACAGCTATAGCGGGACAACCTATATCAACGAAGGCGTTCTCAGTATTGGAGCTATTGGGACCGGCGGGACGACCAAATCCGTGACGACTACAGCAGGTTCGGCAACCGCGACGTTGGCCAGCGGCGACACCAGCGGTCTGGTGGTTGGTCAAACAGTCAGTCATCCAGGCATACCGCTCGGCACCACCGTTGCCGCCATCAACGGCGCCACGCAATTTACTCTGAGCTCCGGCACCGGGGTTACCGCGCAAACCGCGCAAACCGGGGTGTTTGGCACTCTCAGCCCGATTGGAATTTTGAAATCACTGTATTTCGGTCGTGGAACGCTGGAGTTCACCGGCGCTGCGGGCAGCACCGACTGCGGTGTGACGATCTCTCCGGACGGACAAGCCACATTCGATGTCATCGGCAGCAACATTCTAACCATTACCAGTGCGGTTCCAGCCACAACTGGCGGTCTGTCCAAGGGCGGCAGCGGAACTCTGAAGCTCACCGGGGCAAACGCCTATACCGGAACGACGACGCTCGACGCTGGAACCTTGGTGGCGGGAAGCCGCAAGGCGCTCGGCGATTACTGGGCGAAATTGCTGCTGAATGGTGGCATTTTGGATCTGGCGGTCGATGCCGGCGGGATCAAGAGCCACGATACAACGGTCCGTGGCAACGTCACCATCCTCTCCAATCGCGCCACCAGCGGCGCGGGAGCCGCGCAATTGCTTGGCACATTGAGCATTGGTTCCAGCACCCTGTCGCTGGCGCCGGGTGCGAATGTCAGTGTGGATTCCACCACCGATGTCACCTTCACCTATGCCACCCGACTTACCGGGAACCCGACGTTTGATATCGCCAACAATGGGGTCGGCGCGACAACCCTCACTGTGGGGCCTTTGGATGACGGCGGTATCGAGCGGGCCGTGACGATCCAAAACAACGGCACCATGTTGTTGCCTTATCCTTCCAAGGTTCTCACGTCCGGAACCGCAATCTATGTCAATGACAGCAGCACCTTGAGTCTTGAAAGCACCAAGTCTTTGGGAACAGGGATTGTCGCACTCAATATCGCCAGCGGTGCTAAGGTAAATCTCAACTTCGTCGGGACCACCACGGTCGCTTCCCTGAAAATCAATGGTAATCAAATGGCTGCGGGCACTTATGGTAGCACGGCGAATCTCGCCGGCACCGGGACCGTCACCGTTTTATACGGCCCCTCGGCAAGCAACACCGCGCCGGTGATTGCTCAGGGTGCGTCGGTGAATGTCACCATGAGTCAGGACGGAAGCCCGACCGCCTTCAGTCTTACACTCAACGCCAGCGACGCTGACGCAGACACCCTCACATGGTCGCTCGGCACCGTGGCCCAGCACGGCATCGCTGCGGCCAGCGGCACTGGCACCAGCAAAGTCATCGGCTACACACCCGCTGCAGGTTACTCGGGAAGCGACAGTTTCATGGTTGCGGTCAGCGACGGGAACGGTGCCACCACAACCATTACGGTGAATGTAACCATCCTTGCGGCCAATGTGGCACCTGTCATCACCGAGGTCGGTCCCCTGAGCGTCACAATGAACGAGGATTCCTATCCAACGGCGTTCAGTTTGAATCTGCACGCTACAGACTCCAATGGCGACACGCTCACGTGGTCGATCATCACGGCGGCGAATAATGGTACCGCCTCCGCAAGCGGTACCGGCGCAAGCAAGGCGATTGGTTACACCCCGAATGCCAATTACAACGGAGCTGACAACTTCACCGTCATGGTGAGCGACGGCAATGGCGGCACAGCCACCATTCTTGTGAACGTGACGATTCAGGCGGTGAACGACGCTCCGGTAGCCAATGCCCAAAGTGTGAGCGCCACCGCCGGGCTGGCCCAGACGATCACCTTGACCGGCAGCGATGTGGAAAATTCGCCGCTAACCTACACCGTCGTAACCACCCCGGGCCATGGCTCGCTCACCGGCACGGCCCCGAACCTGCTCTACACGGCGACAACAGGTTTTGCCGGACCGGATAGTTTTACCTTCAGTGTCAACGATGGATTGCTGTCTTCGGCGGCGGCCACCGTGACCATCACGGTGGCGCTCCCTAACGGCAATGCCGCCTGGAATGTCGATGCCGACGGCACGTGGAACACCCCGGGGAACTGGAATCCCGCGGCCGTGCCGGGCGGGCCGGGCACCACCATCGCCCTGGCTAACAATATCAGCGCCGCGCGCACCGTCACCCTGGACACCACGCCGGCCACGGTGGGCATTCTCAACCTCGGCGATACGAACACCACGCATGCCTTCACCTTGGCCGCCAGCGGTGGGGCGGCCCTGACGTTTTTTAACGGTGCTGCCGCCGCCCAACTCAATCAATCAAGCACCAGCAAAGGCGATACGATCTCTGCGCCAATCGTGCTCGGCAGTGCGCTGGCCATCACCAACAGCGTCACGGCCAATCCGCTGGTTCTCTCCGGCGACATCAGCGGCAGCGGTTTCGGTCTGACCAAGACCGGTACCGGCCCGTTGACGCTTTCCGGCAACAACAGCTTCACTGGCGGGGTGACACTCACCACCGGCGTCGTGAACATCAACAGCCCAGGCGCTTTGGGGACTGGAACATTTGCCATGAACACCGCCGGGGGCACAAAGACAGCGGGCTTCAACAACACCTCGGGCGGACCGGTGGTGCTCTCCACCAATCCCCCGATCACGTGGAAAGGCGTTCTTGCCCAGACAATCAGCAACAGCATCGATTTTGGGACTGGCCCGGTGACATTGCTCAATGCATCTTGCACAGTCCTGCCGAATAACGCCGCGACAGTTGTTAAATTCGGCGGGGTGATCAGCGGGGCGGGTTATGGCATTGCGACCGGGGGGGCAGGCACTCTGTGGCTAACAGGTAAAAACACCTACAACGGCACCACCGGATTTTATAATATAAGCGCCAGTCCCGTGATCCGTGCCGATGACGGTGTGGGGCTTCCAACCGCGAGCCTGCTGCAATTCGGCATCTTCAGTGTGTTTGAGACCGGCAAGGACATCGTCCGGGCCGGCGGCAGCGGCAGCGGCCAGATGAACATGGCCTACGGCGGCAACACTCCGCAGATAAATGGCTTCAGCGCGTTCGGCGGACCGGTCAATGCCTGCTTCGGAACGCTCGCCAGCCCGACCGCGCTTACCTGGGGCACAAGCCCCTTCAATCCGGGTATTTTCATTTTGAATTATACCAATGCCAACAACACCCTGGATTTTAAAAATCCGATCGATCTGGGCGCTTCGTCGCGCACGGTGGAAGTCGATGCCGCCGACCCCAATGCGATTTCCACCATGAGCGGCGCCTTGTCCGGCAGCAGCGGTGGCATCACCAAGATCGGAGTCGGCACCCTGGTGCTGGGTAACGCGTCTAACAATTACGCCGGAGCCGTGCTGATCAAGAACGGCACCCTGCGCACCGCTTCGATCAAGAGTGTCAACGGCGGTGTCAGCCCGTTGGGCGCGCCGACCACGGTGGCCGCAGGCACCATTGCCGTGGGCGACCTGACAACCACCGGGGTGCTGGCGTATAGCGGCAGCGGTGATATCACCGACCGGGTTATCAATTTGTCCGGCAATACCGGCGGTGCCACGCTGGATCAATCCGGCAGTGGTCTGCTGCAATTCACCAGCGCTCTAACGGCCACCGGCCTGGGCAGCAAAACCCTCACCCTGCAAGGCGCAACCGCGGGCACCGGCGAACTCGCCGGCACCATCGTGGACAATGCCAACGGCGGCATCACCACCACCACGAGTAATTACAGCGCCGGGGCCACCACCCTGGTCCTTGACTCGGTGACGGGCATCACGACCGGCACCACCATCGCCGGCAACAACATTCCCGCCGGCACCACCATCATCCTGGTCGATAGCCCCAACCGCAAGGTCACGCTGAGCGCCGCCACCACCGCGACCGGCACCACCAACGCCGGCCAGACCCTCACCCTGTCTAACGGATCATGGGCCAATCCCACCGCCGTCACCAAGGCCGGCAGCGGGACCTGGACGCTGTCCGGATCTAACACCTACAGCGGCGCCACCAGCGTCACCGCCGGGGTGCTGGTCATCGCCAAAGCCACGGCCCTGGGCAGCGGCGCCCTGGCGATTGGCACCGGGGTCAAACTCCAGTTGAACTACACCGGCACCCGGCAGGTCGCCGCACTGACCCTCAACGGCGTGGCCAAACCTAACGGAACCTATGGTTCCACCGCCTCGCCCGCGCCTAACATGACCGATGCCTACTTCGCCGGCACCGGCATGGTGACGGTCGGGCCGCTCCCTCCGGGTTTCACCGGTTGGGCCAACGACCCCGCGCAAGGGCTCACCACCGGCGGCAACAACGGTCCCCTGGACGATCCGGACCACGATGGCATTTCCAACATGTTAGAATTTGTTTTGGGAGGTGCGCCGCTGACCGCAAGTTCCGCGATCCTGCCGGTGATGACCCCCGGGGTCACCGGCTATCGCTTTGAATATGACCGCGGTCATCTGTCGCTCCCGCCGGCCACCACGCAGGTGGTGCAATATGGCAGCGATCTCACAGGTTGGAGTCAAATCGTGATCCCCTCGGCCTCGGCGGGCAGTGTGACCATCACACCTGGCAGCACGTCCGACCACGTGTCAGTGATGCTGCCGAATCTGGGAGCCATGGGTTTCGTCCGCCTGCAGGTGAGCCAGTAGGCACAAGAATTGACCATCGCATATCTCACAAAAACTCTCCATTACCGCATCGAACCAAAAATATGATATCCAATTCAAAACTCGCCACGCTCATCGGAGCCTCATTGTTATTAGCCGCCACAGCCACTGGTGCCAAACCGGTCAAAGTCTTCATCCTGGCCGGTCAGTCGAACATGGATGGACAGGCGGAAGTCCGCACCATCGACTTCCTCGGCGAAGACAAGGACCCTGCGCGCGCTTCCCTGCTCAAGACCTTCAAGCCCGATGGTGTGAATTTCGTGACGCGCGACGACGTGTGGGTGGCCTATCGGGGTTACCACCACCTCCAGACCGGTTTGGGCGGCGGGGGTAAAGACTACAGCAAGCCCGGCAAATGCATCGGGCCGGAGTATGCGTTTGGATATTACATGGGCCAGGCGCTCGACGAGCAGGTCCTGCTGCTCAAATTCGGACCTGGTGGAACGAGTTTGTATCAGAATTGGCGTCCGCCGAGTGCGGGTGTGCCCGAAGGCATGAAGCCGGAAGATGCCGGTTTCCATTATCGTGCAATGGTTGAAAGCGTCCACGAAACATTGACCAATCTGAAGCAGCATTTCCCGGAATATAACGAAAAGGACGGTTACGAAATCGTCGGATTCGTCTGGTTCCAGGGATTCAATGACATGATCGGTGGCGGCGCACCGGTGGCCGAGTATGCCTCGAACCTGACCTGCCTGATCAAAGACCTCCGCAAGGAATTCAAAGCTCCTGAGATGAAAGTGGTGGTCGGTGTCATGGGCGTCAATGGCATGCTGAATGAGACGGATAAACAGGGTGAAATCCGCAATAAGATGCGCGCCATGAACAAGGTGCCGGAGTTCAAGGGCAATGTGCGGGCAATCGAAACCGCGCCGCTCCTGCACCCGGATGTGGTGGCGCTCCGTACAACCGATTGGTTCAACAACCAGCGCGACCTGAAGACAAATCCGATAACCCCGGAAGAGAAGGCGATGCTGGCACGCGCAACATCTAACAAGGGATTCCATTATTTCGGCGAAGGCCGCTTCTTCATCCTGCTGGGCAAGGCCTTCGCCGACACCATGCTCGAACTCATGGGCAGGAGCGACGGGGTACTGCCGCCCAAACTCAACGATTTTCTCCCGCCGAACGCCACCCGGGAAGAGCAATGAGTCACCGGTGATCATTCCCATGATTCGTATGAAAATATCCACCGCCACCGGCAAGTGCCTCCTCGCAAGCATGCTGTTAGGCGCTCTTGCCGCGCCGCTCCACGCTTGGGAACCCAATGCCAGGGAACTGGATACGGCCATCAACTCCGGCGATTTTGGTGGCTACCTTGCCGCTGCCACTCATTGGCTCAACCAGAAGGTGCCGGCCAAGCCGGATGAGAAAGCCCTCGTAACCCTGCTCAAGGATTCCACGTTCCGCACCGTCCTCGCCCAGCGCCAGCTCATTGCCAAGACCGGCGCGGACCAACTGGCGGCCTATGCCAAGGCGTCCGCCGCCAACCAAACGTTCCTCGGTTGGCTGCTGAAGAACCCTACGGCGATGGATCTTTATCTGGAAGCCGCCACCCCCACCGGGCTGACCGCCCGGGAAGAAAACAAGTGGATGCTCAAGACCGACGCGCTGGCAATCTGGCAGAAAGTCCAACTGGCCGACCCCGCGTCAAAAGACGGAATGTATCTGAAAATGGCCATTGGTTTGGCGATCAACCCACCCCCGGCCGAAGGAACCCACAGCAAAATCGCCATCGATCCGGTGGGCCGTTATCAATATTTCAAGGCTGCCGACAAAGCCAAGGAACTGGTACCCAGTTTCAAGAATCTGACGGCTTGGGAGTTTTCCAAGGTATTCTGCAACAGCGGGCCGACCGCATCGGATGAGGAATTCACATGGGGACGCCAGATGCTGCGTACCTTCCGGCCGGATTTGGCTGTCGATGGCAAGGTGGTTGATATTGTCAGTATGGTGTGGCGCCGTGGCTCGCCCAATCCATATACCGGCATGCAGACCATGCTGCAGGGGGGAGGCAAGTGCGGCCCTCGCTCGTTCTTCGGTGTCTTCATCAACCAGGCTTTCGGTATTCCTGCCATCGGGGTTGGCCAGCCGAAACATGCCTGCATCGCATTCAAGTCCCCCGATCCGGCCATGGAGCCACAACCCGGCAGTGCCTGGAAGGTCGTATATGGCGGCGGTTGGGCCGTCTCCAAGCTCGATGGCTTGAAGGGGCCGGAATTCGTCGAGGGTGTCGAGGCGCGAATGCGTGTGGCCCAATTCTCGCTGGTTGAACACCTGCGCTGGTTGGCCGCTTCCCTGACAAACGCGGAGCAGGCGGCCGCGGTAGGAACCCTCGCAAACGAGACCGCCGCACAAAAGTCGATCCATATGATTGATCTCGACTCGACAGGCAAGGCCGAGGAAGCGGAAGCGGATCCAGGCACGGTGGCGACATCGCGCTTCGGCAAATCCACTCCGAGCGTCAAATCGCAGGGTCCGGTCAAACCGGTGGGAAGCGGCATGTGTGGGGTCAGTCCTTCAAAGCTTCAATTATTAGGTTGACAGCTTTGGATGTGGAATGGAATATGGGGCATGGCGAGGCAGTTGAGA
>JBAXOP010000208.1:0-9801 GCA_037133195.1 Verrucomicrobiota bacterium | reverse complement strand
ATCACGTTCATGTCGAACTCGCGGCGCAGGCGCTCCTGGATGATTTCCATGTGCAGTAGGCCGAGGAAACCGCAGCGGAAGCCGAAGCCCAAGGCGGTGGAGCTTTCCTGTTGATAGGTGAACGCCGGATCGTTGATCTGCAATTTGCCCATGGCCATTTTCAGCGATTCGTAATCCACTGAATCCACCGGATAGATACCGGAAAATACCATCGGCTGAATCTCCTTGTAGCCGGGCAGCGCCTCCGGGCAGGGGTGCGTCACATCCGTCATGGTGTCGCCGACTTTTACCTCGGCGGCGGACTTCATATTGGCGATGACGTAACCGACGTCACCGGCCCGCAGGATGTCGCAAGCGGTCATCTTGGGCGTGAAGATGCCCACTTCCTTGACCTCGTAGGTATTGCCGGTGGCGAAAAGCTTGACCTTTTGGCCGCGCTTAACCGAGCCGGAAAACACCCGGACATAAGACACGACGCCGCGATAAGCATCGTAGAGCGAATCGAAGACACCGCAGCGCAACAATTTGTCGGGGTTTTCCACCGGGGCGGGGACGCGGGCGATGATCGCTTCGAGAATCTCCTCAATTCCGATGCCATTCTTGGCGGAGGCCGGAATGCAATCCTCGGCCGGTATGCACAAAATCTCCTCAAGCTGCCGCTTGCACTTGGCAACATCGGCCGCCGGCAGGTCGATTTTGTTGAGCACCGGGATGATCAGCAGGTTCTGCTGGGTCGCCAAATGCAGGTTAGCCACTGTTTGCGCCTCCACACCCTGGGCGGCATCCACCATCAGGATGGCCCCCTCGCAGGCGGCCAGCGCGCGCGATACCTCATAGGAAAAATCGACGTGGCCAGGGGTGTCGAGCAAATTGAGCTTGTAGGTTTTTCCATCCTTGGCGGTGTATTCCATAGCCACCGGATGGGACTTGATGGTGATCCCTTTTTCCCGCTCCAAGTCCATCGAATCAAGCAGTTGGTCCTGGCGCTGGCGCAGCGTGATCGTGCTGGTGGACTCCAACAGACGGTCCGACAACGTGGTTTTCCCGTGATCTATGTGGGCGATGATCGAAAAATTGCGGGTCAGCTCGGGGGACATAGGAACAAGTAAAGGGCGGGGCGGACGGCCAAGAAAGCAGAAAAACACCGACAAAGCACGTAAAATCCGGCGCGAAACGCAAGCGAATATGACCGAAGAGGGGAAGACAGAAGACAGGAACAAGTAGCGCCTTGCGCGGTCCGGTGCCACTTCTTTCTCTCAGAACTCCCTACCATGCCGCATCCGGGCCCAGTGAGTCGGGAGGATTATTCGCGGCCAGGCACGGCCGGCTCTTGTTTCCTGTCCTTGTTTGCCTTGCGTCCCGACGGCGGATCTGTTGCACTCCACGCAGCGCGGTGGTGGGCGGTGAGCCCCCGGCGCTGTGGGAACCACCATTCACCATGCCCGCCTGCCAACAACTCGCTGCCGCCAACCCGCCAAGTTGCTCGAAGTTCGTACTCCGGGACGTCGCCAACTAGTCAACGCCTCTAACCTGAATCAACTGATTCTCCAATCCAAGCCATGCAATTGGATCTCACCAGTCTTGAAAACGCCACGGTCTCGCTGGGACGCTCGATCCATGCGGCAAACACCTTCGCAGCGACTCTTCCACCCGAACTCAAGGATACCGTGCGCAGTGGCATCATTCAGAATTTCGAGGTCGCTTACGAATTGTCGTGGAAAATGATCAAGCGCTGGCTGGAGGCTAACCTCAGCGCCGAATCCGTTGATGGCGTGACCCGGCGCGAGTTGTTCCGACGGGCCGCAGAGAATCGCCTGATAGATGATGTGGATCTTTGGATGAGCTTTCACGCGGCACGCAACGAAACCTCGCACACCTACGATAACAACACGGCGGCAGAAGTCAGCCATAGCGCCGAACACTTCGCCGCCGCCGCCCAATCACTCCTCACCTCTCTGCGGGCTCGCAATGATTGATCTCGCGCCAGAGTCGTTGGCTATCGTGCGGCGCCTGCTTGCAGCGCAGTTGCCGGAATGCGAAGTCCGCGCCTTCGGCTCCCGCGTGACGGGCAATGCCAAACCCTACTCCGACCTCGACCTCGTCCTGCTCGGACCCGCCCGCTTGCCTCTCGGGCGGCTGGCCGCTGTGCGCGAGGCCTTCGCGGAGTCCGATCTGCCCATCCGCGTCGAGGTGATCGACTGGCACTCCATTTCGGAAAACTTCCGCAATATCATCGCCGAAAAATCCGAGATCCTACAAAGTCCCAGCCTGCCGGAAGATGCGTGATGCCCATGCCTCTTGATCACGGATGTGCATGACTTGCGCAACTTCGAAGGCATCGGCGCCAAATCCTTCGAGCCCATCGCAGCGTTTTTACGGATCCCAGAGTGAGGCGGCGTTCAGACTGCTCAACCGGATCAGTAGTGCCATACTCACAGTCGCACTCAGCTTGCTCTACCCCGACTTTCGCTGTTAGTGCGCTTTTCTGCTCCAGATCGTTGAGATTGCGTTCATTTTCTCAAAAGGTCTCCACCACAGGCATTGGATTTCTGGCTGAATCGTGACTGAAAAACGTACAGCACAGCGCATCTTTGAGCCACGGACACTGCGCCGCTTCCTCACACTTTCACACCACGGTCCCAAAAAACTACCGGAGTCTCCAACAATCTGGAACGTTGTTGACGTGGCAATGGGCGAAGGGAAAGAGATGCAATTTTGAATTTTGGATGCTGGATTTTGGATTGGAAGAGAGTTTCTCGCGGCCCGCTGGAAACGCGAACATCGAACCGAAGAGAACCAAGAGAGAAAGATGAGCCATTCGGGCTGATATTTTCGCCTCTTATCAGTCACCTTGCATGAAGTGTGCCTACCCTCTTTAACGCAGTGTCGCCAGCAGCGCTTGGGTCAGCGGGCTGAGCAACAGCGCAGGAAACAAGCCCAGTGCGACCAACAAAACCGCCGGAATCAACAATGCCAGCCGGTGCGAACTGCTTAACTCAACCGGCGCTGTATCCACCGCCTCTCTGACAAATGCCTGTTTCAGCACCATCAGATAGTAATAGAGTGAAATAGCACTCATGATCGCCGCCAGCCCCACCAGCCAAGTAAGCCCCGGCGTGCTGCGGGTGGTGGATTCTGCCATCGCGGCACCAAACATAATGAATTTGCCGGCAAAGCCCGCCAATGGTGGCACTCCGGCCAGTGATGTTAGAAAAATCAGCAACGCTACCGCTTGCATCGGCGAGCGGTGGACGAGCCCGGCAAAGGAGCCCAGCGAATCGTCGCCGCGCTCGCGTTCGACTGCAGCAGTGACGGCCAACGCGCCGAAGGTAGCCAACCCATAGACAACCACATAGAACAGGGCGGCCCCGGCGGCCACGGCACCGTTGGCAGATATGGCCACGAGCAGATAGCCGGTGTTAGCCACCGCTGAGTATGCGAGCAATCGCCTCACACTGGTTTGGGCGAGAGCCAATACGTTGCCGAAAATCATCGATACGGCAGCGAGCACCCCGAGCCACAGCGACCAACCGGGTTGCATCGAGCCCCACGCCGCCGAGCCGGCAGCAGCGCCGAATCCCATCAATAACAAGCGCACCAGCACCAGTGCTCCCACCGCCTTGGAGGCCGCCGCGATGAGCGCCACACTGGTGGCCGGCGCACCTTGATAGACGTCGGGTGCCCAGTAGTGGAATGGCGCGGCCGCCAGCTTGAAGCCCAAACCCACGATGACCATCAGCAACCCGACCACCGCATAGGGCGGCAGCGGCCCGGCGGTAAGCGCGGCGGCGATGGCCGGCAAGGTGAGCGCGTGACAGAACCCATAGATGAGGCTCAGGCCAAATAGGAAGAACGCGGCGCTCACCCCGCCAAACAGGAAGTATTTCAATGCCGCCTCCGCCGCTTTGGCGCTGCGGGAAAATCCTGCTAACAAATACATTGAGAGGCTCGCCAACTCCAGTGCCACAAACAGAAATAACAGATGGTCGGTGCCCACGGTCAGCAGCAAGCCGGTGAGCGCAAATAACACCAGTGCGTGAAATTCACCCGGTTGACCGATCTCGCGCCGTGCCGGAGGTAACAGCACCGCCAGTAATCCCAGACCTAACACCACTGCCTTGAACACGCGTGCCAGCGGATCCATCACCAGCAGCGTGCTTGCGGACTCAGCGTGGGCCGGGAAAAAGTTGAGCGCCGCACAGGCACCCACGATGCCCACGCTGGAAATCGCGATAGCCAACTCCATGGCGATAGGGCGGCGGGATTTCGCCTCGATGGTCACGGCCACCCCGAGCAACACCAACGCTGTGATCACCAGCACGGCCTCTGGCAAAAGTTGAAGAAAAAGTGCGGAGTAGTTCACGGCAGGGGTAAGATCGAGTGGAACAAAGGCGAGTTGAGACCGTCGTCGATGAGCGTAACCCACGGCGACGGATAGACACCGATCGCCACAGACACGCAGATCAACAACGCAATGGCGGAAATTTCCGGCCAGGTAAGCGGTGGCAACATTGCCGCAGCAGGCGCAATGGTATCCCTAACCGGGAAAAACGCCCGGTGCATGGCCCGCAGCGAGAACGCCCCGGTGATGATGATACCCACGGCCACCGGCACAATGAGCCAGGGGTCGGATTTCCAGACCCCGATGCCCACCGAAATTTCCGCCACAAATCCGCTGAAGCCCGGCAAGCCCATCGAGGCCGCGGTGGCCAGTGTGAAGGCAAACGCCGCCCCAGGCAAGGTGCGCCATAGGTCGAATGCCCCCAGCGCGGTTAGATCTCGGGTGTGGGTACGTTCATATACGACGCGCCCGGCGATACCGAACAACAGCCCCGCAACAATGCCGTGAGATATCATTTGCAGCATGCCGCCACGCAAACCCCAGTGGGTCGCCGTCGCCAGACCGAGCAAAATAAACCCCATGTGACTCACACTCGAATAACCAATAACAAATTTTAAATCCTTCTGTGTCAGTGCCGTCAGTGCGCCATAGATAATACCCACCACCGCCAGCCCGGCGATGACCAAGCGCCACTCGACAAACCCCTGCGGAAATAACGGCATCGCCACACATAGCGCGCCATACGCGCCGAGTTTCATCACCACCCCGGCCAACAACATCGAAGCCGCTGTGGGTGCCGCCACATGCCCGGTGGGAGCCCAAGTGTGAAATGGCCACATACCCGCCAACACCCCGAAGCCAAGGAATAAAATCGGGAATGCCCAGTATTGCAGCGCAGGCGCATACTTAACGCTGGCCAAATAGTCGAGGTCGAAACTGGTGCCGCCGGCCGCCGCATAAGCGACGACCAGACCGACGAGAATAAGCGCGCTGGAGCCGATCGAATACATCGTGAGTTTCATTGCGCCGTACTCGCGGTTGGTCGAGCCCCAGATGGCGATCAACATATACTTGGGCAGAATCACAATTTCATAAAACACGAATAACAGGAATGCGTCGCGGCTCAGAAATACCCCGTACACGCCACCGATAATGGTCATGAAAAACGCGAAAAACGCTCGTGGTCGCTGCGTCACATTCCACGAGAACAACACGCCGGCAATGGCCACCAAGCCAGTTAGAAGTAGCAATGACAGGCTCAGTCCGTTGGCCGCCAGATGAAACCGAATCCCTAACTCAGGAATCCACGGCCGGTCAAATGACCATGCCACCGCTTCCGGTTGCTGGAGTTTTGCCAGGCAGGCGGCGGCGGCAGCCACCGCGCCGGTGATGGATGCTAATAAGGCAATGACCCGCGCCATTCCGGCAGAGCGGGCGGGCAGCAGGAGCACTAACAAGGCCCCGGCAAACGCGGAAATGAGGGTCCAGGCGGGAGTCATGGCAAGATACGAAGGAGATCTAAGAGCCGCACGGTATCGGCGTTGAGACAGTGGAGCAGCGCTTGGGGCCACAGCCCCGGAATGATGATAAGTGCAATGGCGGGAGCCAGAATCCAGCGCTCGCCGTTAGATAGGTCAGGCCACTTGGCACACGCCGGATTAAGCGGACCGTGAAACACCAACCGCACCATCCGCAGGAAAAACACCGCCGTTAGCAATAGCCCGATGACCGCCAGCGCCGCCGCCCACGGCACTAACGCAAAGACCCCGGTGAAAATTAAGAATTCACCGACAAATCCGCTGAGGCCAGGCAAGCCGAGCGAGGCGAACACGGCCAAGCCCATCAGGGAGCAGAGCACCGGCACCTGCGCCCGCAGCCCGCCGAAGTCCGTAAGCGTGCGGACTCCACCACTGCGTTGCTCCATCAGTCCGATGCAGAAAAAGATGGTACTGGCGATAATCCCGTGGTTGAACGCCTGCAAGATGGTGCCGGAAATAGCCGCCGCATGCGCCCCGCGGTCCGTTTGCAGCGCCGCCGCCGCCACCACCGCCATCGCGCAATAGCCGAGGTGATTCACCGACGAGTACGCCAGGATGCGTTTTAAATCGCGTTGGGCCAGCGCCGCTACCGCTCCTAGCAAAACCGTTAATACCGCTAACACCATCAGGCATGGTGCCAGACCCGGCAACACCTCAGGAAAAATCGGTAGCAATATGCGAAGCAATCCGTACACCCCCATCTTCGATAGCAACCCGGTTAGAAGCATGGTCACCGGGGTGGGAGCCTCGGCATAAGCTGCCGGCAACCACGCGTGGAACGGAAACACCGGCAACTTAACCGCCAATCCCAGAAATACGCCCACCGCCACCGTGCCTAGCAAGAATTGTCCGCTGTAGCCGGTACCGACGAACGTGGCAGCCATTTTAGGCAACAACTCGTGATTGGCGGCGAGTGCCGCGAGTTTACTGAAATCCATGGTACCCGTGGCGAGTTGCAGCGCCAAAAATCCCAATAACATGAACACGCTGCCGCCCAGCGTCATGATAAAAAACCGCAGTGCGGCCCGGGGCGCGCCGGGACCGCCCCATAACCGGATGAGCAGATAGGATGGGATGAGTGTCATTTCCCAGCACAAGAACCAAGGGATGAAATGGCGTGCGGTGAACACCCCGAAAAGCATTCCCTCAAGCACTAGTATCAGTGCGCAATAGGCGCGTCCCCCTATCTCGAGGCGCACCGAGGCGGCGAGCGCGAAGAGCGTGACCAAACTGGTTAGCAACAGGAATAACCACGACGTGCCATCTACCGCAAAGCGCAGCGAGATGCCCGCATCCGGCAGCCAGCGGCTTTCGCATGCGGCGAGCACGCCGTTGGATGGTTCCACCTGATGAGACCCGATAAACAACGCCAATACCAACGGCAGCAAGGCCCAAACGACGGCCAGGTGCCTGGCACAGGAATTGCCCAAGCCCGACCAGCTACCGAGGATGGCGGCACCTAGCAAGGGAATCAATAGTAGAGAAAGTAACAACATGGCGGAGTTATGCGATGAGCCAGAAGTAAAGGATGAGGAGAACCGAGGCGCCGAGGCCGATGGCACGCAGATACGCTTGGGGCCGGCCGGATTGGCAGGCGGAGGCGGAATCGGCGCCGCCTTGTAAGCCGGAACAAACTTGGTTGAAGCCGTCGTTCAAGCCTTTTTCATCGGCGCTGCCGGTCCAGCGACCCACCATCTTGATGAGCCCCTCAGCCAGCGCCATAAGCGGTACAAACAATTGGCGCTCGATGCCATCGACCCCGCGGGCCAGCGCGGCGAGCGGTGCGATGATGCACTTGTCATAGGTGGCATCAAAGCGCATCCCGTCGCCGAGGAATTTCCAGATACCACCGAGTTTAATTTCCAGCGGGTCCGGCGCGCGGCTGTCGCTGGACGGATTTCGATAGACCAGCCATGAGGCGCTCACCCCCACCGTCACGAGCGTCAGTGACAAGCCGATGAGCTGGAGCGCTTCAGGTTTGGCCAGGGCCCAGATATTAAACACGGCCGACTCGCCGGTCAGCCATTCCTCGAACCACGGCCAAGCGGGTGTGCCGACGAGGGCCAGCAACACCGCGCCGGCGGCCAACACAAACAGCGGCACCAGCATGACCGGCGGGCTTTCGTGCGGATGGGAAACCCCGGGGCTGCGCGGCTTGCCAAAAAACACCAACAACGCCTGGCGCGTCATGTAAAAGGCCGTCAGCAGGGCCGCCGTCGCAGCTAGCAAAAACGGACCGTGCCCGCCGGGCCAGATTTGCGCCTGGTGCAACACCGCCTCCTTGCTCCAGAAGCCGGAGAACACAAACGGGAAACCGGCCAGCGCCATCATGCCGATGGCATAAGCGAAGAAGGTTTTGGGCATCGCCTTGGCCAGTCCGCCCATGCGCCGGATGTCCTGTTCATCATGGCAACCATGAATGACCGAACCGGCGGATAGGAATAACAAGGCTTTGAAAAATGCGTGGGCTATCAAATGGAACATGGCCGCCGCCACCCCGCCGGTGCCAAGTGCCACCATCATGAATCCGAGTTGCGACACCGTCGAGTACGCCAGGATGCGCTTGATATCATTTTGTCCGAGTGCCACGCAGGCCGCATATAACGCGGTGATGCCGCCGATCCACGCCGTGGCGCTCAGAGGCAGGCCGGTGATGCCGCTGTTCATGAATATCGGATGGGTGCGGGCCACCAGAAACACCCCGGCCGCCACCATCGTCGCCGCATGAATCAGCGCCGATACCGGAGTCGGCCCTTCCATCGCATCGGGCAACCAGGTGTGCAACGGCACTTGACCGGACTTACCCATCGCTCCAACTAACAAAAGCAACGCCGCCGCCGCCGAAACCGTCAGCCCGCCGATGGTAGTGATGCCCGCCAAGGAGCCGAGCACATCGGTTTCCAACAATCCGTGGCCGTGATCGAAAAACAACAGGGTATGGGTTTGGCCGTAGAGCCAGATCATGCCGATGAAAAATGCCATATCGCCCACCCGGGTGGTGATGAACGCTTTTTGGGCTGCGGCTGCCGCCGAGGGTTTTTCAAAATAATATCCGATGAGCAGATAGGACGCGAGCCCGACCAATTCCCAGGCCATGAACAGGAGTAGCAAACTGTTGGAATAGACGACCAACAACATCGCCCCCGAAAATAACGAGAGAAAACAGAAGAACCGGCCAAAGCGCACCTCATGCTTCATGTACCCCGTGCTGTAGATGAAAATCCACAACGCCACAAACGTCACCATCGCACCCATCGCCGCACTCAGCGGGTCCAACACCAACCCCACTTGCAACGCCACGTCGCCAAAACTAAACCATGTGTAAACCGGCGGCGTCGGAGCCGCGTGCTCGTGCACCGGCGCGAGCGAGCAAGCCAGCGCCGTCACTGCAATCACACATGATACCAGCAGTGCGCAGAGTGCCAGCCACGAGGCGGGCCGGCCCATTTTATTAGGCATAAAGGCGGTGATGCCACCTGCCAGCAGTGGCAACAGCGGCACCAGCCAGAGCAAGGTTGGGAGATAGGGGGAAAGCGCGTCAGCCATGGAGGGAATCGAGGCGGTTGAGATCGGTGGAACGGGTGCGGCGGAAATTCATCAGGATGATGGCCAATCCCACAGCGGCCTCAGCCGCAGCAATGGCAATGGAAAACAAGACGAACAGCGGGCCGGTTAGATCGGCGACCGGTGGACCGTAGCGCCAGAAGGCGATGAAGTTGAGGTTGGCAGCGTTGAGCATCAGCTCGATGCCGACGAGTACCAGGATAGCATTGCGGCGGCTGAGCACGGCGAAGAGGCCGAGCACAAATAACAGGGCGGAGAGCGTGAGGAGTATGGGAAGCGGGGTCATCGGCTGGCTGGGGGTTCGGATGGATCACCGGTCTCGCGGGCAAATAATGCCGCGCCTATCAACACCGCAGT
>JBAXOP010000207.1:0-9835 GCA_037133195.1 Verrucomicrobiota bacterium | reverse complement strand
CACCCTCGGGCCGCTGGTGGATGGATCGCTGCGGGCCGAGATTCTCCGCGGCGACACCGTCGTGGCCACGGTCCCGTTGGCACCTATTCCCGGCTCTAACGGGCTACACGAGGGGAAGGCTGAGGCGATTCATGTTTCCGGCATGCATACCGTACGGTTGGTTGGTAGCAAGGCCGCCGAGTTACTGACCGCCGAGAGGAAAAAATCCCTCACGACCCGTTTCCGCGTCGTCGGCACCCGTGGCCCCATTGAATTGGCCGAGACCACCCTCGACCGCCCTCTGCTCGACGAGGCCGCCAAGGCGTCGGGCGGCAAGGTGGTGGGACCAGACGAGGTGGCTTCGTTGCTGCCGCTCTTCCTCAGCGAAGGGGCGAAGCGCGGGGAAATCCGCGAAACCCCGCTGTGGGATAATTTCCTCGTATTCGCCGCCCTCGCCGTCGTGCTGACCACCGAGTGGTGGTTGCGTCGCAACGCCGGCCTGCCGTAGATCCGAAATCTGAAATCTTCAATGAATGCCACCTGAGAAGCTACCCACCACACCCGGCCATGCAACCTAACCCGCCTATCACCCCGCGCCTCGAGCCGGTGTTGCGCCGCTTGCGCCAACGCATCCGCCGTGTGCGCGCCTCCCGTGGCGCACTCATCACCGCGGTCACTGCCCTCACCGGCTTGCTCGCCTTGGTGGCCATTGATTGTGCCTTCGCTCCGCTGCCCACCATTGTGCGCTGGCTCTGCCCGCTCGCTTGGCTGGCGCTAGTGACCAGCGTGGCCGCCATTGGGTGGGTGTTGCCGCTGCGCCAACCCCTCGACCTGGTGCGCATCGCCCGCTGGCTGGAAATCCGCCACCCCGAGATGGATGAACGCATCAGCACCGTGCTCGAAGTCTCCGGTCACCGCGGCGGCGGCATGTCCGCCGGCCTGCTCGACGTGCTGGCCCGTGAAGCCGCCATCGATCTTGTCCAAATCGACCCGTTGCTGGAAGTCAGCACCCGCCGCACCCGTTACTGGCTGTGGCCCGCCGCCGGATTGTTAGCCGTGTGGGTCGTGCTTTTTGCCCTGTGGCCGTCGCTGACAGTCCGCCACGTGGTGCGTGCGCTGGTGCCTACCTCCACTCTCGGCACGGTCGGCAGCATCGCCGTCACCCCCGGCTCGCTCGAGGTCATCGAAGGCGAAGCACTGACCCTCACCGCCCGCCACTCTGCGGGGGCTAACAAGCCACTTGAACTCGTCCTGCATCTACCCGACGGCTCCACCTCGGTGTTGCCGATGGCAGCACGCGAGGCGGGTTGGGTTTATCAAATGGGCAAGGCCGGGCAATCATTCAAATACGAGGTGCGGGCCGGTCGCGAGACGAGCAACACCTATCAAATCACGGTGTGGCCGCGCCCACGACTGGCCGACGCGCGGGTGCGTCTCGAATTTCCGGTGTACACGGGTTGGGCAGCGCGTGAGCAAGTGATGGGCGGAGGTCTCACGGCTATAGTTGGCAGCAAGCTCGAGTTACGGGCCAAGCTCAATACCCCGGTGGAGGCGGCGCGTTTGGAGGTAAATGAACATACGGCCGGCGTTTCTACGCTGGAGCGTGCCGCCGACGGTGGCACGTTGGCGTTGCGCTGGACGCTTGAAAAACCCGGTCAGGCCGCCACCCGGGTGATGCTCCAACACCGGCTCGGGCGCGAGTTCGAGGCCGCCCGTTTCACTGTTGAAAGCCGCCCCGACGCCCCGCCCGACGTCAAATGGCTCAGCCCCACCGACAAGGAACTCCACCTGCGCCCGGACGATTTGCTGGAATCCGGCTACTCCGTCAATGACGACGTCGGCCTCCGCTCCGTCCAATTGGAAGTCCAACTCGAAAAGGGCGACGCCGCACGCTTGCCTCTCGCCACGCCTCCACGCAGCGGCTCCACCGAGCCGCCCGCCTGGCGCGGCCGGGTCAGCCAAGCCATCGGCGTGTTGGTGACCCGCTGGCCGCAAGTGCGTGTCTTTAAATTGCGGGTACGGGCCGAGGATAATCGCCCAGCCGACCTCGGCGGCCCCGGCGTGGGCACCAGCGGGTGGCTGACGTTGCGTCTCGACGATGGTGCCCAGTCGTCGGCCCGCCAAGAGGTGGCCGCTGCCCACGCCGACGTCCGAGATACGATCGAGCAAGCACGCCAGGCGGTCCAACAGGCACAGGAGAAAATTGACCGCCGCCGTCCGGAATTGCAAAATGAAAAACTCACCGCGGATGGGAGCAAGGATATGGCGCAGGCCCGCGACCAGCTCGCCCAAGCCCACGATAAGCTCGAACGGCTCGCCGAGCGCTTGCCGGAATCCGTCCACGGTGATAAGGTGCCGGAAGTGCGGCAGGCGGCCGCCACGGTCGAGCAGGCGCGCCAGAAATTGGAGAATGCGCCTCTCCAAGATACGGCGAAAGAGCGTGATCAAAGTGCGGCCGCAGCTCGCGACACGGCGGTCAAGGCTGAGCAACAGCTCGAAAAGCTGCGCGACGAGATTCAGCGCAGTGAGCCGCAGACGCAAGATTTCGCCCGCCTCAAGGAACTCCAACAACAACAGGCCGAGGTCGCTCGCCAAGCCGAAGCCGCCCTCGCCAATTCCCCGCCCGATCCCACCCAACCTAATAAACCCGCCGAGCCTTGGCAACAAAAGCAAGCCAACGTCGCTGAGGCAATCCGCCAGGACGCCCAACAACAACCCCAGGCTCAGGCCGCGGCCCTCGAACACCAGGCCCGGCAAGCCCAACAACTTGCAGCCGAAGCTAAACAACAAGCCGCTAACCAGGACACCCTCAAACAACTCGACGCCAACCCGACCAACCCGACCAACCCGCCGGAGTCGTCAGATTCTTCCCAAACCCCAGCTGATCTCTCCGCGCAGCGTGCGGAGCAGGCAGCCGCGCTGGCCGAGGAAATCCGCCAGACTCCGCAAGTCAACAGTCCTTCTGGACCGATGCAACAGGCCGCCCAATCGTCTCAGCAAGCGGCCGCCCAGGCCAAGCAAGCCGCCCAGACGGATGCCCAGGGCAAGCCCGCCGAGGCGTCCGCCAGCCATGGCCAGGCCGCGCAACAACTCGAACAAGCCTCCGCCCAACTGGCTCAGGCCGCCGCCGAATTTTCCCAGCAAGCCGCGCAGGCCGCCGCCCGCCAGCCCAGCCCCCAACAAGCCCCCATCCCCGGTCAACCCCTGGCAGATGCCTTCCAGCAAGCCGCCCAAGCCGCTACCTCCAAATCCCCGGCCACCGCCGCCAGCGAGGCCCGCTCCGCCGCTCAAGCCCTCGCCAAAGCCGCCGAGGCCACCCTCCAAGCGATGCAGGGCCCGCCATCCGGCAAACCCGGCCAGCCGGCTCCACCCAATCAGCCCGGTCAACCGACACCGCCGGGCACCCCTGCCGACGACTCGTTGCGCAATCCGCAAGCCGATCCCGGTGTGCCACCGGAGCTTGCCAAGCTCGGTGTCTCTGCTGCGGACTGGGAAAAAATCAAAGCCTCCCTCAAGTCTGAAGTGGGCGGCGCGTCCGCCATCGCCATGCCCGAGGAATACCGCGACCTGGTGCGCCGCTATTTCGAACAAATCTCCAAATCCAGCCCGCCATGACATCTGTGTTCGCAGCAATCTGTCCTGAGTCACTGGGCTGCCAATCTCCAGCGGTTGGGGAGCGCCGGCGTCCCGTCGGCTGTGTTCGGCATCCTGCCGAACACTCTTCAGCCAAAGCAAATTTCATGCCCAGCCCATCTTCCCGCCCCTTCTGTCTTATCCAAACGGTCATCGCCGCCCTCTCCCTCCTCCTCACCCACCCCGCCGCCGCCCAACCCGCCGCCGTCGATCCCGTATTTGCCGAGTGGCAGGCCAAGGCCAACCCCGCAGTCGAAAACGCCCTCGCCTACCTCCAACACATCCAGAAAGATGATGGTTCGTTCGAGGGCACCTACGGCGATTCCACTGGCGTGCCGGCCCTCGTCGGCATGGCCTATTTATCCAAGGGCCACCTTCCCACCGAGGGCCCTTACACGGTCGTCTTGAACCGCTGTATCGACTTCATCCTCGCCAACCAGAAACCCGACGGGGTGTTTGAAAAGGGCAGTGCCGGCAACGGCCCGATGTATGCCCACAATATCTCCACACTCTTTCTTTCCGAAGTAAGCGGCATGGTCGAGCCCGACCGCCAGGCCCGCATCTCCGCCGCCTTGCCCAAGGCCCTCGCCCTCATCCTGCGCGCCCAGGCCGTCCCCAAGGACGACAACAACCGCGGCGGTTGGCGTTACCAGCCCGGTGCCCGCGATTCGGACACCTCCTGCTCCGGTTGGGCGCTCATGGCCTTGCGTTCCGCCAAGCTCAACGGTGCCGCCATCCCCGACGCCGCCATCGCCGCCGCCGTCGAGTACCTCCACCGCCACCAGCAAGAAAAGGACGGCGGCTTCGGTTACACTGGCCGCGACGACCACGCCCTGACGCTAACCGGCATGGGCCTGCTTTGTCTCGAACTCTGCGGCGAGCACGGCAGCGAACGCACTAAACACGCCGCCGACTGGCTGTTGCGTAATTTCCGATCATTGCCTGGCAACCAGTTCGAGCATTACGCCAATTACTACAATGCCCAGGGCATGTTCCAAATCGGCGGCCGCCATTGGCAGGAATACGCCAACTGGATGTATGCCACCTATCTGCCCAAGCAATCGCCCGACGGCTCATGGGATAGCCACGAGGCTGGCCGCACTTACGGCACTGCCATGATGGTCCTTGCCTTCACCGTGCCTTGGCGCCAACTCCCGATCTATCAGCGAGACGAAACCGTCGATGAGGAAGCCCGCTGAGGAGCCACCCCATCAGTCCGCACGAGGACAGTAAAGTCGTTGCTCCCTACGAGCATGGCTTTGTGACCGTCCCCATGACATTTTCCGCCTTGCGGAATTACCGCGCCCGGCAATATTTTGCTTGCTAAGCTGCTTTTTTGTCCCTCTGTTTATGGCCGCGCATACGTACCCAGTCGTCTCGAACTTCTACTTAACATCGCTGCGAGAGAACTCCATAAATCCAGTACAAATCATGACACGCCTAATACAAATACGAAGCTCCCTACAAGAGGGTAGCTCGCGTGCGGGTTTATTCTCTGGTACTTTTCAAGCGACTGCCCGCGGGTTGTTCGCAATGAGCGGGCGCACGCTGCTGGCCGGTTTGGCCTGGGTTCTGTGCCTTGGCGCGGCAGTGGCAGCTCCCTATCCATTAGAAGGCAGAGCCACCGCCTGGGTGCAACCTAACGGCACCCGTCTGTCACTGCGGGTGCTGGGCGACGAGTTTTACGCCCGCACCGTCACCGCCGATGGCCACACCGTTATTTTTAACGCAGCAGACAATACCTACTATTACGCGGCAGCCGGGCCGGATGGTCATTCGCTGGTGTCCTCCGGCATCGCGGCCGATCATGCGCCGCCGAGGTGGCTGCCGACCCATCTGACCGAGCCCGCAGCAAGCGTCGCGGCGTTGCGCAACAAAAACATTGAGAAAATCGCCCCTCACCGGGCGGCTGACTGGGCCGCACAGGTTGAGGCGGTACGGGGCCGTCGTGACCGCGAGCGCACGCCCACGCCCACGCCCAGCCCCACAAGTCCGACGGTTCTCACGCCCGCCGGCGGGCCGACGGTGGACACCAAGGTGGGTCTGGTGATTTTGGTGCAATTTCCCGATGATCCGAGCACTCCTGCCGTGGATCCGGTCACCTTTCCCACGACCCAGGCGAAGATGATCCGGATGTGCAACGAAATTGGTTACACCGACGACGGGAATATCGGTTCGATCCGCGACTATTATACCGATCAGTCCAACGGTCTTCTGGTGTTGACGCAACTGGTCACCCCCATTCTCACGCTGCAACATCCGCGCAACTATTACAGTTACACCAACTATCCGACCAACACGATTTTGCGCGATAACGGTGCCGCCGGCAACTTGATGGCCACCGACGCGGTGACGATCTTGAAAGCGTCGTCCTTTGACTTTTCCACGTTGTCGAAGGACTCTTTCAATGACGTGATCGCCACGAGCCTGTTGTTTGCAGGTGCCGATTCCGGTGTGCCGACCAAGGGGCTGTGGCCGTTTTCCGGCTCCGTGCCCACCGGGATTCCCGTCGGGGCGGCGGGCGCGCCTCCGTATATTTTGAACTATCAAATGACCGACGTTGCTAGTGCCGCGATGGGCATCGGCACCACCTGTCACGAACTCGGTCACATGCTCAAAAAATATCCGGACTTGTATGATACCACCTACTCGTCGGCGGGGATAGGCGACCATTCCCTGATGAGCATCGGTAACTTGTTGAACAGCGAAAAAGCCCCCGCTCCTATCGATATCTATCTGAAGGAATTTTCCGGCTGGGCCACTATCAACGACCTGACCCCAACGACGCTGCTCAACACGACGCTGCCGACCACCGGCAATATCGGCTACCGGATACGCAAGCCGGGCAGCACCACCGAGTATTTCATGATAGAAAACCGTGGTACGGGCGACCGCTGGTCGGCGTTTTGCCCGGATAAGGGCATTATGATTTGGCACGTTGATGAAGCCGTCACCACCCAAAACCAGTGTCCGCAAATGACCCTGAGCCAGCATTACCAGTGCTCGCTGGTGCAGGCCGATGGTCGCTGCGATTTGGAGCACAACGCCAATCCGGGAGATATAACCGACCTTTTTAAAACCACAAAGGGCATTTTTAACAATAACACCACGCCCAATGCCAATTGGTGGGATGGCAGCGCTTCGGGTATCTCCATCGTGGTGTCCAGCGCCCCAGCGGCTTCCATGAATGTGAGCTTCGGCAGCGCCCCGCCTACGCTGTCGCTCAGCCCGACCTCCCAAAGCGTGCTGGCCGCCGGCGGGCCCGTGAGTTTTCAGGTGACATCTAACACGACTTGGTCCTGGAGCAAGGATGCGGCTTGGATCACAAGTGCGGCCTCAAGCACCCAAACCGGCACCCAAACCATCACGCTCACAGTGGCTCCCAACACGGCGAACGCGCCCCCCGCAGACCGTACTGCGGTGCTCACGATCAACGTCCCGGGTGGACTCACTACCACTTTCACTCTCATCCAGGATCAGTTGCGATTGCCTGACTTGGCCTTTGACCCAATATCGTGGAATGGGGTAAGTCGGACCTTGGTGGCACCGGGAGGGGCCTTGCAGATTGGTGGCTGGGTTAAGAACAAGGGCAATGCGACCTGTGCCAGCTATAAGGTAAGATACTATTTATCGACCGATGCCACCATCACAGCCTCAGACATCTTGCTTGGCGATACCACCATCACGGCCCCGTTGGATCCGGACCAATACGCCGTGGTTTATCCCACGCTGACCGTGCCGCCTGGGGTGCCCGATGGAACCTATTACGCAGGCTGGATCTATGACCCGGATAATGCGGTGGCGGAGTTGGATAAGACCAACAACGTCGGGTGTGTGATGCTCAACAATGTGAAGGTCACGGTAAACTCAGCCAGTCTCTTACTAGACATTGCTTCGCCTGCCAGCGACGGCAGCATCGTGACCAATCCAACTCTCACCGTGAGCGGCACCGCCTCCTGTGGCATCGGCGTGGGCGCGGTGTATTATCGCGTGAACGGCCTCAGCGATGCTGGGCACGCAGGGTATCCGCTTGGACCACTACAGGTAGCACCATGGCCCCAAACCACCTCATGGTCATTTTCCGCGACTCTTACTCCTGGATCGAATTACATCGATGTTTTCGCAGCGGATTCGCTGGGCAATTGGACGGCACAGGTCAGGAGGTTGGTCACTTATTCAGCGAGTGTCCCGATACCCACGGTGGCGATCAGCACGCCGTCTGGTGATGGCACCTTTGTCAATAACGCCGCTCTGACCCTGAGAGGCACGGCGGCAAGCACGTACATGGTGAATTCAGTGTGGTATTTGGTGAACCAAACACTGCCTTGGATCCAAGCCAATGGCACCACCTCTTGGGCTTGTAACGTGACACTTGCTGCCGGGTTGAATCGAATCGATGTCCGCTCTGTGGATCCCCTGTCACAATACTCTAACTTTGCGACCCGTATGATCACGCTAGACTCCACTATTCCCACGGTGGTCATTAGTTCGCCGGTTGCTGACGGCACCAGCGTGAGCAGCGCCAGTCTGGCCATCAGCGGCACCGCTGCGGACAATCTCGGCGTCACATCAGTTTTGTGGCGGCTCAACGGCGGGGGTTGGAACACAGCCGTCGGCACTGCAGCATGGTCGGCCAGCGTGACTTTGGTCGCTGGTTCCAACATCATCGATGTGCGATCCCAAGACGCAGCTACCAATTTTTCCACCATCGTATCGCGGACCGTGACCTATACTTTACCAGATACCACCCTCCCCACAGTGGCCATTTCCTCCCCGGTAGCAGACGGCACCAGCGTGAGTAGCGCCAGTCTGTCTCTGAGCGGCAGCGCGGCGGACAATATTGGCGTCACCACAGTCTCCTGGCGGCTCAACGGCGGAAGCTGGAGCACGGCCACTGGCACTACCGCATGGTCGGCCAGCGTGACCTTGGCCGCCGGTGCCAACACCATCAATGTCCAATCCAAAGACGCGGCGAACAATGTCTCTGCCATCGCCTCGCGCACCATCACCCTCGACTCCACCCTCCCCACAGTGGCCATTACCTCCCCGGCCGCGGACGGCACCAGCGTGAGCAGCGCCAGCCTGGCGCTGAGCGGCAGCGCGGCGGACAATATCGGCGTCACCGCTGTTTCCTGGCAGCTCAACGGCGGAAGCTGGAGCACGGCCACGGGCACCACCACCTGGTCGGCCAGCGTGACTTTGGCCGCCGGTGCCAACACCATCAATGTCCAATCCAGGGACGCCGCCAGCAATTTTTCCGCTATCGTGTCGCGCAGCGTGAATTACACCCCCAGTAGCATGTCATTGCCAACTTGGCGATTGGCCAACTTCGGCAGCACGTCCAATAGCGGTACCGGTGCCGACCTCACCGATCCAGACAAAGACGGCATCTCGAACCTTCTCGAATTCGCCTTCAACCTCAACCCCAACCAGGCCAGCGCTAAGTCTTTAGTAGCCGGCACCGGTAGCCTCACGGGCTTGCCCGCTGTCACCCTCGCACCTAACGGCCACCTGCGCCTGGAATTCATCCGGCGCAAAGCCGCCGGCAATCCCGGCATCGAGTACAAAGCGAAATTTTCCTCGACCCTCAGCGTCTGGACAGATCCGACCAGCGCCGCCACGGTGACATTCATCGACGACACCTGGGAGCGCGTGATCGTCGAAGACCAGCCGCCGACGGGTGCGAAGACTCGCTTTGCCCGGGTGGAGGTTACCAACATCATCGACTCCAACGCGCCCTCGCCGCTGGAAGCTTGGCGCTTGGCTAATTTTGGCAGCACCGCCAATAGCGGCGACGGTGCCGACCTCAACGATTTCGATAAGGACGGCATCCCCAACTTGCTCGAATTCGCCTTGGGCCTGAACCCGAAACAAAATAGTGCCGCCCTTCTGCCACAACCTCACCTCTCCGGTGCCAATCTGGTGCTGAGCTTCACCCAGCCCGCCGGGGTCAGTGGAATTACCTACGGCGCGGAGTGGAGTCAAACCCTGCTGCCTGGTAGCTGGACCGCAATGACCGACGCCGGCTCCCAGCTTCAACACCTCTTCAGCGTCCCCATCAGTGGCAAAACCACTCTCTTCATGCGTTTCAAGGTGACCAATCCATAAATTCTCTAAAAAAAATAAAAAAAAGCTTGCGGGGGAGACGAATTTCCTGTTCGTTCTTCTCAGAAGACGCGGGCATAGCTTAGTGGTAAAGCCCTAGCCTTCCAAGCTAGACATG
>JBAXOP010000206.1:0-9842 GCA_037133195.1 Verrucomicrobiota bacterium | reverse complement strand
GGCCTATCACAATAGCAGGGGTGTGTCACGCGACAAGTAGCGCGGGATTTTTTGATTTTTTGATTGGGATTTTTTGATTTGATTTACAACGCATGTGGGACATGTTCAAAGCCGCCTGGTGTGAGAAAGAATATCCGTACGGTCGGAAGATGTCGACGTATTCGGAAAAGAGATTTGCCAGTTTTGGTTCCGGGTGTTTACCGAAAGGAGGAGGCTGCGTAGATGGCGAGACGGCGAAGTGTGCTCCTTCATTCATTGTGGGGGCTGATTCGAGTAGGATTCTGGAGGACCGAGATAGGAATCTTTAACGCCGCCCATATCAATGATGATCTTATCAATGGTAACTCCCGGATCGACCATCCACACCTTGAGCACATGCTGCCCTTCCTTCTCGATTCCGACATTACCGGTGAGCGACATCAGGTTGTCGATGTTGCTCTTCCCCAGCACCCGCGTCACGAGCTGAGGAGCTTGGTCGTCGAGGGCGATGGCCACTTTCACGCCATGGTCTCTGGTGATGGGGTTGGAAGGAATGCAGTTCAGGCGCACGACGGCGTTGCCGGTGGTGAAGGCATACAGGTCATACTCGACACAGGGTGACTTTGCGCGAATTTTCTCCTCGCCCGTCACGCTCGCCAAGGTGGGAGGAAGCACCGTGATCGATGCACCGGACCTGCCAAGGCCATCGACAAGCTCCCATCCGCCGCCGCCCGCGTCTATCGTTCTCGTGTAGTGCTCCGCCTCGATGGAGATGTAGGCATGGCTTTCCACATGGCCCCGCACCTCCTCCCGTGTCGGGGTGGCCGGGTTGAACACGGAAAACACCACCTCGTAGTGGCTGTCAGGGCCCGAGTACTTCACGCAACCTTTCCGAAACTCGGCCTTCTGCGCCTCCGACAACCGCTTGTAGTCCTGCCAGTCTTCGATGATCGCCGACGACCAATCAAACGAAACCCTGCCTTCGATCGCCCGGCCTTTTGGCGCCTTTTCCCAATCGATTGAAACCCGAATTCTGGCCTCGTCATAGATAACACCCGACGATTCATTCAGGCGGATCCAGTCGGCCGATGTCGATGCCGTCCAAGTGACCGAGCCGGTGCCGGTGTTGTAGAGGTCGATGAAACGCTGGTCCCGTTCATACACGCTGAAGCCCGGCATGACATCCGCCTTGCCACCTTCGGCAGTGAGCATCATGCGCGGTTCGCCCTGGCCCGAGTAAGTGCTCAGAGGAGGCATGTCCCACTGGCGCCATTGATCACCGGCGGGCCCGGGCAGTGATGCCATGTGGTCCCACTTGGCTCCGACGGTAACCAGTTCCCTGTTATAATGGCGGATGAGCGCATGGATCCCGTTCTCGGCCTGCTGGGCCAGTGCCGCATAACAGGCGGCACTGGCTCGCCGCTGCTTGCCGTAGGCGTGGCTCTTCTGGGCGTAGAGGACTTTTTTGTTATGCAGGGCCGTTCCCTTGACGTTGTAAACGACCGTCTGGAAAAACGCGTCCTGGTGTTCCGGTGGCAGGGCGTCGTGAATTCGGTCCGCCTCGCGGATGAGGGCATCATAGGCATCGATCCGCCTTTGGGCCTCGTCGTTGTAGTTGTCGATGCTGAACCATTCCCACGAGGTCCGATCCGTCCTGCCCTCGTACATCAGCATGTGTTCAGGACGCCGCGCGTAGCCAAGTTCGTAATGCTTTGCCAGCATCGCCGCGATAGCCTCGGCGTGTTCCCCGCCGAACTCGCGTGCGGCCCAGTGTGCCAGGAACCGGGGGGTCGTGCGGTGGTCCCAGGACGAGATGTCCCAGGCGAGCTGCATGAAATGCTCGATGTCGATCTCTGCGGGCTTGATATCCCCGACATTGACGATCCACAGATCCCGGGCATTGAAATCGTATGCCCTCTTCATCTCAAGCCAGGTCAGCGCGGGCGGCGTGGTGCAAGTCCAGGTGTAGGCGGTGGTGGCGCCGTTCAGCCATTGAAAATGATAATAGACGCCCGAGCCACCCGGGCGTTTCTGCTCGATGGTGGAAGGCAGTTGCCTGATGTAGCCGAAATTGTTGTCCGGCCAGCAGAGGATCACATCATCGGGAACCTTCAGCCCGCTGTTATACAATCCGAGCACCTCGGTGTACATCACCAGCACTTGGGGGACCTTCGTGACATCCGGGTTGACGTGCTTTCCGAGAATCGTCCTTTGGTCCTCGAAAATCCTCTCCAGCACCGGCAGCGTCACATCCGTGCCGGCCTCGTCGTCCTGCCCGCGCTTGCCGAGCGTGTAGAGGTTCTCATAGCGCCCGTTCTCCATCACCCGCTTTTCCCAATATTGATAGATATGTTCCCGGTTGGTGTTGTAGTCCCACGGTTCGCCGGGATACTCGGTGTCCCACTCGGTGCCGGCGATGTTATTGCGCAGCATCGGCTCGATGTGGGACGAGCCCATGACGATGCCATACTCGTCGGCCACGATCTTGTTGCGTTCGAAATAGTTGAACGGCTTTGCCTTCGGGTGCATTGCGGGCCACAGGGTGTTGGCCTTGAGGCGGAGCAGCAGCTCAAATATTTTTGCATGGGTTTTCGGCCCCAGGCCTTTGCCTTCCTCGGGTGCGAAAGTATATAAGGCCCACGGCCTGATGCCCCAGAGTTCGTCGTTGATGAAAATTCCGCGGTATTTGACCGATGGCGGCCGCTGGAGGTGGTGTCCCGCCCCGATGAAGACGCTGGCTTTCCGCTTGGGAGCGACATCGGCGAAGAAATACCATGGAGAAACCCCCATTTGGTTGGAGATCTCAAACAGCCCGTAGGCAGTGCCCCGACGGTCGCTGCCGGCGATCACCAGCGCACGCTCGATACCCGGGAAGGGTTTGTCCACCGTCGCCACCACGCATGCTTCCCATTGGCCTTCGATTTCCCGGAGGTCGATCTTGCCCTCGCTTGCCAGCTTCTTGATCAGTCCGCTCTCCTTCATGCTGCCAACGATCACGCAGTCGGCGGCGGCTGTTCCGATGTCGTTCACGAGCCGGGCATTGGTGCCGCCGATGCGCCCGATGTCGTCGCAGAACAGTCCGGCGGCGAGTTCGACCGTCTTGCTGTCAGCGCCATCCACTACAACATCGGCGGTGTGGGTGCCGTCAAACAGGCGGAAGTCGCTTGCGCCAACGCTCGCTTCGCGCACGATGCCGGCCATGGGCAGGGGCGGCCCTGCGAGTACCGATACGGATAGCAAGGCGAGCGTTAGAACGATGGCAATGGTTTGTTTCATGATCATTTGAGCTGATGTCCGAGGACGAGGGGCCGGGGAGCGTGCCACCCGTTGCCGGGCATGAAAGCACCACCATCCAAGAAAGCAACCCTCCGATAAGTGATTGCCGTCGCGCCATCCCTTGATCCGCTGTCCGAGCAGGCAGGCCACCAGGACTTTGCGTCCATCGCTCTTTCGCCGTTCTTCCAGCTCCGGCGCATCCGCGGCAAGCTTGCGACCATATCCGCATGTGTGGCTGCTTCGGAGCGCCAAGCCCCTGCTTGGTTCTTCAATTGCCACGAGCTGGGGCCCGGCTTTCGCGAACGGCTTACTTGTTCTTAAGCAGCCCGTTCATCGCCTCGCCCAAGGCCAGGCCGACATCCATGTAAACCCGGCTGTCTTTGCCGTAATGGCCGTTGCCGGCGCCGCCACGGGCCATGTCATGGGTGTAAACGGTGGCCACGTTGCCCTTGAACTCGGGATACTTGCCGCTGGTTCCGTCCACGGCCAACATGGCGTTGAGGATCTTGCCACCATTGTCGGTCGCTCCCTTGGTGACTTCGCCGATGGTGCCCATGACGAACTTCGCATTCGGGGCATTGAATTCCTTGCGCAGCGTCTTGATGAGAAGCACGAGGTTTTGTTCGTAACGCTCCGCGTACGCCGCGCTGCCTGCGTCCCTCTCGCCCTGCCACCAGAAGAAGCCCGCGACTTCGTATTTCGTGGCTTCCGGGTAATGGATGGCGAGTTCGGAGAGGACCGTCTTGGCGTTGGCGATGTCATCGTCCCATTGCTTGCCTGCATACCAGTCGATGGGCTTGCCATTCTTGTCCAGCCACTTCGCCGGCGGCTCGGTGGCAAGACCTTTGGCCGGATCCGCGTCCCACATGTCGGGCTTGTCCTTGTAGCCTGCGACCACCTTTTTGGTCTTGGCACCGCTCTTGTCGGTGATTTCCGTCAAATAGCGCTGGCTGCCCGGAGGAAGCAGGTCCCAGCCGAGCGCGCGGTTGCCGATGCAGCTCTTGAGGAGCATCACCGGCGCGTCGATGGCGTTGCCAAGCTGGTGGCCGACGCCGTATTCGATGCCCAGGGTATTGCCCTTCACGGCCATCCATTCGTTGTGCAGGCGCATCATGCTGCCGCCGCCTTTGCCCACCATGACCTGCACGTTGCGCACGTCCTTGCGTTCTGTCCAGTTGCCGGCATCGTCCACCAGAAACGGATAGAGTTTTTCGGTTTTGACGGCGGTTTCGAGGCTTATGGGTTTGTCGCCTTTGACGACTCCGAGTCCGACCGCGTTGGATTGGCCCATGATCAGGAATACCTGAACGGGCTTGGACATGTCGGCGGGTTTGCCGTCCGGATCCGGCAGGTCGGCTGCGCGGGGGGATGAGGTGGCGAGCAGTGCGAGGCCCCAGAGGATAGCATGTTTGAATAGCTTCTGCATGATGATGCTTCTACTACTGGGAAAGCGGCTTCTTTCACCGAAATGAGGGTTTTCTTCGGATTGAGGGGGCAATGCGTAACGGGTGAGTGGAGATCAGGGATTCAATAGGTCCAACAACTGTTCGTAGGAGTATCGCTTCACCAAAGCATCCAAGACATGTGAAAGGTCTTTGTTGTGGGGTTCCACGTCTCTAATTAATTCCAGTAGAATATCGTAGTCAGCGGCGATGGCGGCGGAGCGGATCTGTTCGAGCAAGACCGCAGGCAGCGAGGCGAGCGCATCTGGCGAGGAGAGCGGAGTATTCACGGCACTCATCGGAGCCGCCTCAACCTCCTCGCTATCATATTCATACTCTGCTCCAAGCAATAGCCGGATTTTCTCAAATAACTCCTCCTCCCGAAACGGCTTTGCCAGGAAATCATCCGCCCCGGCATCCAATGCCTCTCGTTGCACGTTTTCAAAGGCATTGGCCGTCAGGCTGATGATTTTGACCTCGTTGTCCGGGCTAGCAGAGCGGATCCATCGGATGGCATCCCCACCGCCCATAGACGGCATTCGCATATCCATCAAGATAAGATGCGGGCACCATTCTTGATAAATTCCGAGAGCCTCTTTTCCGTTATCAGATGCGCGGGTTACGAAACCAGCGCGTGAAAGCATTTCTGTGAGAAGGGCCTGGTTGTCCTCGATGTCGTCCACGATCAATAGGCGATAGGCGGGCTGCCCGGGAGCTAGTCCGATGACGCGCCGGAGCCGGAGTGTCCGTTTGGCGCGGTGCATTTGTCCTTCGATCAAAGGGATAGAGAAACTAAATATTGAGCCATAGCCGACGCAGCTGGAGACGGAGATATCGCCGCCCATCAGGAGAGCGAGTTCGCGGCTGATGGCCAGGCCAAGCCCTGTACCAACCACGGAGCCGGGTAGGCGCTCGCCATGCACCTGAGTGAAAGGCTGGAAGAGGGTGCCGATGAGGTCCTCCGGGATGCCAATGCCCGTGTCCTCAATCTCGAAAAGCAGTGTGTGCGGCTTGTCGGGCTCCAAGGTGGCTCGGAGGGCAATTTCTCCCTTGTTGGTGAATTTCACCGCGTTGCCCAGCAAGTTGATCAGCACCTGTAGCAGCTTGCCCTTGTCCGCGACGCAACACTGCGGCAACCCTTGCTCCTTGGTCACATCCAATCGCAAGCCTTTCGCGTCAGTGCGAATGCGAAACATCGTCTCCAGATCATGTAAAAGATCGGTTAGGTCGAACGGGGCCGGCTTCGATTCCGCGTGTCCGGCTTCGATCTTGGACATGTCCAAAATGTTGTTGATTAGGGTGAGAAGATGTTCACCGCTGCGGTTGATAGTTTCCAAATGTTTTTTTTGGGGGGCGGCCAAATGCGAGTCGTGAAGCAGAAGTTGGGAGAACCCGAGGATAGCGTTCATCGGTGTGCGGATCTCGTGGGACATATTCGCCAGGAAGACGCTCTTGGCTCTTGAGGCGTCCTCCGCCAATTCCTTGGCCTCGCGCATTTTAGATTCCGTTGCCTTGAGTTTGGCGATATCGACGAGCCATGCGAGAATGCCTTGGCCGCCATCGAACTCAGTTCTGAGAAAAGTGCCCATGATATCGCGCGCTTCGCCGTTTGGGCCGCGCATCCGGATCTCCCAGTCCCGGACGATGTTGTCCTGCGTCAGCGTTTCGAGTACGCGGTCGCGGGTGCCGGAATCGCAGTAAACCGGGGCGCTCGGCTCGCCGACCTTGATATCGATGAGTTCCGTGATGCGGGGATTGGCGAAGCGGATGATGCCGTCCACCGAAATCGCCACGCCCACCGGGGCTGTATCCAACAACTGCTGGAGATGCTGGCGTTGCCGTTCGAGTGCCTCTGCGAGCTGCTTGCGCTGCGAGATGTCGCGTACCAGACCATGGAGGATGGGCTGCCCATGGAAATGAATCACAGAGAGAGCGACTTCTGCGGGGAACACCGAGCCGTCAGCACGCTGGTGTTGCCACTCGACGAACAACCGGCCCCTTTCTGCGAGGTTGGACACAACCTCTCCGAAAGCCTCCATCGATAGCCTGCCATCCGGTTGGAACTCCGGCGACAGTCCGGCGGGACCGCGGGCCAGGAGATCAGCCTTATCGACGCAGCCGTATAGCTGCACCGCTGCCGGATTGCAGTCGAGGCTGCGTCCGGTGATGTCCGTGGTGATGATGGCATCCCGCGAGTTCTCAAAAATCACCCGGAACCGCTCCTCGCTTTCGCGCAGTTCCTTCTCCGCTAGCTTGCGCTCAGCCAGATCCAAGTGAGTGCCGACGATTCTAACGAACGGTCCATCCGGTCGCCGGCGGATGGGGATACCGCGCGAGAGGATATCGACGTAATGCCCGTCTTTGTGGAGCATGCGGAACTCGATGACATATTCTGCCGTCCCGCGCAGGACGGCTTCCACAAGCAGCGTTGCCCGAGGCAGATCGTCGGGATGAAGCAGGCGCTTCCAAGTGCTGACATGCTGTTCGATCTCCCAAGTCTGGTATCCGAGCATTGCCATCCACCGCGTGGAGTAGAAGACATGATTTGTTTCAAGGTTCCAATCCCAGATGCCGTCCTGGGTGGCTTGAAAGGCGAAATCCATCCGTTCAATGCTCTCTCGCAGTGCCTCCTTTGCCTGCTTGGGTTCGGTGATGTCAACGAATGTGACCACCGCCCCGACGGCCGCCCCGTCAATGCGTTGGGGGAATGACCAGTATTCCACGGGGAAGTTGGTGCCGTCCGCCCGCCAAAAGACCTCATCATCGACGTGCGCGCCCTCGTTTTTTTGGAAGGCCCGACAGATCTGGCACTCTTCGACTGGAAAATAGGAGCCGTCCGCCCGCTTGTGGTGGGTGAGACAGTGCATGTTTTTCCCGAGCAGTTCGTCTTCGCGCTCGTAGCCGAGGAGTCTCAGGCAGGCCGAATTGCAGAAGGTGCAGTTTCCGTACTTGTCGAGGCCGTAAATCCCCTCCGCTGTGGAATCCAGCAAGAGTTGAAGCTGATCTTTACCCCTCTTCTCCGCCTTTTGCGCAAGATTGCGCTCCGTCACATCCCGAAAATCCCAAACCCGCGCGACAACTTTTCCGTCTATCCGCTGCTGGCAGCTAAACCGCTCCAAAACGCTTCCATCCCTGAGTTCCACCACCTCAAAGCTTTCCTCCTCATGGTTGGCATACAACTCCTTGATCCGTGTGAGGACTGTCTCGGGATCCTTCATTTTACCCAGCACCGCTGCGAACACCGCCTCGTCGTTTCCCGTCTCCAGCACGGCCTGAGGTAAACTAAAAATGGATGCAAACTGCTTGTTGTAACCGATGATCCGCCCCTCCAGATCGATCACAATAATGCCGTCAGCGGTCGATTCCAGCGTCGCCTTCAAGAAGGAATTGGAATGCGCGAGTTCCACGGTGCGCTCGGCCACTTTCTTTTCGAGACTGGCATTGATCTGGGCAATCTCCCTCTGCGCCTGCTTATGCTCGGTGATATCGTGGAGAAACGACACGAGCATCCGGTCGGCGGGGCGGTATTGGACGCTCACCTCGACATCTAAAATACCGCCGTCTTTGCGTCGCTGCTGGGACTCGAACCGGGCCTCGCCGCTCAGGAGGATTTGTTGGATTTTGGCGGCGATGACATCGTCGTTCATGTTGGCCTCGAGATCGGAGATGCTCATGACCAGCATTTCCTGCTCGCTGTATCCGGTCAGCCGGCAGTAGGCCGCATTGACTTCTTTGATCCGCCCCTGCTCATCGACAAGACAGAACGCATCCATGGCGGCCTGAATCACGGTTTTGTGCCACTCCTTGCTCTCCTGTTCTGCCTTTTCCGCCCGCTTGCGCTCGGCTTTGGTGGCAAAATTATCCAGAGCATAGCTGATGTCGTTTGCCGTCGCCACGAGGAGTTTGGACACTTCCTCGTCGAATGCCTGGCCAACATCGCTGTAAATGGTCAGGGCCCCGACCGGTTTTCCTTTCACGCACAGGGGCAGGGAGGCGTCGGATGCCCAGCCGTAGCGTTTGCCGAATTCCAGCCAGTGGGCGGTGCTCGGGTCGTTTAGGAAATCCTGGCACCAGAATGGCTCGTTATTGCGGATTGCGGTGCCCGTTGGGCCCTGGCCGGTGGGATCGTCTGCGTTGATCGTGATGGTTATGCCATCCAAATATTCGGTCCCGCTGCCGTAGGAGGTGACCGGATGAACGACCCCTGTCTCTTCATCGATAAGGCCGACCCACGCCATTTTCATGCCACCCAACTGCACCACGGCGCGGCAGATTTCCGTAAACAACTCTTGCGCAGAATCCGAGTGCACGATGGCTTGATTGCACTGGAGAAGTCCTGTATGGAGCCGCGCCAAGCGGGAAAGGCTCCCCTCGACTGCCTTGCGCTCCGTGATGTCCCGGATCACGCTGATGAGCATTTCTTGCTCTTCGAAGAGAATACTTTGGGAATTTACTTCCACCGGCACAGTGGTTCCGTCTTTACGCAGGTGGGTGGCTTCAAAGAGGATGCCCCGATTTTTTGCCTGTTGCATCTGTCGAGTCACCGTTTCCGGTGGTTCATTTGCACGCAAATCCACAATCTGCAATTTCAAGAGTTCTTTGCGGGTGTAGCCGTAGAGCCTCTCGGCGGCCCGGTTGGCGTCGATAATCATCCCGTCTTGATTCACCAGGAGCAACGGATCGCGGGCATGCTGGGCGATGAGTTGGTTTTTGCTCGTTTCGGTGACCAAGCGCAGAAGTTCCTCGCGGCGCCTGAGAAGCACGCCGGTGAGAATCGTAAGGGCAGACGTCAGGAGCAGGCCGATCACAAAAGCCAGCAGGCCCGCCTGTCCCGGATGGCGCAGGAGAATCGTGAATTCCTGCTGCGAGTGCAAGGTGACGGCGAAAACCTTACCAAAAGTAAAGATCGGACGGGTGATGGAATATTGGGCGCCGAGGGTTGAGGTGCTCGAGCCTGCGGAAGCAAGCAGTTGCGGCGCCGCATCCTTGTGCAGGAGGAAAAACTGCATCGTCAGTAAGGAGGCGCTATACGGGTCATTCAACAGGGCGTCGAGCCTCAAAGCGGCAGCCGCAAAACCGAGCAGGTGCTTTGGATTTTCCACGCTGAAAACCGGGCGATACATCACCATTCCATTCTTGTCGCCA
>JBAXOP010000205.1:0-9875 GCA_037133195.1 Verrucomicrobiota bacterium | reverse complement strand
CCATGCCGGGCACGTTTGGCGCATAGCCATTATCGAAGATGGTTAGATTCCCATTAGCAAGACGGCGTGCACTATGCTGTTCCTGGAACATTGGCGGATCGGTGTTGCCCGCTATGCCATTGCTGAAGGTAAACTCGTTGTGCTTGCCGCCCATGCGCCAAACCACATTCCCGGTGGTCCGGTTGATCTTGATGACTTCCGAAGTCTCCCGGCAGGAGGCGATGATATTGCCGTCCAACTCGTCAAACCAAATCGAATTCACATGGATATAGTCCAGTCCCTTGCTGAGGGGCTTGTAGGTATCGGTGATCGGAATGTGGTCGAAGCTTCTCCACTGGAAGACCACGTTGTTATTCGCGTCCACTTCCTGAATGACGCTTTCATCAATCTTCGCCGCCGGATAACCACCCGCGACAATTTTGCTCAAGTCCACATATTGGGAGTCATAGATCATGACCAGGAAATGCCCGTTGGGCAGCACCCGGAAGTCATGGTTGTCGGCGATGTAGCCGTTGCCCGCCACAATGCTGTTACCCACAGGGGTGAACGCAGAATTTTTGCACTGGTAATTCTGGTCCAAGCCCTTGGTCCCCTGCAGGCTCACGAACAAACCGTTGCACGCCAGTTCCCCCAGGCTGGCGGTCTTGCTGGTGAGAACGGGGTTGCCGGTGCTGTCTAAAATTGCAAAGTAACTGGACACTCCGGTTACACCAGTTGCGGTGAGGCTGCCCATCAGGCAACCTGGTGCGGGGTTGGTATTCGGCAAGAGGGTGAATTGCGGGAAATCCGCCGGCAATTGCGCATTTGCAATAGCGACCCCTCCGAGCAGCGATACTGCCGTTATGCATAATGTCTTAACTTCTTGCTTTTTCATATATGTAATTTCCATCCTTGATTAACTCACAAAAAACAACCCTTTTGCTTAGGGGGTGCCCGACCAATTGTCGCCGAGAACTCCGAAATCATTAAAGTCCACCTTGCCATCTCCATTCAGATCCGATGACAAGCCAGTCTGCTGTTTGCGCCAGGCACTGGACATGATTTTCAGATCGAGCAGATCCACCTTACCATCCTCGTTGAGGTCGCCTGGAGCCGGGGTGAAGAGCGAGACATTATCGATATTTACGCTTGCGGTGGAGGTACCTAACTTGCCCGTGTTGATCACCACCCGAGAACTCAGGTCGTTGGCCGCAGTCATGGTGAACGTATAGCGGTAATGGGTCTTCGTGGTGGTAACCGAGGTGTATCCGATCCCGCTGTAATTGGTGTAAGGCGACACATCCTGTCCCACTTTGGCTTCGATGCTACGCGCGGTGTCGGCCCAGGCATCGAACTCAAAGATATATTTCTTTCCTTGGACCAGTTGCATGCCAGCCTGTCGCAACTGAACATTCGAGACTGTCGAACCGGCATTGGTGATATTGAATCGGCTATAGCCGCTGGATGTGCTCAAAGTGGCGACCGCCGGACTGGTGAGCGCCCACGTCCAGGACGCCGTGCCGCCGGAAAAATCCCCGTTGGCGACCATGTTTTGACCTGGCTTGATGATATTGACGACGGCATTTTCCTCGTTGGATGAGGCTCCTTCCACACCATTTTTATCTACTGCGGTAACGCGGAAATAGTAACGCTGGCCGTTAACCAGGTTGTTGAAACTCTTCATCGTTGTGGTGCTGCTACCGATCAGGGTGGTCGGTTGCGGAGATGTGCCAGCGTAAATGCGATAAGCCGCTACATTCGTATCGCCGAACTGATTGAACAACAACGTCATATTATCCGGGTAAGATTCCAGGATCAGATAGGGTTTGAGGGCCACCCCCTGCCACGGACAGCGCCAGACACGGTAGGCTTCATATTGACTTACCCAATTCATCTCGAAGGCCTTGGTCCCGTCGGGCCGGACTTCGGTGAGCTTGGGATAGCCACCTATCACCCAGTTGATTAAAGTATTACCGTTAGACAAGCGTTGAACATTGCCCATGTAATAGGTGAACAGGTTAGTGGGGGCCTGCAAGTATTGCCAGACGAGGGTGGCAGTCATGGCGACGGGGTCCACCACATATTCAACGCCGCGGGACACCTGTGGGCTGTGGCCGTTGCCATTATCAAACATCGTGTAGTGATTGTTGCCGAGTGGGCGGATAGCATGCTGGTTGCGCTGGCCACCGAGCGAATCATTGACATAGGTGAATTGGTTGTGGGTGCCGCCCAAGCGCCAGATAATCTCGCCGGTATCGGCGTTGATTTTAGTAATTTCGCTGGTATTGCGGCTGGAGAGCAGGATATGGCCGTCGCTATCCACCGCGATGGCGTTCATGTGGGTAAAATCCCCGGGATTGGTGGCACCCACGACGGTATTTTGGCCGGCTGGATCCAAGTGGTCCCAAGCACGCCACTGGAAGATCAGTTCGCCAGCCGGAGTGAATTGTTGGATGCAATCTTCGGTGATGCCGACGCTGGTACCGGCCCCGGAAACATAGCGGCTCAAGTCCACGGATTGGTAGTTCAAGCCGATGAGGAAATACGTGCCATCCGCCAGCATTTGCAGTTCGTGCTCGTCCACGCTGTAGCCGTTGGTGGTCCAGTATTCCGCGATCTTTTCGTAGTGGGTGTTCATCCCATAGAAATACTGGCCTTTGTCGCGAGCCAGCAACGTGAGCACGCCGTTAGGTTGGACTTTCATGTCGCGTCGCTCGTCGGGCATCCGCTGGTACCAGATGGGGGAACCGGTGTTGTCAAAAATCACGTTGTAACACTGGCCTCCGCCGCCGCGATTATCGATGAAGATCGGATCCGCACATGGATTGTTGTTGGTGGTAATGGTGATATGCGGGAAGTTGCTAGGCACCGAGACACCGTTGGGCATGAGGCCAGCCACCCCCGGCGATGCCATAACCGATGGCGTCATGGGCGAGGCGGGAGTAGGGGCTTGTGGCGTGATGCTGGCCGTGACGATCCACGGGGTGAGCACCCAACCGGGAATCACTTCCGAGGGGGATGTGGTGGGCTGGCCGGGTTTGGCCCAGCCGACCGCGAGGTTATCGCCGCCGCCGCCTTCTTTTTGCAAGGCTTCGACATAGTATTTTTGGCCTGCGACCAACGAGATCGCTGCGGATTTCTGTCCACCGTATTTGCTCCATTCCTGCGAGTTGGTCCATTCCTGCACATAGGCGATCTTAGTTTTGTTAGCCGGATCGGAATTGGTACTCAGCCACAGTTCGCTGTTGTCATCGCTGGCGATCCAGAACACATAACTGCCGGTTGTGGGGGCGGTGATATACCCCCGCACCCGGGTGCCGTAGTTGTCCGCCCAATCCGTCGGTGCCTCGAAACTGGTGAGCTGGGAACTGCCCGTTGGTGAGTTCGGATAATTGGCGTTGGACGTTAGGTCGCTCACCGCTGTGCCGGAAATATCGCTCCAGTACTCACGCAGGATCGAGGGTTCAATGAACGCGAGTTCCGCCAATTGCACCGCGCCGGCGGTGGTAGGATCGGCAACTTTGGTTATTTGCAAGCGATAACCGCGGTAGGCAGTGGTGCTGGTAATGGCGAAAGTACTTGTCAGACCACGACTGGCGAATACCTGGTTGGTGCGGGTATCCAGCAACGTCAGGCTACCGGCGGCATCCACCCCATAGAAGCGCCAGTCCTTGGGGTCTCGCGCGGGGAGGTCGTTGGCCGAAGTGATGGTGTACTGAGTTACATAATGAGTGCCGGTTCCCGGATACAGATACTGGATCCAACTGGAAACGGTGCTGCCATTGGGCACCACAGATTCAGACCATTTCGTATTCACATTACCGTCAAACGCTTTCTCCTTAGTTTCGTTAGGCGAATTATCACCGCTGGCGGTGATAGTGGGAGGGTCCGGCATGTGGCCGGTGATCATGAACGTATATTGATAGGGCTGGACAACAGCGGTGGGCGTTTGCGGGGATAAGCTGACGGTGACCAATTCGTTAGACTGGAATGAGCTGGACATCTCGAAGATGACGGTGCGCAAATCGCTGGCGATTTTGGTTGTCCCGGAGTGGATGCCGCTGCTAGCGCCGCTCACTTGGATGAACTGTGCCAAGTTAGTGACCACGGTTGGGGCAATATCCTTGAAGCGTACCAACACGAATTTCGTCTGGGTGGGGGTATATTCAGCGCCTGGCAAGGGCGAGAGATACATGTAGCCAAGGGGGCGATACGCGCCGGTGTCAGCTTGCAATCCGGTCATGACGAGCAAGCTGGCGGCCACTGTGGCGAGCAATTGATAGAGACGAATCATGGCGGGTCAGTGTTGATGGACGCGGAAGAATTTTGTTTTAACAGCGTCGATAGCTTCGGTGTGGGAGCCACTGGTATCGCCGGTGCCACTCCAAGTACCGTCGAGGCTCCAGGCTGACTCCAACTCGCCACCCGCGAACATGATTTTCACCGCTCCATCCACCACTGCGATACTTAATATCTGCGGCGGGCCAAGATAGGTGCCGGTGAATGCCGGAGCTACCATATTGCCGTCGGGGCTGGCCACCACGCCACCGCGACTGGCATTGGCCGCCACCGTGACGTGGGCGCTTTGGAGCGTGGCGTCCTGGCTCAATTGCAAGGCACACAATGTACCACTGGCCGGTGGCGCGGTGGCCGGTAGCGCCGGATCCCACAGAGCGCCAAACTCCAGCGTCACCCCGCTGGTGCCTAGGCCGGGAAGTGTATCGGCCGGCGCATCCGAGGCGGACGCAACCGGGTTGTATCCGCTCACACTCCAATTGGCGCTACTGCCCGAACTCACCGTCACGTGGTCGCGAAACGCCGCCGGAAAAATCCCGTAGCCACTGGCCGCAGCACTGCAGGGGCCTGTGAAAAAATTGGAAATGCCGGTAATTTGCCCCTTATCGACGGTGACATCCAGGGCGAAAGCACGCACTTTTTCACCGGCGCTGCACTCATACTTGAGCCATGCCTGACCCTTGGATAGTTCCACAAATACCCGCACCCCGGCGGTGGCCGCCGGGGCCAGAAAATACCCTCCCGCCAATGCAATAAGGTTGCGTTTCATGGATTTTTTGCTGAAAAACTGGCTGCCGGAGACCTAATTGCCCGCCGCACACGCGATCACGAAATGCGAAGCCCGCCCAGATTCTATCAAGAAAACGGGAATTGCGGCTGCCGCAGCAAGCAAAGGAACGGCCGCGCCGTCAAGCAACAAAAACATCAAACCGCAATTTGCCGTGGTGCACAGCGCTTAATCGCGCATTTTTTCCGCAAATGCTGCCATCTGTGGGCCTGGCCACTGGCTAAGGAGCCGCCACATTTTGTGGTGGAAGCGGAAGGGCGGCCCATGAATGAGTGCCTAACGCTCGCTTCATGGTCGGTCCTTTCTCATGACGACAGTAACGTCGTCGCTCCATAAGGTAGGCGGAACCGAAGATTTCCGATATCAGGCCCAAAAGAAAAAAACTTCAGGGGCAAAACTTTTGAGACGGTTGAGGCAGGCGAACGGTCCTGCCAGTTGCTTTTCCCGAAGCTCGATGGCTAGTGCGGGGTCAAAGACCGGGAGACCGGATGAAAGGTCCGAGGCTTTGAGAAGCATGGCGAGGCGTGCAGCTTTTGCCGCAGCGATTTTGGCTTCGGGCAGGCGGAATGACACGGAAACCAGATGGTTGCCAAGTTGGACGATACCGCGCCGATAGAGGTGATTTTCTTCTTCGCGGTCTTTTGGCGCGCCTTTGAGATCCAGCGAGCAGATGTGAAAGGCAGCATGGATCACATCGTCGAGATAGTCGGAATAGGAACCGGTGAATCCCCGGTATCGAGCTTCCGCTTGGAAGGCGTTTCGATTGTCTTCGGCTAGAATGGAAAGCTCTTGGGCGTGTTCGTAGAGTTGCGCGATGTCGAAGAGTTGCTTGATGACCTGCTGGCTGAATTGCGCGGTCAGAGGAACGCCGATGGTGCCGGGAGCAAAGGCGGTGAGTTTGTCGGCGAGCAAGGATTCCAGACGTGGGGTTTTCACCGCGATGGGTTCGGCAATTTCCAGGAACGCGGTGTTCACCGGGCGCTCGACGATGTGAATGAGTACGTTGGGTTCGGTGACGACATCGAGCAAAATGTGCGTTTCCTGACCCTGGGTGGGAGATTGAAAATGGAAGCGATAGTGGCGGCGGCCGGGAAGTCCGCGCTGGCCTCGGACTTGTTCGTCCCAGTGGAGGAATGGGCTTTTGCTGAGGAGGGCATCCAGCGCGGATTCGAAGTCCGGCTTCGGAGCCTCGCAAATGATGTCGATATCGATGGAAAGGCGATTGGGACGGGGCAGGTGCAGCAGGAGGGCGCTGCCGCCTTTGAAAACAAAATCGAGATCCGACCTTGCTAACAAATCGAGCAGGGTCAGTGCGAAAACGGCCTTTTCCAGTATGATCGGATCCGCCATGCCGAGGCGTGCCTGCTGCGCGATGATCCATCCCCGGGTGTGGCGGTCTGGCGGGATCATGGCGTCCGTTAGATAATGCCGCCGAGTTTGAGGAGTTCGGTGGAATCGGTTTTCCGGCGCTCGGCGTAGCGCTTGAGTGCGGGGATGTTCAGGCGGTAGCGGTTGGCGAGGTTTTCGAAAACACTCTGGAACTCGGCGAGATCGAAGAGGCCGAGTTTCTGGATCTCGTGGTGGAAATCCACGAGCATTTGCTCGATGGGCGCGTAGGCCTCCTTGTGGTCGCTACTGAGCCTGGGGCGCAGGATAATCGTCTCGTCCTGCGTGAGTGCGAAATGTTTCGCCGCGTCTCCGAGCGGGTGAATGACGACGTGGTGGCCGGCTTTCATCAGCACATCGGCCACGGTGTCCATGGCATCGCGATCCACCATCAGGAAAGTCGCATGGCGGGCGGCGTAATGATGGAAAAACGTGGTGAGCTGGCGCGTGCTCCAGACGGTGAATTCCAACAGCGGGAATTTCTTTTTGAGGAGCTTTTCAAGTTCCGGCAGCGGTGGCGTTTCCAGAACGGGTTGAAAGGCATGCGGCAGGTTGGAATACCAGCCGCGCCCGGCATCGTGGATGCGGCCCTCGCGGGTCCACTCGTGGAGGTAGCGATTGATGGTGGCATCTTCGTAAACGAGCGCCTCGGCCTCGATGGTGCGCTGGACGGTGGCGAGGTCGATGTAGTGGCGGTTCGGGCTGAAGAGCTTGGGCAGCAGTTCGTCGGCGAGGTAGTGCTTGCCGTCAAGGTAGGCGAGCGCGGTTTCCTCGCTCTCTTCAATGGCGATCTCCACGGCACGCTTGGCGCGCTCGAGCAGGGATCTGGAATTGGCGCGTTTGGCTCGGGCCTCCTGAATCAACGAAATGATCTTCTCCTCGGTTTGCTTGCCCGGGTGTTTGAACGGCAGTCCAAGGATGTCGGAAACAGAGATCGCCGGATACATGGAGGCGCTGGTGTGCAAGTCCATGAGTTCGCAAATCTGCGGCAGTTTGAGATAACACAGAAGAAGCTCCGGGGAAATGCCTCTAGGTGTAATAACAGCGAAGCCGGATGAAGCCACTGAACCGTGTTGCGAGTCCTCAATGATCGCGGTCAACCCGCGGATCGGGCGGACCGTACTGGTTAGGACGTCTCCCCGCTCAACATGCCACGTCGCCCGGCTGGGGGCTTCGTCACCATCGATAATCGAATCCGCGATGATCCCGTCCGACGAAACCGCGCCGATTTCAAGATAGTTGAAGGGGTTCTTGGTGCCGTTGAACCGGTCCTGCCTGAGATCCGAAACGTCGCGGATGCACTGAGTTTTGTTCCCGAGCATGCGATAGAGTTCCTTGATGCGCGGTTGGAAAAACTCTGCATCCAGACGATCCGATTGAAATGCTTCGCTGGCGCGCGCCTCGTAAGTGAGAGGATTTGGGGGTTGCCAGTTTTTTATGCCAAGAGATTCTTGTAGCAGGTTTTGTGATTCGCGATACAAGTTCAGCGACTGCTCTTCCTTAGCAAAAGCGCTCTCGGATAGCTGGATGATTCTGGACTCGAGCTTCTTGAATCTTGGGACCGGAATTGTTAATATGTAAGTTGGCGCGATGTGTGGTTGAGCCATACCATAGGAACCGCGATCAAGAAGGAGGCGCCCTTGAGCTGTATTCAAGAAAGTTGCGATATATGCACCCGATACAGATCCTTTTCGAACAATAAGAAGGTCGGCGCATGCGTAAATAATTTCATCAGTTAGTATTGGTGCGCACTGACCGAAATTCGCCCCTGTTCTTGTGATGACCAAATCGCCCTTTCGAAGTTTGTTTCGTGATATTAATGATGCTGCGTTTATGGACATGAAACGTCCTTCACCTAATGCGAGACGATTATTCCGGACTTCTTGGGCTAGAAGAATTCTTAATCCATCGTCCGTGTATTCCCTAGTTGTCTCAATGGGGTGTTGAACTTTCGGGGTAAGTTCATTGATCGTTACGAATGTGCTCGAATGGATCTGAGCGCTTGCGCGTAGAATTGCTTTCCTGAAAAATTCGCTGTCCAACCTGTGTCCGCTAGGCACGCCAAACACTGTTGATATTGGAATCTCGCTGATTTCCAGCCCCTCCAACAAAGCCTGGTATTTGGCTTTGTTGAAGGGGCTTACCTTTTTCCCGGCGCGAACGACAGGCCCTCCCGTTTGGCGAATTCCTGGAAGGCTTCGGCGATGCCGTCTCCGGTGATGCCCTCGTGACTGAAGAGATCGTGCTTGACGATGAGGTGGCCGTGGGAATCGAGCACGTATTCATCGAGGTCCAGCGGCGTGGCGTCGTAGGTATTGACGACATCGGCAGCGATGCCTTTTTTGGCGGGTATCTTTTTGGCGGGGAGGTCCTTTTTCTTGAGGAAGATTTTCTCGCCGGAGTTGTCCTTGGACGGTTCCTGCATGGTGGCGAAGAAGATCGGGTAGTCGTCCTTCTTCGGGCAGAGTTTGGCATCCCATTTTTGGACGAGTAGCACGGATGTCTTGGTGCCGGTGTGGGGCTTGAAGACATTGCCATGCAGGCCGACGACGGCGAGGATGCGGCAGTGCTCGGCGATGTATTCGCGGAGTTGCTTGTCCGAGGAGTTGTTGAAGCGGCCCTGCGGCAGGACGACGGCCATGCGCCCGCCGGGTTTCAGGAAGTCGAGGTTGCGCTCGATGAAGAGCAGGTCCCGGCCCACCTTGGTCTGATAGCTGCCGCTGGATTTCTTGCCGAGTTCATATTTTGAGAGGATGCGGGACTCCTTGATGTCGCCGGCGAAGGGAGGATTCGCCATGAGCACGTCGAAGGTGAAATGGTGGTCGCTTTTGGGGTTGCGGCGGAGTTTTTTGAGCTTCTTCCAGCCCGGGCCGTAGGTGTCGATCCAGTCCTCATCCTTGGTTTTTTCGTCCCAGCGTTCCCAGTCCAGGGTGTTGAGGTGGAGCACGTTGGTCTGGCCGTCCCCGGCGATGAGGTTGAGCGTGCGGGCGACGCGGACGGCGCGTTCGTCGAAGTCGATGGCGAAGACCTTGTCGTTGACGTAGTCGGTGCAGCGGGCGGATTTCGGTTCGGAACTAAAGAGATGCCCCTTGGGTTTGCCTTCTTCCTTTCCGATTTTATCCCAGACATGGAAGATGCTGTGGACGGGGAATCCGCAAGACCCGGCGGCGGTGTCGATCAGGGTTTCGGTTTCCTTGGGATCGAGCATTTTCACGCACATGTCGATGGCGTAGCGCGGGGTGAAATACTGGCCCTTCTCGCCTTTGCTGGATTTGTTGATCAGGTATTCGAAGGCCTCGTCCACGACGTCGAGGTTCGAGTTGAAGAGTTTTACATCCTGGAGTGAGGAGACGCAAATGGAGAGGTGGGAGGCGGTGAGCTCGATCTTGGAATCCGGGCTGAAGACACCTTCCCACTTGGCTTTGGC
>JBAXOP010000204.1:0-9890 GCA_037133195.1 Verrucomicrobiota bacterium | reverse complement strand
TGACCGTACAGTTTTCGAGCGAACTTACCGGTTCAACTCAGCCGAGTATATATATGCCCAAATGCGCCACCTACGCGACCACTTCGGGGTGCGCCACATTAACTTTTACGACGACCTATTCACCTCGCAGCCACAGCGGGTACACGCGCTCTGCGAGCGGCTCATCGCCGCACCGCTGGGCGTTGAGTTCAACTGCGCGATTCGCACCGGCCACACCTCCGATGACATGCTGCGCTTACTCAAGCGGGCGGGAGCGGTGATGGTTTCGCTCGGCGTTGAATCAGCCGATGCGGCGATGATGCGGCGGCACAAGGCCGGGGTGACGTTGGAGGCGGTGCGTGAAACCGTGGTCAAGATTCACGCGGCCGGTTTGCGAGCCAAGGGGCTGTTTATTTTCGGGCTGCCGGGTGAGACACCGGAGACGCTGCGGACCACCAGTGATTTCATCCTTTCGCTCGATCTGGACGACATGAACATGACGAAATTCAGTCCGCTGCATGGTGCCCCGATCTGGGACGAATGCGCCAGCGGCACGGCGGGCGATTTCCATGAGGACTGGCGCCTGATGAACTGTCTGAACTTCGTCTTTTTGCCGGAAGGGTTCGCCAGTCGGGACGAAATGGACGCTCTCTACAACTGGCACGTGCGGCGGTTTTACGATAGCCGGGGTTACCGGCACCGTTTCGCGCGGCGGCTTTGGGAGCACCGTTGGAGCCTTTGGCACCTCGCCCGCCACAGCATCGGCATGCTGCGTGCCGCTCGCTATTTCAGCTCCAGTCAAGCTGCCATCGAGTCGGCGCGGCGCGAGTTTCCGTTGCACCCGCGCCAACCGGCATGCCTGCCGCCCCAACTCAGTGCCGAACTGCGCTCTGAAACCGCCGCCGCCCTAGAGCCCTGACCTCACCGTTGTTTTAGCTGCGTTTGAGATGGGCCGATGCCGAAGAATGGTGGCGGACAGGCTGCCTTGCAACGTGGACCGGGCATGTTGCCCGGTTGCCAATGAAGCGAGCATGGGCAGTGCCTAGCGCAGGCCCATGCTCCTCGCAGAGTGTTTGACAGGATGTCGAACCCAGCCGGCAAGATGCCGACGCTCCCCGTGGACCGGGCATCCTGCCCGAATGCCGCTGGCGCGAGCATGGATGGTGGCCGGACTGGAGGGCGGGGAAATAGGGGTTGGCAATCTGAGTCTCCAGCTTTCAACTATTATGAGTCAAAAAATCAACACAAGTGCTTCGTGCGCTTGCGCAGCATCAATCCGCTAGAGATCAAGGCCAGGATGGGGAACGTCGAAGCAACCTCGGGAATGGCCTGCAATTGCACGGGCTGCACAGGGGAAAATCCGCTGCCGGAAACGAGGACCATCGGGTCAGTAGCGGTCTCGAGAACGGATTGGAATTCCGGGGCGATCGAGTCGTAGCTGGTGCGCACACCTGAGCCCGTCACGGTGAAAGTTCCAGGATCGTCATAGAAACTGATGAATACACCAGTGCGATGGAACCCATCGCTTCCGTAACCCAACTGAACTCTTCCCAGGCGAAGTGCCCCCGATGAGAACTGCAGCACGTCGCTTGCAAATTTGAGCGGGATGCTCGATTCGTCGGTTCCTGCAGAACTGGAAATCCAGTACAGCATGAAATAAGCAGCAACTTCGCTGTTGTCATAGGCCGTTCCGCTGTCGGAGCCGGTAAAAAAGTACTCTTTGGTGCTCGAATCGATATTCAGAACGAGACTGGCACGTGCCGTGGCAGACCCGCCGAAACACAGAACTGATAAAACCAGTGCGTAATTCAATTTTTTCATATTGCTAGGGAATTTGCTATTGCGCTGAAGGCCGTTAGAAAAGCCGGTGGCCGGGCCGGATGGCGAGGAAAGGGGCGGAAACGGCAAAAAAACCGCGGCATCGGATCCGACCACGGCGTCGATCCGGCGGAATCATGTAGGAAAATGGTGGATTTCGTCAGAATCATGCTAATTCTCCTCATGCGCGAAAATACCCATCCTGTCCGCGTTGCCAAGGATTTTGTTGTGGATTGTTCGTGCGGCGATTATCCGAACGGCTGCCTTGACAACTTTTTATCTGTCACCCTGTCATTGGCTCTCAGCCTCGGTGGCCACGCGGGCACTGACCTGGTGGATTGCGCCGCTGAAGACAGCCTTGGGATCGGCGTTCTTGCCGACGGGTATGGCGAAATCAGCATAGCCATCAGGCGCATCAATGAGCTTCTCCGGCAGAGCCGCATCAAATTTCACCATCATGTAGCGAGCGCCGGCTACTACCAAGCGGTCGCCATGGCGGTAGCTACGGTTGATGGTCAGTTCCCCGGGCTTGGCGGGATTGCGCAGATGCACGAGTCCCGCGTCATCCGCACCTAGGAATTCCACGCGTACCGCTGAGTCGGATGACGGGGCCTTGTCCTTGCCGCCGGCCCGCGCCATTGCCCTAACGCTCACCCGGTCTATTTCTTTCTGGCGCAAGCGTTTCGACTGGCAGCGCAGATAGTTCGCACGCTCATTATCATCCCAATGATTTGCCTCAATATAATCGCCGCAGAAGGGAACGCCCAGATCTATCCAAGCGGCGATCTTGTCGCGTTCCTCGGGGGTGAGTGTGACCTTGCCATGGCCCGATGCGAGCAAGTCCAGGAGCGAGCTGCGGGCCGAGCCGCAGGAATAAGGCCCCTGCAACGGCGGAGTTGACTGAGGCGACATCCAACTCACCAGGGCATTGCAGGTGGCGGTCGGTTCTTCGGTTAGCTCATAGTTTGCCCTTTTCCCGCGCGAACTGGTCAGGGCCAGATAGGCGTCGCTCCAGCAACGGCCCGAGCGCTTATCGAGGACCCCCTCACCCAGCAAGCTGAAAGACTTCTCTGAAGCTACGGTCCTGGAGATATCCGTCAGTGGATGCTCTGGCTTTTTGACGAGTGGCATCTGCTTGTCCCGATCACTATGACAGGAAATGCACTTGCGGTCGAGGATGGGCTGCACCTCGCGCCGAAAGCTGAAACCGCGTATCGGACCATAAAAGGGTTTGAGCTTCTCCATGCCCTTGCTGAGCGCCTGGCTGGACTTATAGTTAGGCGGCGCGGCGTTCTTGCTCTCATGGCAACCGGTGCATGCGAAGCGTTCTCCGGGCATGAGTGTTGACCACGAGCGCATCGTGTTGATGACCCGGTTCTTATCGTCGAGCACCTGAAAATAGACCGGCGTGCGCGCCGGCACCTCGAAATAGGCCGAGCCATCGGCATAGATGGTGGCATCACCGATGATGGACTTGGGATCCCAGGACGCGTTCTTCGCACCTATGGCAGTGCTGACGTCAGCAGCGCCGGCGGGACCGTTATTGTGATTGCCACGCACCGGAGCAGCGCGGTAATCGAGGGTCACCACGCGCAACTTCTTGGCCGCACCACGGGCGACGCCCGCCAAGCCCGGCCCCAAATAGACATCCTGCATATAGTAGGAACCGGTGGTCTGGCTGTAGTTAACCGTGCTTGGGCGCAACTTCGGTGTGGGCCGGGACACCAGGGGCACCGGTTGATGGCATGATAACTCGGGATCGCTGGCCAACACCTCGCGCCGTCCATCGATATCCATATAGACAATGTTGTACCAGCCAGCGAAGCGGTCGCGACCATGGCGGTGGCCATCATCGGCCCAATATGAGAGAATAAACTCCCGCTCATTGAGGGCGTAGGGATACATGAATTGTTCGCCGTCCTGGCCATAGGCATCGATGCGCACAGCCTTGGTCTCGCGCACGGGAGCGATGAATTGTACACCCTCGGCCTCCTGACGCCCTTTGGCGGGATTAACGATGATGAGTTTACCCGCCTGCGAGGAATGATGGCCGGAGGCGATGGCGACAACCCTCTGCGTACCGGGTATGCCACGGGCATGGAGGATGCTGGTAGGAAACCAGGAATTATTGCCGTAATATTCGGTCTGGCCGGTGCCGTCCGGATTCATCTGGAAAAGCGGCTGGGGGAAGAGTTGGCCACGGTCGTTATATTCCCAGCGCGTGTAGGTGACGCGGCCGTCGTCGAGCACCTGGGGATAGTTGGTGTGTACTTGGTCATAGCCGAGGCGGTGGATGTTGCCGCCATCCTTATCGCAGGAATAGAGATTGCTAACCTCAGTAACAAAGCAATCGACGGTCTGCACGCAACGCGTCGTATTGAAGATGATATCACCATTGGGCAAATAGGCCCCCTCATAATCGGCATATCCCAAGCCAAACGTGAGCTGGCGTATCTTCTCCGAGCCGAGGTCCATTTCATACAGGTGGTAGTCGTCGGTGCGGTCGTCCTTTTTCCAGGCGAAGAGCAGGCGTTTACCATCCCAACTGACATTGGGGTCACGGATCACGCCCTTGGCATCATCGATGAGTCCCTTCACCTGACCATAGATGCCAACCATGTCCAAGCGGCACAACTGGCTGCCGGGAAACCAATTGCGCTCGGCTAGGCCATCGCTCTGCGCCTCGGTATAGGCGTAGTGCGAACCGGCCATGTTGAAATGCTTGGTGAAGGCGAGGTGCGGTGCCTGTTTGATGAAGGTTGCGAGGCGTTTGGCGCGGCGCTGCTCGCAGGCCGAGACATATAGGTCCAGCCAGCGGCGGTCGGCCAGCGGCACCTTGGCAGCAACGAGTTTTGCCAACGCGGTAGTGATGGGCTTGGACGCAACGCCGAGTTCCGTGCACACCTTGGCGAATAATTCCCGGCTCAGGTCGGGAGGTATCTCCGCGGCGAACAGGGCGTCGCGCTTGTCGCCCAGATCCTGGAGCACCCAGTCCGAGGGAATGGGAAAATCGCGGTCGAGCCTAGCCCACAAGGCACCTATCTCGTCCTTATTGACGCCTGCGGCCAGGGCCTTGCTGCGACTGGCCAGCAGGGTCTGCTGCCAGATATCCGCTTTGACATAATTTACCGGAACCGGTACATGCCCGGTCCGGGATATATCGAGGGCGAATGAGTCCGCACTTAGCAGCATAAGTACCAGCATGATACGCATCCACGCGCTCATCGGATTGTCCTGTTTGCTAAATGGACGCATCATGACATTTGAAGAGTCGTTCTAAAACCATGGATCACTTGGAAGCGGGCGCTTCGGTAAAAAATCGCGGCGTCCACGTACGGGCCGTCCGCCGTTTGGTGGCAATGGACGGCGAGGACATTCTTGCCAGGTTTGTTGTTTTCATCCTGTGTATTCCTTTCATCCTGTGAATTTCTTTCATTTTATTGTCGTTATTTCACCCTCATAGATCAAGTCATCCCAATCTTACTGATCCTGAACTCGGTGGAAAATGATTTGGCACATTTTGATGTTCTGACGAGCAAAATGTCATCAAAACGCGGAACCGAGCGGAGCGAGATAGACTTGAGCGGAACGAAAGCCCCGCAGGGCATGCGCGTCAAGTTAAGGGATGGCACGGCGGTGAATCTTGAATGCGCTCGCCTCACGGAGAGGTGGCCTCCGGTCGCCATGGCCCATGCGCAGTGCAAACCATTCCGCTTGGCGGCTTTCTCATGCGCATCCCATGGGCAGAAGGGGACAGGAATAAAGAAGAGGCGGCGGGCAGGATGCCCGCGCCACTGTAGCCCGGGCATCCTGCCCGGAGCCTCTTCTTTATTCCTGCCACTGCATGAACAAACCTGACAGTATTGGGCGGGATCAACCCCGGAGTTAGCAAAGCAAATCGCAGGGTTTCTTGCTTTCTTTAGTAGTGGGTGTACCCGTAAGAACCCTCAAGCCGATGACAAATAACAAGCAGCTGTTTCGATTCCAGACCTACAGGGAGGGATTCCCAAGAAATTTCCGTCTGACCAACAACATCAATAGAGTCGGGGGGGGGCGGAAAATTCTTGATAAATCCCCGCGGAACCATCGTTTATGAGTCGCCTCATGAAAACCAACCAAATCATGAAAACCAACCAAATCATGAAAACCAACCAAATCATGAAAACCAACCAAATCATGAAAACCAACCAAGCGCTCGTTATGGCCTGTCTGTTGGTGGGGATGCCGACGGGCGTCGCCACCGTGTCCGCGGCAGTGACCAAAGGCACGCCCCAAACCCCGCTCAGCAATGCCGGTAGCCAGCTGGAAAAAAAATACGCCGAAAGACTCAAGACCGCGCAGACGAAAATTGCCAATACCCTTCCCAATATTGATGAGGCCAGCAAATCGGCCTTGCTAAAGGCCCAGGGAGCGGTCAAGGCGGCGAGGGCGGCGGCGGATGAAGCCAAGGCACCCGAAGTAAAAATCAATGGGGCTAAGGCTTTGGTTGAGCATGCGAAGGGCAAGTGGATAGGCGGTGCCGAGAAGAAAATCGCCAAGGCGCAGGCGGCGCTGAAGAAAGCGACCACGGAAACCGAACGCGAAGCGGCGCTGAAAGATCTGGCCGAGGCGGAGGCGGACAAGGAAGCAGGGGTCAAAGCGCTCAAGGAGCGCCAGGCGGCATTGGACAAGGCACGGCTCGACGCGTCGAAAATGGCCAAGACACCTCAGATGGCTCAAGCCACACTGGCCAAGGCCCAAGCCGACGAGATAATGGCCGCCAAAGCCCTCCTGACGGCCATTGATTCATCCCTCTCGAGCGACAATGAGGACGCGACGCTGGTTATATGCACCGTGCTCACCGAGGCAACGCCCCATGGCTTGGCCGAGTTCGCCCAGCAGGGCAGTGAACAGGCCGCCTTGGTGGACAAGCTTCTGGCCGACACCACACTGATGAAACAGATGCTCGAAGCCGGTGGCGCAAAGTTCGGCAAGTTTGGCCGGGCGATGGAAATTTATACCACCATTCAGAAAGCCCGCCCCAAGACCAGTCAAGGCGTCTTGCAGCGCTTGGCTCTGGCCACCAGTTTGGAGCATGCCGTGCCGGTCGCTCAGTCCAACCCCCAGGACCAAACCAACGCACCGGCCAGCGTGGACCCGCTGAATCGCTATCTGCATTATGAGAAGGCATATCTGGATGGCGAGTTGGACCCGGCTTTCAAATACCTGTCCACTTGGGAGTACCGCTTGGTCGTTGACTGCGACGCGCCGGACGCGATTCTGGCATGGGGGCGCGAGATGCTCCGCAACTACCGGCCCGACTATATCTACACCCCCGACTATGGCTGGCGCTATTCATGCGCCGTCAGGACCGAAGTGCCGTATGGGTCACAAAACGTGAAGAATGACGTACCTTCGCTGCAGACCTATCAGAACATCATCAAGGATGGCGGGGTGTGCGGCCGCCGCGCGTTCTTTGGCCGGTTTATCCTGCGCAGTTTCGGCATTCCGACCTGGGGTGTGACCCAGCACGCACATGCCGCGTTGAGCCACTGGACGCCGAAGGGTTGGGTGTGCAATCTCGGCGCAGGTTTTGAATGGAGTTGGTGGGACAAGGATGAGGCAGTGCTCAGCGGCACGCAGTTTTTGTTGGAAACCCAGGCGCGGGCCCATGTGCAAGACTACCTCAAGGTGTTGCGGGCGCAGTGGATCAGCCGCATTCTCGGAGAACCAGCCTACAATGAGCGCAAAAAGGAAGTGGGCGGCTTCTGGAGCAGCATGGCTCATTACCAGTCACTTGCCCTCGCTGCCACGGCGGTTGCCTTGGGCCCGCTCGGCCAGGAATTGGCCGAAGCGAATGAGCCGAAGGGCAATGAGAAAATCGAGCAGACGAAGGTGACGGAAGCGGACCGCAAGGCCACGGCTGGGCGCGACGGCGTCATCACCATTCCGGCGGTGGCCCACAGCAAGCCGACGGGACCATTCTATGCCATGAAGAGCTTCGCCGGCGGCATGCAGTTGCATTGTACCGGCGGGTACAAGGCCAACTACGATGTGAATTTGCCGAATTCCGGCAAGTATGCGCTGAGCGCCCGGGTCGCGACGGTGCAGGAGGGGCAAAAGTTCCAGGTTTTGTCGAATGATGCCAAAGCACCGGTTGAAATCGCCGTCCCATACACCCTCGGCAAGTGGCAGCAGACCCAACCCATCGAACTCTCCTTGGTCAACGGCTATAATGTCATCCACTTCTCGCTCCTGGACGGCAGCCGCGGGGTCACTCTCAAGGAGTTCACATTGACGCCGGTGCAATAACCCGCGACGGAAAATCACAACCAAGCGCAGGCCGCAGGATCGCTGCGGTGAGAGCAAACGGACTCCCCATCGCCCACCGCCGTACCGCCGCTGTGAATGGCGGAGGCTCCTGGCCTGGACATTGCAAAACCCGATATATCCGCCGATCACGAAATACCGGCAGGCGGCACACAGTGACGGATGATGCCAGCCCCACGCGCGTTTTCTCAGGATGCAAGGTCAGCCCCGCCTCCGCCATCCATGCTTCCACTTCCGCCAGCGCCGCGTGGACTTCGGCTTCGGTGTGACATTGTACTCCGCGGTTCATTTTCCCCCGGGTATTGTCCAACTTCGGCGTTCGGGCTTATTGCAACTTTCGCAGATGCGCACCCAGCGCCTGCCAGCCGTTCAATTTTTCTGTCAAGAAGGCTGTCCCTGTGTCATCGCTCTTGCAGCAAAGCGCCATTGCGGCGCTTCCACGCTCACCCATGATGCCGATGTTGCCTGTATTTGAAATTGCCGATGCCCTGCGTGCCGCCGTGCGCGGCGACGTTCGCCCGCGGGTATTGCTCAAGGCACCCACCGGATCTGGCAAGAGCACCTCGGTGCCCGGCATGCTGCTGGACGCTGGCTTGAGGGGGCGTATTCTGGTCATCGAGCCGCGCCGCATGGCCGCACGGTTGCTAGCCGGCTGGGTCGCCAAACAACGCGGCTCGTCGCTCGGCCAGGATGTGGGTTACGCGGTGCGCTTCGACAGTCGTTACCGCGACGAGACGCGCATCATCTATCTGACCGACGGGGTATTCCAGCGCTGGCTGCAAGACGATCCGCAATTGCGCGGAGTCGGCGCGGTGGTGTTCGATGAGTTTCACGAGCGGCGGCTGGCGGTGGACATGGCGCTGGCCCGTTGCCTCAACCTCCAGGACGGCCCGCGGCCAGAACTGCGGGTGGTGGTCATGTCGGCCACCCTGGAAACCGCCGGGCTAGCCGAGTTTCTCGCACCGGTGCACTCGCTGGAAGCCGGCGGCCGGGCCTATCCGGTAGACATTCTTTACCGCCCGGAGCACCCCACCACCAACGACCGGCGCGGCGGTCCGCCACGGGAATTGCCCATCTGGGAGCGCATGACCGGGGTTTGCCGTGAGGCAATGGCGCTATGCGACACAGGCGACATTTTGATGTTTCTGCCCGGCACTCATGAGATACGGCGTACTATTGAATTGTTGGAAAATTGTTCTGCGGCCCGCGGGTGGGACATTTATCCGTTGCACAGCACCTTGCCGCCGGCTGCCCAGGAGGCGGCGATCACGCCCGGCCCGCGGCCGAAGATTATCGTCGCCACCACTGTTGCGGAAACCTTGTTCCCACTCTCCTACACCGATGCGTTTTGGGGTTTTATATGTAAGTTTTTGGGATTTTTCTCCACATGGACTTCATTTTGCTGTGTGGTTTACTCTCTTCCTGACTTGACATTTTTTATGCTTACTAAAGCTCATCAAAATTTCTAATATTCTAATATTTTTAATGTTATTATAAGTTCTTTGTGTTAGCTCATAAATTTATACTCACCACCCACCACAGTTAGGAAACCTTTGTTGTTCTCCTATATCAATGTGCTCCTGGGCTTTCTATATAAATTTAGGGGCCATTATCCAATATGGCCTTCGTTTTGCTGTGTGATTTATTCTTCCTTACTTAACATTTTTTATGCCTACTAACTTCTTCTGAGACTTTTAATGTTATCATGAGACCCCTGTCCTTACCCACAGATTTCGGGATGTCTAGTACTTTTCTATCATTTTATTATTGAGTCTCCTTTATTT
>JBAXOP010000203.1:0-9900 GCA_037133195.1 Verrucomicrobiota bacterium | reverse complement strand
TTTCGGCATCCAGGATTGCGCGTTTGTATGGGAATAATGCCTTGCAGAAGCATGGCGGTTGACGAGAACGGAGCGCCGAAGTGGTGTGACGCTGGCGGGTAAACAAAGGACGCTCAGGATGCCATTGGCGTGTTTCCATCCGAGGACGGGGGCTATCCGGCGTCTCCTGAGCGCGAAGTGACCATGGGCCAGCTTTCGTGGGTTGCCAAAGAATATACGGCAATTCAACATCGTGTCGGATCGGGCTATTCCACCGCCAGGGCATGTTGCGGATGTCTAGGATGGATTCGTCCTCGCGCGGTTTGTGGATGATGAACTCGAAGGACATGGATGGGCGGGGCCGTGGAGTTGTTCTTCAAACCAGCGCTTCGCGGCTTGCCAGCCGGCTTCGGCTTCGGAGCGCAAGCGGCGGGCTTCTTCGCGGCGGCGGCGGGCTTCGACGGCGATTGCTTTCTGTGCGGCTACGTCTTTGGGAATCGGGATGATGAGATTGATGACATCTTCGTTGGTAAGCCGTGGATGGGTGTTGCCAGTCATCATGTGGCGAGTTTGAGCAAGTGTTAGGCTGCTACGCAGAGTGGCGGCGAGGTAATCGGGCAGCAGTTCATTGACATTGTTCACGCGCAGGACGTGAAACTCAGGGGAACAACAGCCATCCATCTCGGCGCGATAGACTTTGTTCAGGTAGGGACGCAGGCGGGCAAAGAGAACATCGCCGGTTTGATATTCGGAACAGGCACCAGCAGCTTCATCATTCGAGTTCGTCAGTTCGCCCGTGTTGCTCTGAATATGGGCGAGGCTGAGGTAATTCGGACCGGGAGTTTTGATTTGATCGCGGATGAAATCGACGACATCCGAGAGCTTTGCGCAAGGAACACGTTGCGATGCTGCCTCCATCGCTCGCAGAGCAAGGATGCGTTCGGGGTGGAAGTAGTCGGCGTTCAAGTGGCCATGCCGTTCGGCGTCCGTGCGGCGGACGGCAAAGACTTTGCGCTCGTCTTTGGGCGGTGGGGTGAGGCCGAGGGTGGCGAGCAAGAAGTCGTCGAGACCGGCGAGTAGCGCTTCGGCCGCCGCCAGCTTCGCCCGCCGCACCGTCCGCGCCGCTTCCATCGCGGCGACAAGTTTCTCTTGGTCGGCTACTTGGGCAGGAAGAGGAATTTGAACAGTTTTGAATTCCTCTTTGTTAATGTTTGGTTGACCGGCAGGGCGTTGAATGGTTGCGACCCAACGCGCGTATGCCTCTGTTTTCGTAAACCAATATACAAACTTCGGTGATACGAGGTGCGTCCGGAAGCGGAAGCGGATACAGTAGCCTGCGAACAGTGACGGCTCACTCATATCTTCGTGCAGGTAAGTCTTACCCACGGTTGCGCCACTACGGGCAAAAAGTAGGTCGCCATCACCAAGCTCGCAGTCAGGTTCAACCGGGTCAGCCGTCACAAACTTATGGCCGGGTTCAATTCCATCGTCCCCGAAATCCGTTATGCGGATATATCGGGGCTGCTTCCCGTTGGTGCGCTCCACGGCGCGAGAGCCAGCACCGTAGTCTGGCTCTGCTCGGACGAGCAGGCCCAACGGCTTCAGCGGATATAGCGCTGTATCCAGTTTCTCGTGTAGGGCAAAATATTTCGCGTCAAACCGAGTGGTTATGTCGCCCCGTCGCACGGCAAACCATGTTGGCCTGCCAGATTCGACGGGGCTTAGACGAAAAAAGGTGCTGGGTCTTTCTCGAATGCCCGCCACCGTGCCACGAGGCCGGTGTCTGGAATAATTTCGCGATGGCGTTCACTCCAATCGGCTTTCTTCGGGCTAGCAGTATTCCACTCGTAGTGGACGCGGAAGTCAAAGAGGTCGCAGCTTTGGAGTTCTATTTTTTCCACGCCCGGCTCTTCCTTTTCCACCATGACGGTGAAGGTTTTCCGCCCGGTGGCATCGTAGCCGATGTTTTCGGCGAGGGCCATGAAGATTGGCGTGCTATCCGGCACCGTCTCGCCATCCTTCAAGCGGCGGAGGAATACGAGGCTGGCCTTCACCCCGGCGTCGTAGTGGGCAAAGGCGAACTGCGGGAGGGAGACAACGGCAAGAAGCTGAAAGTGGGCAAGCATCCAGTCGCGCACACCTTGCAGCGATGAATTAGTTAGAATTCCGTCGGGGAGTACAATGGCGGTGCGGCCGGTGCCGGGCTTGAGGAAGGAATGGACTCGCTCAAGGAAGAGGATTTCGGTCTTGATGCTGGCGCGTTCTTTCACGGCTTTCGCGCCGCGCTTGGCGTCGGCCTCGCCCTTCGCTGATTCATTCGACTCGGTGCCGGTGGCGCTCTTCCCGATGTAATTGCGAAGGTCGAACTGCTCCAGGTAGCCCTCGCCCTTTTCCGTGCGTTTCACCACTGAGCCGAAAGGCGGATTGGTGAGGATGAGGTCGAATTTGCCTGCACGAAGGGTCTTGTTGCGGTCGTAAAGGTAAGAACGGTTTTCGCCCGTGGGCTGGCCGTCGGCGTCCTTGGGACGCTGGAAGAAATCCAGCGCATCGTGGCCGACAATGTTGGTGTGGCCGTCGTCGTGGATAATCATGTTCATCTTGGCGACGCGGGCCAGTTCCTCGTTGATTTCCACGCCGAAGAGATTCTTCTCTGCGAAGTCGTGCCAGAAGGTCCAGTGGTTGCGGCTCTGCTTGGCGTCGGTGCGGTGCGTTGGGAAACGGCGGTCGGCCTCGCGGCGCACATGGTCGAGCGCGTAGAGAAGGAAGCCACCGGAGCCGCAGGCGGGGTCGAGAACAAGCTGCTTCCGCTCCGGGTTCAGCACCTCGACAGCGAAGCCGATGAGTTCGCGCGGGGCGAAGTATTGGCCGAAGACGCCCTTGAAAAAGCCACCCATGAACTCCTCGAAGGCAACGCCCTTGGTGTCGAGTTCCGTTCGGTCGAGAGATATACCCTCCAAGTGTTCAACAACTTGCGCGAGGATGGGCGGCTCGACGTTGATGCGACCCTCAAAAACCGTGGGATCGAGTTCTTTTTCGTCATCATAGAGCTTGTAGATTCGGTTTGCCAAATGCTCCGCCGTTTCATCCCCGCGCTGGAACGCATATGGTTGCCCGTCTTCTCTCTCCGGGTTTTTTTCGTCACGATGCTTGACGAAGATGAGTTTGCAGAACTCGCCGAAAGCCGTGATTGGGGAGCGGCGACCGCCTTCCCACAAAGTTTGATGGCACTTACGAATGGCCGCACGAAGCTCCTCGCGGGGAATGGCCGGGAGATCGGTGGCGACGACGCGCTTACCCTTTTCCATGCGGAAACCGCCTTTGTAGAAACGCCAAGCGGGCGGCTTCCCGTATCGGATCGGGATGTCGGCCAAGATGTTTCTATCCCGTTCACCGGGAGGATATTTTCTGGCATCGTCGAAGCGAAGAAAGCGTCGAGTCATGCCCGCGATAACACCGCAGAATGGAGCGGCCAGGTTGGCCCGGTTGCCACATGCCTGCTCGATGGCTTGGGTGAATTCAGCGTCGGACACGTCGGCGCGTTTGCACTCGAAGACGAGGTAAGGGGCTTTGAGTTCGTCGTCCTTGTCGCCGTATATGACGAGGTCGGCGAGGTCGCCGGGCGTGCGGCGCGGGACTTTGACTTCAAACCGGATGCGCTCGGGGCGGTATTCGTATTTGTAGATGAGTTCCGCCCAGAACTCGGCGCGGACCTTTTCCTCGGGGTCGGCCCAGCGTTCGGAGTGGTCGGCGGCAACGTAGTGGACGCGCTCAGTTTTGCCGTCACCCGTGAATTTTATGAAACCGTCGTTTTCGGCATGTTTCAGGAAAGGCGGCTGTCGTGTGTCGTGCATAGGATACGGTGTTTCTCAAAACCAGCCACCCTGATTTCACAGGGTGGCCGGGGAGTTGAGAACCCGTAACGAGACGAGCGCGGCGGCCTTTAGTTGCCCCCCGAAAGCGGCAACCTGGACATGCGCCACCGCCCCCCCGACCCTTGTGGGCCTGGAGGCGGCGTTTTCTCGGTCAACGCCTGACCGCTCGTTACTGGGGTTCTCATGCCCCGGTTCGGATTGCTCCGAACAGCACGATCCAACGATCTAGACACCGGCCCGGCAAGGACAAAATCGCCGATTTCAAAAAAGACACGTCAATCTGTGGATGGCGCTCTCTGCCGCATTGGGGGCGGCTTCCGTTGTCATGTCCCACCTTCACCGTGAAACGCCGCCCTGCGGCTTCCTGGCGTGTCCCGTGGGAGCTGTTTCGGCAGTGCTGTCGAGCCGGTAGTGACGATCACTCTAGCGAAGCGAAATTTTGGGGCCAGCGGGAAAGCGCACTACCGTTGGAATGCCCGTTGCCATTGACGGCCAGTGCTGTTGCCGGCATGCGGGCTGGCAGGTCAAGCACGCTCGCCACCCGTTCGGCCCGCTCCTTGATAGCTTCCAGCGTCTTCGGGCCGGTCTCCACGGTGAGCTGGTCCGGAGCGAAATGCCCGGCGAGTTTCGCGTCAAGCTCGATGGCCCGAATGCGAACAAGCGGTTTGGCGCTGGGGTCCTCTGCCATGTCGCGGAGGATTTCCCGCTGTCTGTCCTTGGTTAGCAGCGCCTTCCTGGTCTGATTCTTGCGGAGGCCCGCCACGGGGGCCTTGATGCTAGGCTTTGCAAGGGTTTCCGCTGCACTTGCGCGGGCGGCATCTCTGCTGAACTTCCAACCCGCCTGCAAGTAAGCCTCCGTTCCACTCATGCCGGATGCCACAAATTCACAAAACCGTTCCTGTCTGATGTTCATGGCCGAATTTTACATCCGCGGGTCGATCCCGTAACGGGCGTAACACGGCGGGTTGACGCCAGGCCTGGTGGCCCGTGGTTGCCCTGTGGCGCGTCGGGCGGGCAATCTGGCACGATGGCGGGCACCTCGGGCTTGGCGGGTGTGGCAGTGCCGCTCGCGGGCGTCTTGATGCGCTGCGCCCGGTGAGTGCCGGCGATAATTCCGCACGCGTCCCGCGCAACATCGAACGGGCACGGTGAGCAGTAAATCACCATCCTGCCGTGACGGTCTGGGTAGAAGCCTCGGGAGACGTCGACGAACGACTCGCCCACGGCTGCTAGGGCGGCTCCTGCGGCCTCGCTCAAGCGAATGCGGACAACTCCCTCCGCCGATAGCGGACCGGTCGGCAGGATTGGGCTAGGGGGCGAGGGTTGGGTGGCGGCGTTCAAAAACGTTTAGCGGTGGTTAGATTTGATGTTGGGCGGAGACGGTTCGGGGGAGGTTGGGGAGCTTTGGAGCCTTTTTAGCTATTTCCTCACGTAAGACCTCTCTAAGGGGGAAATAGTCATTTTGCCTCAAATGCTCCCCAACTGCCCCCAGGTTTCATTTTTCAGGCTGGTTTCAAGGTGAGGTTTTCCCACATTGGCACGCCGTGAGACTTCATTCTGTGGAAGCCGTGCTCCTCGATCCGGCGGATAAGTCGCCTCGCGCTGAGCCGGTGGCGTTCTTGAATCCCCTCACGGCCCGCCCATTGTCCATAGGCGTCATACACTGAGTTCGTCAAGGTTCTCGCCCCGGCTTGCTCCTCTGTGCAATCTGTAAGGAACTGCCCGACAACATCCTCTTCCAGTCGATAGGACTCGGTAGCCTGCTTCACACACTGCGGGACGCACAACCCCTCGCGCTGCCATCGCTGGCAACCCTCGATTGCCCAGTTGAGAATCCCCGGCAACTCGTCGGCAAGTTTTGCCGTCAAGTTTGGATCCTTTTCAGCCTCTGGGATGCGAACGGTGAACGGGATCAGGCGGATCCTCCGCCAGATTCCAAAGTCCGTCCCCTTGACCGTCGGCTTGTGGTTGCCGGAAATCCAGAATTTATGAGTTGGCAGGAAGTCGAAAAACTCCCGATTCAAGAACCTCGCCGTGATCGTGTCGCCGCCGGTGAGCGACTTTATCCGGCTTTCCGCAAAGCTGGCCCCCTCGTCGAGTTCCGAGGCAACGGCCATCCGGCACCCAGCAAGACGCGCAATGTCGTTTGTCGCCCCGGTTGGCTTGTCCTTGGTGAAGAGCGACTCGGGCGCGGTTTGTCCGTAGTCGCCCGACATCCGCTTGATAGTTTCGCTGAATACACCCTTGCCATTTTGGCCGGTGCCGTGCAGGAAAAACAGGCATTGCTCGCTGGTCAGTCCGGTGAGCGTGTAGCCGACGGCGGCTTGCAGGAAGCCTATCAATTCGGCGTCTCCATTGGTGACGGTTTCGAGAAACCTAAGCCACGTCGGACAAGTGGCCTTTGGATCGTATTTTGTGCCAATTGACTTTGTGATAAGTTGCCCCCGCTCCGGTTTAACGTATTCACCACTGCGGAGGTTAATTACGCCGTTGACGCAACCAATCATCCACGGGTCACTATCAAGATCGGTGATTGAAATTGAAGTGCCCTTGACTGACCTAGCAAGCGCAATCCCGGCGTCAACCGATGGCTTGTTAGTAGATCTCAAGGCAAAGCCCATAATGGCTTGAGCCTCCTTTGGGTCGCGTATGTCAGCGGCAAGCCTAGCAGTGCTCCGCATGGTTTCGATGAACATCCGAACGATGTGGCCGGTTGAGTCCGGTACCCACCTAGATTTGTCCCACGTCAGCCACTGGCCCGAACTTGATATATATCTGATGTTCTTGCCGTGTGCTGCATGTAATCGATCCGCATTTCCCGCGTCCGTGTTTTGATAGCCAATCAAGCCCTGATGCATAATCCCGGCCTGTGCCGGGTTTGCTCGCCACTCCTCGAACTGCTCCTCGCGAAGATCAATGAATTCGCGAAGCCGTTTTAGGTGCGGGCCTAGCAATTCCTCGGTGTTGGCTTGTGGAAACTCGCCAATCTCTAGGACGGAGTTCCGCAATATCTGCTTGTCGTCGCCGGATAGATCGCTTGCGATGACGGCTAGAACGACGTCTCCATAATGGCAGCCATTGGTATCCCTGACAAAGCGTGCGATTTGTTGGAGTTGAGGCGTTGGGAAATCCTCAGGGGCTAGGGTTTCAATCCCCCCCTTGGCACCGAAGAACATTTCCGTTGCAAGGATGACTTTCGCGCTTTCTTCCGCTCCCGGTTGAAGTGGGGCATGCCGGCCGAAATCCCCCTTGCCCGCTGCCGGTGGCTTCGGACCGTGGCGAGGCGGTTGCGCTGTGGCGGTTGACGGCGCGATAGGATGCGCCGCGCATTCCGCGTCGGCCTGCTGGTCTTGCAAATCCTCGGGCGGGCGGTCGTCGTCAAAATGATCCTTGCCAGTGTCGGCAGAGGCGCTAGCCTTCGGGCGTCTTGATTCCTTCCCCGTGTCCCGGTTCGCCGCCGGGCGCGGGGCTTTTTCCTCAGGGACGGGATGCTTCACTTGGAGCCTCCTTCCCCTTGAAGATCCATCGCTTCTTGACTGGCAAGAAACGCTTCGATGCTGGCGACGTTATAGAGCCTTGCGCCCTGGGTCTTGCCTTCCGTCTTGAGTGAGACAGAGCGGATTTTTCCCGCTTTGCGCAAGGTGAAGCACATCATGTGTGACAGTCCGTAACGCGCCGTGATTTGTTTCTCACGCGCCCAGTCGATTTGTGTTTGCGGTTTAAGCATTCAAAAGCCTTAGCACCAGGCTTTTCCCGTTTTTCCTTGCCGTGTTTTACTTACGGCAGGGTTTCGAGAACTCAGGACAGATCTCAAAGAACTTGTGGCATCCACCTATGAACTTATGTCAGCCGTTTTTTGACTTGTGGCGTTTTTCGGGCCTACGTTGCGACACCAAGAGGTTTCTTCTGCTTTCCTCCTTTTTTTCCGCGTTCGGAAGCCTTCGCCTTGCGATCATCTTCAAGAAAGGCTGTGAAATCGTCCCTGAGGCCGGACAACCTCTCGTCTATCGAAAAACCGGATTCCCTGAATCTCATAACCAAGATCGGCGCAAGATCGGCGCTTTCGCTCTCGCTTAGTATTGGAAGCCCGATCATCCCCCCGTTAAGGGATAATTTCCAGGCAATGAACGCTCGCCACTTTGCCATCCTAGCTTCTTTCCTTGATCGAGGCATGCACGCTTCCAGAAATGCGTCGATTGTCACTTTCTCGCCTGGATCAAAGCTGTCGTAGTAAATGTTTTCGCCCGCTTTGAAGTTGGATAGAAATGCGCTCACAAGCTCGAACTCGTCGGAGAGGAATTTCGCCTCTGCATTTGCCCGCGCTGCAAGTCTTTCCATCTCAGCGAGTTCCCGCTCGCAAGCAGCGAACAACTCCATTGCCCGACGCGCGGTTGCTGCTGGCTTCTCATTGGGGGTAGCCATCGAAGCGGCGAGGCCGACAAAGGTTTCCAGCGAGGGGAGCTTGGTCACTGGCGTGCGTGGTGCTTCGACCGGGGGCACTTCCGGCGGCAGTTTCCACGGGGGACTCACTGGCGTAGTTGCGGTATCTTGCTGCTTGGCGACTGGCGGGGGGGTGGGAGTGGTTTTCACGACTTGGCAGATTTCAGGGTTGGTAGTTTGCTGATGGCGTCACGCCCCGCTTGATCGCTGGCATGAGAATAAATCTGGTGGCTTTCACGGGTGCTGTGGCCGGTAAGGCTCATGCGGTCCTCTTCGCTCACTCCGGCATTGCGGAGCCAACTTGTGAACGTGTGGCGCAGGCTGTGGAATCCTCGCTCGTAGTTCACCCGGCCCACGGTGGCCTGGCCCTCTTCCACGGTGCGGGACGCCTGACCCCGGTCAACTCCGGCGGCCTGCATGATTCCGTTGAACGTCTGCGATAGTCCGGTGCGGGCTCCTATCGTCAATTTTGACAACTCCGAGAAAACCGGCGCTGTGGGGGAGTCGCTGGCAACTGGCGCGTTTTCGAGGTAGGCCAGCAAGTCGGGATGAATAGGGATGCGCACCTCACGCTTTTTCTTCTTCGTCTTGGACGGGATGAGGGTGATCTGTTTGGCGGCCAAGTCCACCGCCTGCCATGAGAGCTTGGCGGCATCGCCAAGGCGCAGGCCGGTGAAGGCGGCGACCAGCATCAAGCCATGCCATTCCGGCGATGGTGCGGCGGCCAACAGGTCGGAAACTTCGGCCAAGGTGAACGGCTTGCGCTCCATGCTGTCGCTGGTGTCGATGGCTTCCAGCGCGGCGCATGGATTGAATGACACCAGCCCCTCGCGGATGGCGGCTCGGTACGCGCCCCCCAGGTCTTTCAGATACGCCAGCACGGTCTTGCCCGCCCGCCCGGCATCCTGCAATGACTCGCGCCACTGGCGAACGTGCAGAGGGGTGACGCTTTCCAGCGGCTTCTTGCTGCGATCAGGGCCTAGCCAACTCAGGAACGCGCCGAGGTGCCCGTCGTATCGCGCCATCGTTGCTTTCGAGCTATCGCGGCGTTTCCGGCGCAGCCATTCCGCGACCCACGTTTCAATCGTGAAATTGTGCAGGGTTTCGCCCGTAGCGATGGCAAGGAACTGGCCGAGGTACTTTCTGGCGGCAGGGCCGGTGAGCGTCTCGCGCTCGATGTCTGCAACGACGGCGGAAAACACGGCTTTGGCGAGTTGCGCCTTGTCGCTCCCGGCTTCAATCACCCCTTGCGCCGCCCGTTCGAGTTCCACCGCGCAGGCCATGGCCTTCTTTTTATTCGTGTGTCCGGTGGATTGCCGCACCTGTCGCAGGCCCCCGGTATCTGGGTCCGCGACGTAGTACTGAGCTTGCCAGACGTTCGAGTCTTTGCGTTTTCTGAGTGATGCCATGGCGTGCTGATTATTGTTAGTGTGGTGTTAGACGTGTTACCGTCCCCCAGACCGTCCCCTATTTATGCCAATCCGTCAAGTTTATACTGTTTATTTTTATTGTAGGTACGGGAAAAAGCCTGTGATGAAAAGGGGTTGGATGGTTTCAGCGGTTCGAATCCGCTACGCTCCACTTTCCCTTACCTACAAGGGAAAGTGGC
>JBAXOP010000202.1:0-9965 GCA_037133195.1 Verrucomicrobiota bacterium | reverse complement strand
ATTTAGGATTTAGGATTTAGGATTTAGGATTTAGGATTTAGGATTTAGGATTTAGTGCTTTCCGCCAGCTGTCAGAGGAAAGGGCGATAGCAGATTCCGGCTGGCGGGGTGGTGATTTCAGGTTGTGGATTGCCGTGGACAAGGCCGACGAGACTGTCGCTGCGGAACGAGCAGGTGGCGCTGCCTCGATGAAGCCGCAGAGCGAGAGTGGGCGGAGCGCCGCGACCCCCCTACCGGGAAAGCAGGATGTCACCGTACTCCCTGATACGTTGGCAGGTTGCCAGTAGACGGGGAAGTTCCTCACGGCAATAGGCCAGAATCTCGGGAAGACGGTCTCCGGCATAGTCATGGGAAATACGGTTACGGGTGTCCTTCAGTTCGCGCAACCAGTCCACCGACTCGATCACTCCCCGCTTTTCGGCACGGTTTGCGACATCAAGCAAGGTTCCAGCCTCATACATCTCGAACTGGTCCATGGCGCGAAGGACGCGCTTACTCATGAGGTCAACGACCCGGGCGAAACGACTGGTGAATGCCTCAATCCGCGCCAAGGCCTCTTCCGTGGGGGCTGGCTCATCGGGCGGAAGATCCGCACAGACATTCGCAGAATACTCCAGATGACAGAGCGCCCGGTCCAGTTCCGCGAAACTCTCCGCAAGATAGGCAGCCTGGGTTCGCGGGTTCATAGCGAGATTCCAGTTTCCATGGCTGTGCTGGCGATGGGAGAGTCCAGTTGGTTGCTGCGGCGCACGATGAGATCGAGTTTTTGCCAGCCGATCTCGTCCAGGATGTCCCTGCGAATCTCCCATTCCTGATGCAGTCCGATCTGGTCAGAAATGATCAACAGGTCAATGTCTCCGCCCCTTGCCCGATCATCTGCACGGGAACCAAAAAGAATGATCCGTGCTTCAAGATCCTGCCTACCGACAGCAGTCAGAATGGCGGCTTTTTCATGGGGAGTCAGTCTCATGGGCAGATAGGGCGGGGTGAAGGTTCTGTGGCCTATCGGATACCTATCTTCCAACAATTCGCGTACCTGCGTTTGGAATTTAGGATTTAGGATTTAGTGCTTTCCGCCAACTGTCAGAGGAAAGGGCGATAGCAGATTCCGGCTGGCGGCGGGGTGATTTCAGGATGTGGATTGCCGTGGACAAGGCCAACGAGACTGTCGCTGCGGAACGAGCATCCAATGCCGAGCATCTCAAGACACTTCAAACCGGTCATGGCGCATTGCCAGGGAATCGGCAGATAGATGCGGCGGAGATTGGCTCGTTTCGCGATAGCCTTGAGGATGTGCAAGAGCGAGACGGGAGTTGGATGAGTCACCGAATGCAGCGAGCCGGATGGCAAGTTTTCCGCCAAGGCCACCACGGCTTCTGTCAGATCCGCCTCATGGATCAGATATTGTTTGAGATGTTCGCCGCCGATCAAAAATGGGACGACTGCAATTTTGGCCACTAATTTTTCCAGGGTACCCATCACGCCGCCGGATGGATCGCTCCACACCAGACCGGGACGGATGATCACAGCCCCGAGTGCGAGTGCTGCCTTTTCAATCATGAGCTTGGCTTTGCCATAGTTGGACCGGCAGCCGTCGAATGAACTCATGGAACTGATGAATATCAGGTGCCCGACACCCGCTTGCCGCGCGGCTTGCAACAAGGCCACGCTTGGCTTGACATTCTTTTCAAGATTCTCCCGCCAGGAACGGGCAGTAAAGTCGTGGGCCGCGTGGACCAGCACGTCCACGCCATCCCACGCCAGTAACCTCGGATCATCTCCCAAGGCATAGGCCCGCCATGGCTCTGCACACCGGCGACGGCTCAGCGCAAGCACCACATGATCGTGGTATCGAAAACCCTCGGCAATACAACCGCCCACATAGCCGGACGCTCCAGAAATGGCTACTTTCATGGCGGATCGAGACGTCCGGCAAGGGTGGCGATGCGGTGGGAGTTGGCCATCATGCTGAGGGTGATGGAAGTGGCAGGAATGCTCGGCAAAACCGAGGCATCTACCAGATGCACCCGCGTCATGGATGGCAAGCGGCCCAAGGTGTCGGTTTCGAGAGACCCGGGGTGAATGCGCATCGGAAACGTGCCGCCGCTGTGGTAACCGCTGCCAGGCTTAGGAAACTGTAAGCCGGGAAGCAAGGGCACAGCACGCAGGTTCAGAGCTTGTTTCAGAAGCTTCCACCCGATCTTGAGGACAGTAGCCAAAGCTTGCCGGGAGGGCTGTATCTGGACGGCAAGAAAAACCTGACCGTCAGCAGACTTGCGCAAACACAGTTGAAGTGCACCGGACTCCTTGGAGTGAATGAAGCCTTGGGCAATCAACAAGCGCCCGAGAAAGTGGCGACGGAAGGTGGCAATACGAAGCGGCCAACCCAAGAATGTCCGGTCGAGTTCATGGTGCAGGAAAGAACTGTAGCCATAAATCTGCAGATGAACCATGTGCTCACTGACACACTTGTCATCTATTTCCAGAAAAACCTGCGTGGAGGTATGCATTCGCTCGGTTTCCACCCCATCGGTCAGCCCGAAGCGCAACATCGGATAGATGAAATACTGGCTATCTAATAGTGTGACCGGAGTGTCGAACGCCTGCAATGAGTTGAGAACGATTTTCGCAGTCGGCAAGACGCCGGCCGCAACAAATACCCTGCTGGCCCGCTGCGAAAAGGACTCATTCTTGACCAGATCCCGCCCGGTCACGATCACCTCGTCACCCACTTGTTCGAACTTTTCGACCAAGTGATCCGCCAGATAACGGACCTGGCCACTTTGAATCAACTCGTCGAGAGTTTGCGCCGAGGAATAGATGAGGCCATACGGACAACCCGACAAGCAGAGCGCACAATAGGCGCATTCACGGTGAGTGGCATCGCCGGTCGCCCGGATCGCTAGGCGGCTGCGCCCGGCAATAATTCCGGATAGCCGAAGACGATGTTTGTTTGTTTCCAGATCCTTGAGGAGCGCCTGGCCTTGGCGGGATGGCTCCAACGGGTTGTTTTGAGTCGAATAGCCCGGAAGGATCTCCTCCAGATCATCCGTGATCGCAGTTCCCGGCACAAAGCCCATCACGGCGCGATAGTGCGGTCGCAAATCCTCAATGGAAACCGGCCAGTCCGCGATGTCCTCCTGCCGATAGCATAACAGGGAGGAACCCCACACATTGCTCAGGCCGCCCTTTGCAACGGAGTGATTGAACCCAGCGTGTTTTTCCCACCTGATGTCCACGACTGCCGAGCCTGTGTCAAAACTATAGGCTGATCCGTATGACAGTTTGGAATGATTCGTCTCACTGGTGACGACTCGCTGGCCAACCAGGGCGTCAAAATCTTCCTTGACCCAAGACTCGGGCTCCTGCGTGGACATCCGGTCTACGATGACCTGCCTGTCGGCTTCCAAGCGTGTACCCACGTCTAGGATCGTGACTTGATGTCCCTGCTGGACGAGAGCATGGGTGGCGGCAATTGCAGCCGGTCCGGAGCCAATGACAATAACCATAATTTGTGAGTCACTCATTATTTTGGGACCAGAATGCTCCAAGTTGCTTCTCCTGCAGAGGCGTAAGTATGCACCCGTGTGGTGCCAATGATTTGCCAACCGAGGGTGCTCGCCAATTGCTCTGGTGTCATTTTGAACCGATCACTGCATCCCCAGTTTGAGGTGACTAACACATCCAGGCCACCGGCATCTGGCAATTTTCCCTGGCCCATCGGTGTAAAGTCCCTAACATTGCGCGTACCCATGGGGAGCCAGAATGAATATTCCGACTCATCGCTGGTGCCGGCAAATCCGATGGATGAGGCCTTCTCAGGCAGCAACTCTCGGACTGAAGCATGGGCGTCCGCTCGATTCGCATACACCTCATACACCGTCTCCATGCGGGTTAGGATGGCATGATGAACTCCCGCCGCCTTGATTTCACCTATGATAAAGGACATAGGCAGAAGCGGCCGCGCCGGATTCAACACCAGCGCCGGAAGGATCGGCAGCAATGCAAAGAGACTGCACCAGCGCCACCATGGTCGCGCAAATACTTGCCCTGATTGCATAAGCAACAGCGGCAAAGCGATGAGTCCGGCATAATAAGGCGCAATCAAGCGAGGTCCGGAGCAATTGCCGAGCTTCATCATATAAACCAGCAACGCCACCCAAAAGCCGGCGCAAACCGCCCCTCCCAAGCTGAAGAGCTTTTCAATCTGCAAATGTTTTCTCGACCCAAGCAAACCTAACAGAAGAGCAGCACTCACACCAAGGCCCAACCCCGAGGCTTCTTCAGATGCCATTTGAGATAGGGTGGTCTTGAATTCCGGAAAGCCATCCTTGATTAGTTTCAATGGCACTTCGTCCATCTTGCTATTAAACCATTGATTAACCTTGTCCGCCGGCGGAAATACGGCCGGCACGAGGCTCGAGCCCGCAAGTTGCACTACGTTGCCCGCCACTCCGATGACGGGATTTTTTATTTTAAGCGCGCTGGCCGGGTCGCCGGCCCAGTCGCCGGTGTGCAGGATATTGACGATGGCCAACGGGGCTAACGAAACCACACTGGCCAAGCACCCGGCAAGCATCGCGGTGGCGATCAGTTTGGGCCTCTGGTAAAACGCGACGGCCATACAAATCGCGATCGGCAATAACAGAGGAAGATTGCTGGCCTTAGCTCCGGTCATCAGCGCCGCTGAGAATACCGCAAGCATAATGTCGCGCCGGTGCCCGTATTTAAGGGCTCGCAACGCGAACAGGATGGCCGCCAATACATAGACCGTGGCAATGAAGTCGTTGCCGATGCTGCCCGCCTCCAGGACAAAGCATGAGGCGCAGGGAAGAATCCACATCCAAGTAGCCGCGATCGAGCGCTTCACTCCGAGTGCTGAAAACACGGAAAATACCAGGCCCGGCAGCAACAGAAACGAGATCGCATTGATCAGATAGGCAAACCTCAGCGTGTGGAATGCCGCGAAGCAGGGCAACATTAACCACTCGAAGCCCACCGAGCTAAAATCCATCCTTGGATCCAATCCACCGATCCAGTGCCAGCGTTGCACAGATAGCCAATGCAGCAAGCGCGGGATCCGATAACTAAAGGCGTCATAATTTGTCGGCGCATGCACTGCCCCGCCAAGCACCACGGCACCGGCGCAGAGGAGATAGAGCAAGGGGAACGGCTTGTAGTAACGCCGCCATCTCAATGGCTTGCTGGGCCAAATTCCGCCCTGCAACATGAGATAACCGCTAAGGGATCCGAGCAGGCCGACACACAACAAGATTGCATTCCCCTGCCGGTTGAGTTGTCCGATGGCGGACAGAAAAATCCCCCCGGCGACAAACCAAGCGGACAGCACGATCCAAATTGCGGTGCAGTTCAGGGTCCACGAGGGCTGGGTGAACTTGCTATGCGTTGGGGAAGGCATATCAAATCTCGTTTGATATATTCTAGTGAATGGATTCACCGGTTGCCCCATTGGAGCAACTGCAACGCGTGATTGAAGCGCTGGCCCGCGGCCAAGCCATCAAGGATTACCGCCACAGCAAAGACGAGCATCGAGAGTCCCGCCAATCCTGAGGCAAGAATCACCAAGGGAATGTGCAGGATCTTGCCTGTGTGCACATATTCCAAGACCGGACAGGCACCCGCCGCGAGTGACAGTGCCGCGAAAACCAGCGAGCAGAGACTAAAAAAGAGCAACGGTCGATAGTTGACAAAGATAGAAAAGATGGTCTTTAGGACGAGGATGCCGTCGGTGATTGTATTGAGCTTGGAGAAGGAACCCTCGGGGCGATCGCGATAGTCGGTGGGCAACTCGATGATGGAGTAGCCCTTGTCGAGAGCATGGATGCTCATTTCGGTTTCGAGTTCAAAGCCGTCTGCCAGGATAGGATAGTTTTTCACGAAGCGCTTGGACATGATCCGATAGCCGGTGAGGATATCTTCGAGCGAGCCTTTGAACAGGAGGTTGATCAGCGAACGGACGAGGTTATTGCCGAAGTCATGCAGCGGGCGCTTGTTCTCACGCTTGTAAACGCCCGAACTGTGGCGGTTGCCGCAGACGATATCGGCACGCCCATCGAGAACGGGGGCGAGCAAGGTACGCAGGTCGCTGGCGGGATAGGTCATGTCGGCATCGACCATGACATAGATATCCGAGTCGATTTCCATGAACGCCTTGCGCACAGCGGCGGCCTTGCCCTTGCGGGGCTCTTCGAGCAGATAGCCCTTGCAGCCGAGTTGCTGATAGGCGGCACGCGCCAGTTCGTTGGTCCGGTCGCGCGAGGCATTGTCGATCACGTAGATCTCCGCTTCGGGACATACGCTGAAGAAATCCTTCATCGTGTCCACAATGGTCAATTCCTCGTTGTAAGCCGGCAGGATGATGGCGATGGATTTGGGCATGGGAGAAGAGAGGTAGAGAGAGAGATTATGGATTATGGATTTTGGATGGGAAGAGAGCTAAGGAGCCGCGCAAGAATATCTTTTGCATTGTAGCGGCGCGTCTATGACCGCCGCCCCCTTGAACCGCCAATGAACCCGCGTTGTCAGCAAGCGCCATCTCATTCGTATCGGCGGTCACAGACCGCCGCTCCGGGTTTCGATCCGAAGCACCAGGCCGCGCGGCGGCGGTCACTTCTGGCCATAGTTTCCTTCCAACAGACCTCTGATCGACAAGTCCTCGTCAAGGTCGGGCCAGTGGAGACCGAAGGGAGACAATTCAATGTGGTTGAGTTGCTGCGTGGATCCTTGTGCAAGACGAGGGTTTCCGCGCACCGGGAAACGCACCTCAACCCCGCTGTGCATTTCGATCAGAATATGACCGTCGGCATAGCGGGCGTTTTTGACGCTATCAAGCAAGGTGTTCATGCCATTTTTGAATGATGAGATTTCGGTTTTCTTCGGCCAGTTCCTGAGCACGCGCGAGTTCCCTGATTTTCATGCCGGTGGATTCGCGGAGTTCGACGGCATCCTCCACATCGAAGATGGCTTCACCGGCACCTTTCCGAACGTGAACGTGAATCGGCCGGTGATCGTTGCTGTAAAACGCGAACTTGAATCCATCCTTCTCTAAGACCAAAGGCATGATGGGAGTATGATGGAGCTTGGGGAAAGTTGAAAGCGGAAAGCGGAAACGTAGCGCAAGGAATGGCGGAGGGCGGGAGAGAGATTATGGATTATGGATGGGAAGAGAGCTAAGCAACCGCGCAAGAATATCTTTTGCATTGTAGCGGCGGGTCTATGACCGCCGCCGCCATTGAACCGCCAATGAACCCGCGTTGTCAGCAAGCGCCGTCTCATTCGCATCGGCGGTCACAGACCGCCGCTACAATGTCTCCCATGATGCCTTGCGACATTCGGACATTCGGACATTCAGACATTCGGACATTCAGACTTGCGACTTTCAGACGTGGACGTCTTGAAGCGAGCCCGCAACAGGCGCAGCACGAGAATAGCGGCCACCAACAGGGCGAGGCCAAGAATGGCCCTGCCCAAGTGGCCCTCAAAAATGGCACCACTGGTAAGGACAAAACCAACAACGTAAATGCCGTTGAGCGGAACGGAAATGAGGATATATGGCAAGAACGGCACAGCGAGCAGACCGAGTACATAATTCTGCACAAACAGCGGCATCCCTGGTGTCACCCGCAAAAGAATCGCTAGCCGGATTCGATCGCTTTGGCCCAAACTGCGCCAGTGGTCCCAGCGGGCACCCAGGAGCCGCGCAACCAAGGAACTCGCGGGGCCCGCAGCAACCAGATAGGTCCAAGACATGTTGAGGGCCATGGCAACAATTGCTAGAACGCAACTCGTCCAGTTGCTGCCCCAAGTCGCACCGGCTAACAAAAGCAAGGCGCTGGATGGCATACCGAACCCCGGCAGCAGCACCAGTGCTGCGAACAGCACCACCGGATAGGCCCGGCACCAGGCAATAAGCAGGTCCTTGGCTAGCCAAACTATGCTAACAAAATCAGGCCCGTGGGTGAGCCATGCCACGCCCGCGACGCATGCGCCGACGAACGTGAGAGCCAAACACCAACGGGCCTTGAGAGACAACGAATTTAGCATGATGACGGATTCGAGCTTGCGGATAGATTTGGTTTTAATACCGGCAAACTAGGTTGGGTTTTTGACAGGCGGTGGTCGAGGGCGTGCTCAAAGCTGATGAGTTCGCGGAGGAACGCATTGTAACAACTGTGGGCACGGGTGCCCTCGGCGGCCAGCATCTGATAGAGATCGAGTTCCGCGTCGTCGTCGCGAAGAATGGGCGCTGGCATGAGGCCCGCCCGGACCAAACGAGGCGTGGCGATGCGAACCAAGCAGGCAGGAATGGTGTGACGTCCCTGGTGAAAATCATCCAATCCATCAAGGATGCGCTCCGCACCTGGCAACCCCATGAGCGATTCCGATGGATCCGGATTCATGGTTGCGTGCCCGCTGTTTCCCCGGATGATGTATGGCAGAACGCCGCGACTACCGCCCGAAATGACTTGGGATCAAGAGCGGGGTAGCGTATCAGCAGCGGTTCGATCTGCAGGAATTGCTGGAAAAGCGGGTCACGCTGGATCAGACCGGATTGAAGCATGGCGTCGACATCCGTCAGATCGCGGGCATGGCCTCTTTCAAGTTTGGAGAGTGCCTGACTGTAGGGATCGTAATGGTAAAAGTCGAGCAAGCCATGACGAGCTATGAACAGGCTCCGCTCTCGCCAGTTAGGAAGCGGCGGAATAAAGTCATCAGGACTGGCCAGTTCGATATTCACTTCAAGCTCGTCCTTGAGCACCGCGATCGCCTCGAAGAAACCTGCTGGTTCAGGGTCGGCTTTCAAATCAACATCCACCGTCATCGGTCGCCACCCGTGAAGGAGAGCCGTCGCGCCCCCAGTGAGGTAGATTCGCCCGGAACTCTTAACCCGGCGACCCAGCGCCGCCATGAGCGTTTCAAGCTTTTTAATTTGAACAGGACTGCGCATTCGGACAAAAGCATGCAACCAAAGCAGGATCAGGCCTTCACGACTTGGCCGGGGCGGGTGGTCACGGTGGCCATGGCGTTGCGGGTATCAATGATGAGCGAGGCATGGGCAGCAAGTAGTTGCAGATCAAAAGCTGCGTGATGGGTGGCGATGACAACACAGTCGCTCGCCGTCAGGATTTCCGGGGTGCAGGCCACCGAGCGGGTGCCCGCCCAATTCTGATGCTCGCGGGTGGGACCAACCACCGGCACATGCGGGTCATGATAGGTAACCTCAGCCCCCAACTCGCTGAAGAGGTCCATCAGAATGAAAGTGGGCGACTCACGCATGTCATCGACGTTCGCCTTGTAGGCCAAGCCCATGAGCAGAACACGACTGCCGTTGACAGCCTTGCCATGGGTATTGAGGGCTTCCATGGCACGGCGCACGACATATTCGGGCATACTGCGGTTGATCTGGCCGGCCAGTTCGATGAAGCGGGTATGTACGCCGAACTCGCGGGCTTTCCACGTCAGATAGAACGGATCGATGGGAATGCAATGGCCGCCGAGCCCGGGGCCCGGATAGAACGGAGTGAAGCCAAACGGCTTGGTAGAAGCCGCGCGGATGACTTCCCAAATATCGATGCCCATGCGGTCGGCGGCGATCTTCAATTCGTTGATGAGGCCGATATTGACGGAGCGATAGATATTTTCGAGGAGCTTTGAGAGTTCGGCGACTTGGGTGGAGGAAACCGGCACCACCTGGTCGAAGGCGGCACCATAAAGGGCACAGCCCGCCGCCAAACAGGCCGGAGTGTGGCCGCCGACCACTTTGGGAATGTTGGTTGCAGCGAAGCGTGGGTTGCCGGGATCCTCGCGCTCCGGCGAATAAACGACAAACAGGCTCTAGCCAACCGTGAAACCCGCTGCTTCAACGCGGGTGACAACTTCCTCCTCCGTGGTGCCCGGATAGGTGGTGCTTTCCAAACTGAGGACTTGCCCGGCCCGCAAGTGGG
>JBAXOP010000201.1:0-10027 GCA_037133195.1 Verrucomicrobiota bacterium | reverse complement strand
CATCCTCTTCCGAGTCGTCGTGGCGTGTGTTGTTGGCCTCAGCCATCGGCTGCGGGCTGTGTGTGTTATTAGGGATTTATTTTGACCGGATTCCGGACCTGCACAATTTGTCCCACGCCTGCTATGCCACCGCTTTCTTGTTGGGTGGCTGGGATGCGGCGGTCGATACCCTCGACCGAATGAAACGCTTTCACCTGGATATCCACTTTCTGATGTTGGCGGTGGCAATCGGGGCCGCGGCCATCGGTGCCTGGTGGGAAGGTGGAGCCTTGTTGTTTTTATTTTCGTTGAGCAATGCCCTCGAAGGCTTGGCCCTGGCACGCACCGAACGGGAAATTCGCAGCTTGTTCCGCGATGCTCCCAAAACCGCCACCCTGGTGGCCGCCGACGACAGCGAACGCGAGGTGCATGCCGAGGGCCTGATGGCCGGGCAGACGATCCGCATTCTGCCAGACCACCAATTCCCGGTTGATGCGCGGGTGCTCAGCGGTCTTTCCGCAGCAGATGAATCGTCGCTAACAGGCGAATCGGTGCCCGTGGAAAAGCAACCTGGCGATACGGTTTTCAGCGGTACACTCAATACGTACGGCCCTTTGCTCGCCGAAGTGCTCCGCCCGCCATCCGAAAGCGCCCACGCCCGCATCATCCGCCTCATCCGCGATGCCCAGGCCAGCAAAGCCCCTTCGCAGCGCTTCACCGACCGCTTCGGCACCGGCTACACCATCAGTCTGCTGGCGCTGACCATTGTGATGTTTTTCGTCTGGCACTACGGCATGGGCCAGCCTGCCTTCAACTCGACGGAAACCACCCGCTCCGCATTCTATCGGGCAATGACCTTGCTGGTCGTCTGCTCGCCCTGCGCGCTGGTCATTTCCATCCCCTCCGCCGTACTCACCGGCATTGCTGCCGGCGCACGACGCGGAATCTTGTTCCGCGGTGGCATCGCCTTGGAAAACCTCGCCACCATCCAGCGACTCGCTGTCGATAAAACGGGCACTCTAACGAAAGGTGAGCCTGCTCTCATCGCCATCGACTCGTCGAGTCCAGGCGAGGACGACGAGGTCCTCGGACTGGCTGCTGCACTCTCGCGGCAATCGAAGCACCCGGTGTCGCGGGCCATTGCCAATGCCTATCTGCTTAGCCATGGCCACGACGCGCCGGCCGCCACCACCCTCACCTCATTGCCTGGCCAAGGCCTGCGGGGCGAGGTGAATGGCGAAATGACGGTGTTGGGACGGCGCTCGCTGTTTGCGGGGCACGCCTGGATTGAGGGGTTGCCGGACCCGGCACCCGGCCTCACCGAAGTGCTGGTGGCCTCGCCCACACGTGCCGGGCGCATCCTATTCCGCGACGCCCTGCGACCAGAAGCCAGCATGCTCATCGACCAACTCCATAGCCAAAACATCCGCGTCACTATGCTCACTGGCGACCGCCCACAGGCCGCCGAACTCGTCGCTAAGGAATTACATCTGGACGACACCCGGGCCGGTCTGACCCCCGAAGGCAAGGTCGCCGCCATTCAGGCGTGGCGGGCCGCCGGCGAGAGGGTTGCAATGGTCGGCGACGGCGTCAACGATGCGCCCAGCCTGGCGGCCGCGGATGTATCTATCGGCATGGGATTGCGCGGGTCCGATGCGGTGCTAGAACAAGCCGATGTGATACTCACCCAAGATAAACTCGAGCGTGTGCTTGAGGCGCTCACCCTCTCGCGGCGTTGCCGCGCCATCATCCGCCAGAACGTCGCCATCTCACTGGGTGTGGTGATTTTGTTAGCTATTTCGGCGCTGGGCACCTGGATTCCGTTACCCCTCGGCGTGCTCGGCCATGAGGGCTCCACCGTCATCGTCGTGCTCAACAGCCTGCGCCTGTTGTGGCGCTGAGGCGTTTACTTGCCAAGTTCGGCGCGGAAGACGGATACCGGCAAGCCTTCCTTGTTCATCAGGTTGGGCTGCGCCAAGTCCTTCCAAGCAAAACGCATGGCGGTCGGTTTGGTCACCTTGTCACTGCTGAGCACCACGCTCGTGCCGTCAATCTTCGCCTGCGCCTCGACGAAGGTGCCGTCGGCTCCGGCGATTTCAAAGCTATCTGGGGGCTGCTGGTCCTTGGTCACCAGGCCGCCGCCGGGCGCGTCGAAGCGCACGCGGAGGAGTCGGCCCTCGGCGGTGAGAGTTTGGAAACGCGGTCCGCAATAGACGAGGTTTTTGCGACCATAGTCTTTGGCCAGTGCCCACAGGGCGAGGCGACGGCCGATTTCCTGTTTGTTAGGTGGATGGCCGCCGCCGAAATGGTCGCTGGCGTTGCAGGTATCGGTGGAGGCGGCCATGCCGGTGTTAGTGATGGCCATGGCGGCGTTCTGCGCTTCTAGCAAAAATGGCAGTTTTCCGTCATAAGTGTTAGGAGTGATCTGGACATAATAGAAGGGGAAATCCCCTTGTTGCCAGACTTTGCGCCAACCGCCGATCAAGGCTTTCATCTTATCAAGATAGCGCATGCCGTCGCCGCAATTGCTTTCGCCCTGATACCACAGCGCGCCGCGGATCGCGAACGGTACCAACGGATAGATCATGCCATTGTAGAGGACCGGGCCACCCTCGGCTGGCAGCGGATTAATCACCAGACCGGGCGGCAAAGCACGGCCATGGGCCAGCGCGGCGCGAGCTTCGGGCATAGCGGCCTCCAAGGCATCGAGGTTGTCCACGAGTTTTTTGCGGGCGGCCTCTGCGGTGGCGGTCACCCCGGCCAGCGATGGCAGCAACGACGGCACGCCGGCCAAGCCCTCAGGTGCGGTCCACACCTCTATCTGAGTGGCACCTTGCGAGGCGGCGATCATGCCCACTGGCACGTTGAGCGCCTTGTAGATCTCGCGGCCGAAAAAGTAGCCCACAGCGGAGAAGTCGCCAACGGTCGGGTTGGCAGGTGAGCACACGAACCAGCGCGCCTTGATATCACTGAGCGGCAAGGCTGACGGGGTGCGCGCCACCCATAACATGCGCAGCTTGGGATAATCGGCGTCCTTGATTTCCTGTTGGGCGTTGAGCGCATGCTTCAATTCGAATTCCATATTCGATTGTCCTGAGCATAGCCAAACTTCGCCAACCAGCACGTCGCTCACTTTCAGCGAATTTTTGCCGGTAACCGTCAGTTCGTACGGGCCGCCGGCTGGAAGCGGCGGCAGTGCCACTTGCCATTCGCCTTGCGCGCTGGTGGTGGCGGCGGCCATTTTGCCTGCCAAGTGGACGCTGACTTTCTCACCTGCTGCTGCCCAGCCCCACACTTTGATCGGCTTGTCGCGCTGCAGCACCGCGTGATCGCTAAACACATTGGGCAGGCGTACGTCAGCGGGGGCGGACCCGCTCAGGGCCGCGATGAATGTTAGACAAACAAGGATTCTGGTGTTCATAGTACTGATATCGTAGGATAGCCGATAGGGCTCATGCGGATGCTTCACATAGCAACGGCTGATGGAGGAGCCCTTGCTCGCTGATGCCCGGGCCTCCCAACAAGCCATTGCGAGGCGCGAGCTAATGGAGGGACTGGGTTCGGGCGGCCAAGATACCGTACGAGCGGCCACTGTCCACTGCAAAGCAACGAGGCCACTTCGCTGGGCGCATCCCTGAAAGTTGCCATAAGTCCGGAAACAAGGAGGGCATGGTGAGCGGATTGCTAGCGGATTGAGATTGGAAAATCAGGTGGGAGGGGTTTAGATGTGGGTGCGATGGCGAAAATCCGAGTACTTTCTGACATACTGGCCAGTCAAGTGGCGGCGGGAGAGGTGGTGGAACGCCCCGCTTCGGTGGTGAAGGAATTGGTGGAGAATAGTATCGATGCCGGAGCAGGCGAAATCCGCGTGGATGTGGATCGCGGCGGTTCGGCTTTAATCCGGGTGAGCGATGACGGATGCGGGATGTCGCGTGAAGACGCGCTGCTGTCGCTAGAGCGCCACGCCACCAGCAAGCTGAGAAATTCGGGGGATTTGGCGGCGATACGGACGCTGGGTTTTCGAGGGGAGGCCGTGCCGAGCATCGCGAGTGTGTCGAGGTTTCGGATGGTGACGCGGGAGGCCGATGCAGTGGCCGGAACCGAGATTGTGGTGGAGGGAGGGCAATTGCGGGATGTGCGGGAGGCCGGTTGCGCGCCCGGCACAGTGATTGAGGCGAAGGCGCTGTTTTTCAACATGCCGGCGCGGCGCAAATTCATGCGGGCGGAATCCACCGAGGCGGCTCACGTCGAGCACCAGTTGCGATTGCATGCCTTGGGCGCACCGGGGATTCGCTTCCGTTTGCGGCGGGATGACCGGGAAGTATTTGATTTGGCACCGGTGGCGCGGGCAGTGGATCGGGTGCGACAACTTCTCGGGACCGAGCTTTCAAAGGAATTGATGGGTTTGCCTATCACCCACGGCAACGGCATCACGGTGGAAGGATTCGTCTTGCCAGCCGCCCACGCCCGCAGGGGCCGCCACCATCAAATTGTGATTTTGAATGGACGACCGGTGGAAGATGCGGTGATAGCGCGGGCCTTGGCGGAGGGGTTCCGCGGAGCACTGGCCGACGGCATGTACCCTGCCGCTTGGCTGTGGATCGATTTGGAACCGTCGCTAGTGGACGTGAACGTCCATCCGGCCAAACGCGAAGTGCGATTTCACCGGCCAATCGATGTGCGCGAAACGATTCTCGCAGCGGTGCTGGCCGGGTTAAAACCGCCGTCGCCGCCGCCACTCCGGCGTGTTGAGCCAGAGCGCGGACCCGCGGTTGGTGCTGCTCACATTGCGCGGCAGTCGCAAAACGACGGTCACGGGCCGTCGCCACAACAAAACGACGGTCACGGGCAGCCGTCACAAGACGCTGCGCCAACGGTCGCGCGGCCGTGGCAGAGCCGGGTGCAGCGGGAGTTGCTGTTGGTGCCGGCATCCTCAGCCACAGCAGCGGCGACGGACCATGAGTTAGAAGTGGCGGGTGAGGTCCCTCCCAACCCAGGCGACGCGTCTGCGCCGCTCTTCCGGGTAATGGGATTATTGCACCACCGCTTGGTCGTGATGGAAAGCGAGGACGGCATGGTGGTCTTTGATCCTAAGGCGGCGCGGGAACGCATCTACTATGAAAAACTCCTCAATCAGCGCTCCGGGATGCTGGAAACCCAAAGCCTGCTGGTGCCTGTGTTGCTAGAACTCGATCCACGCGACTTGGATTTGGTCTTGCGCGAGCGGATGGCCTTGGCGGAGGCTGGCATCGAGGTGGAGGCATTTGGCGGTAACACCCTGCAAGTGCGGTGCTTGCCGGCTTGCCTGCCGGTGGATGATCCGCGAGCATTTCTGGGCGCATTGATGGATGAATTGCTACACGAGGCAGCTCCCGGAATGCGCTTTGCCTTCGAGCGAATGGCCCGGCTGTTGGCAAGACGGGCGGCGGCACTGGTCTCGCCGAAGCTCGCGGAAGTCGAATTATTATTGGCGGACTTGTTCACCTGCGAGTTGCCCTATTGCACGCCAGCGGGCCGGCCGACACTCAGTGAATTCGCAATGAGCGAACTCGAACGCCGCTTCGGAGCGGGGCGGGCCTGAGGCCGGATCAATCCGCCATGTAGAGGATGCGGCCGCAATTTTCGCATTGGACAAGTTCCTTGCCGGCCTGGGCGTTGATGGCGGTAGAGGCGATCACCTTCATGTGGCAGCCACCGCAGCGATTATCAGCCATGGGGGCCACGGCGAGGCCGAGCTTGGTGCGCATGAGCCGCTCGTAAAGCGGTAGCGAGGAACCGGGGACCTGGCTGGCGAGAGTGGCGCGTTCGGCGCTCACCTCGGCGTATTCGGCCTGCATGCGCTGCTGGCGCTGGGCAATAGAAGCGAGATCCTCGGCGATAAGTTTTTGAGTATGGGCTAGGGCAGCCTTGGCCTCTTGGTGAAGTTCCCGGCATCTATCAACGGCTTCCATCGCTTGGAGTTCCAGGGTTTCAAAACCGTCAATCTCCTTTTCGTAACGGGCGATTTCGTGGTTGAACGCTTGGTACTCGTCGTTCTTGCGGGTCTCAAATTGCTGGACCTTGAGGCGCTTGATAGTGGTGCGGCGGGTTTCGGTGTCGAGTTCGATTTTTTTCACCTTGAGTTCCGCAGCGAGCAGCGCGTCGTGGGTCTTGCTGACGGCGGTCTCATCGCCGGCGAGTTTGGATTTTGCCCGGGCTTCGTCGATGGGCAATTTTTCAAGGTCTTTGGACAGTGCCAGCAAGCGGCGGTCACGGTCTTGGAGGATCAACAGGGCGCGGACTTCGTCAAGCATGGCTATGGCTAGCCGACCTTGCCACCAACCACAAGCCTCGCGTGCAAGGAAGCGCAAAGATCTTGGAAAAAGCTTCGGCAAGGGGGCTCGGGCAACCTGCACAATACGATCCATTTAGCAGAGACCGGCGCGAACCCACCGTGTGACTGATCACAATTTTTTTTGGTAAAAAGGAAAGATTGGACGGTTTTCCGGGTAAACCAATTCGTTCCTATTTGAGGAACGGATTTTCACTTGAGACAACCATTATCCATCAACCCCCATGCATCCCACCCCATTGCAACACCCGTCCAGACGCAGTTTCCTCAAGCACTCCGCCGCCGCTCTAGGCGCGCCCTTCGTCGCTCCCTTCGTCGCGCCGCTCATTCTAGCCAAGCCCGTTGCGGGGGCCAATGAAAAGCTCAACCTCGCGTGGGTAGGCTTCGGCAACCAAGGTGGCGGCGACCTGGGTGCCTGCGCCGGCGGCAATAACATAGTTGCCCTCTGTGATTGCGACCAGAATATCCTGGACCGCGGCAAGCAGAACTTCCCTGGCGCTAAGCTTTATACGGATTTCCGCAAAATGCTCGCGGAAATGGGCGATAAAATCGACGGCGTTGGCGTCGGCACCCCCGATCATACCCACTTTGCCGTCGCCTACATGGCAATGAACATGGGCAAGCATGTGTTCGTCGAGAAACCGCTGGTCCACACACTCTGGCAAGCCCGTACATTGCGGGATCTTGCCGCTAAAAAGGGCCTCGTCACCCAGATGGGCAACCAAGGCCATGCGTCTGAAGGTGCACTGCTCATCAAGGAGTGGTATCAGGCCGGGTTGATCGGCAACGTGAAGGAAGTCATCGTGTGGACCGACCGCCCGAAGTCTGGCTGGGGTTTCAATGGCAACGTAATGACCGCCTATCCCAAGGCCGAAGCCCCGCCTAAGGGCATGGACTGGAACCTGTGGCTTGGGCCCTCCACCCAGAAAGTGGGCTTCAGCCCGGCATTTTCTCCGACGACCTGGCGCCCGTGGTGGGAGTTTGGCTGCGGCGGCCTCGGCGATATCGGCTGCCATACCATTGACACCCCGTATTGGGCGATGGACCTCGGCGCTCCTGATAGCGTGGACGTCGAAATGCACGGCGATGTCAACCCGATCCATACGCCTAACGGATCAATCGTCACCTTCAATTTCCCTGCCCGCGGCAACAAGCCCCCGGTTAAGGTGAAATGGTATGAGGGGCCAAGCCTGCCGACATCCCCGGCGGGCTACGACGGAGCCGCGCCAGGTGGCGAGGGCGGCATGATCATGGTCGGTGAAAATGGCGGCATCTTTCACGGAGGTATGCGCCCGGACAGCCCAGTGCTCTATCCTAAGGAAAAATGGGCGGCCTACCGGGCCAGCGGCGACAAGCAAGTTCCCAAAACCATTCCGCGTACCGGAGGCATCCACCGCGACTGGGTGGATTCCATCAAGAATGGCAAGAAGTCATGCTCTGATTTCAGCTATTCCGCACCGCTCACCGAAGCGATCCTACTTGGCACGTTGGCCATCCGCACGGGCAAGACGGTCAAGTGGAATGCGGCGAAGCTGGCAATTCTCGATAATCCGGAAGCTGCCAAACTCATCAACCCGGAAGCCCGCGAAGGCTGGCGGCCCAAGGATCTCGTGTGACCCATAGCCGGGGAGGGCTTCAGCGGGTACGGGTGGCGAAAAATCCCACCCGCACCTCAGGCTTGGCAAGTCATAGCTTCCAGCGCAAGCAGTACGCGAGCTTCACTGACGGCTTGGTCGGCGCGGGTTTCGCCTCCGTTCATGCGGGGTGGGATTCCTGCGTCGCGGGACTGCGTTCATACAAGGTCACACCGACACGTCGGATCCTGCGGATGTCGGGTCGGCTCATGGTGTGCGGGTACGGGTGGCGGGAATCGAACCCGCACCTCAAGCTTGGGAAGCTCACGTTCTGCCATTGAACTACACCCGCGTCGCTGACGACATGCGAGGCAATACTAGGACCGCTCAATTGGCAACGCTAATTTTTCACGTCCACTCCCTGACTCCCTGCTGAGCCCGCAAATGCCCAATGGAGCGCCGGCTTCAGAGGCTGGCCGACTAAAAGCTGGCGCTGCGTAACGGCCCGCCATCCGGGCCAAGTTAGTCGGAATGCCGTTGGAGACTGGTCAGGCGGCTGACGCGCAGCCGCTCCGCGGTTAGCAGTGCCTTGAAGCGGGCGTAATCCTCCTTGTGGGTGGCGGATAGGAGTTGATAGGTGTAACTCGGCCAATGGCGCATTTCCTCGATTGCATTGGTCATGCGCAAGGCAATGGTGTCGGCGCTATCGGTGCCGCGCCCGGTCAAGCGGGCCAGCAGTTCTTCGTCACTGGGCGGCATGACAAACAAATCGACTCGTGCCCGTTGGATCGCGGGATGGGTGCAGGCACGCACTTGCGCCGCGCCCTGGACATCGATGTCCATCACCACATCGGTGCCGACGTCCAGGAAACCGAGCACTTCCGAGCGCAGCGTGCCGTACTGGTTGCCGTGCACCAGCGCGTGTTCTAAAAAGTCGCCGCCGGCAACCCGGGCGGCGAAGGCCTCGCGCGTCAAAAAATGATAATCTTGGTCGGCGATTTCGCCGGGGCGCGGTTGCCGGGTGGTGCACGAAATCGAATAGTGCGCCTCCTTGTCTGCGGCGAGACGTCGGCACAACGTGGTCTTGCCCGACCCCGAGGGACCGGATACCACCAAAAGAATTCCAGTGCGTGCAGGCATGCCCAGAGTGTGACGAAGCAAGCGCCATGCGGAAAAGCTTTTTCCGGATTTTCTGCGGGCAGGCGCATTTGCAACTCTGCAGCATGGCGGGCAAGCCCGCGCTGGAGTTCTCCAAGTGGGTGTTCGTCGAGCGGGTCTGCCTAACGGGGCCAAGGCCGGTAAACCGGGTTGCGTGTCAGAAAGCCGCCGCGCAGTGGGCGAGTGAACGAAACACCCGTTCAGCCGCCTCGAAATCCAACCCCTCAGTCACCCGGTTCGGCACCACCCAAACCCGCATGCCCGCCGCTTGCGCGGCAACCAGTCCGTTGAGAGAATCCTCAATCACCAGACAACCGGCCGCCGGTACCCCGAGCCGCATGGCGGCTTCCAGGAACAAATCGGGTGCCGGCTTGATTCGTGGTGCGTCGCCCCGGCACACCACGGTTTGGAAATACCCGGCAAGGCCGAGTTTCGCCAGCCATCCATCCACCCAATGATGGGACGAGCTGGAAACCACCGCGCAGGGAAGCGCCTCCGCCATCGCCTTTTCCAGCAACACAAGCGCGCCCTGCATCGGCGGCTCGCCGCTTAGTTCGTCGAGGATTTCCTGCTGGCGGCGGGCGTCCAGATCATGCCAGTCGAAATCCAGCCCGGTGAGTTCCTCCAAGTGGGTCTTGGCCGACCAGGTTGCGAAATCCGAGCCAATGCAGCGCGTGTAGATGTCAAGGGGCAGCGGGTGGCCATGGGCCTCGAAGACGCGCCGCCACGACTGGTAGATCGCCCATTCGGTGTCCACCAGCACGCCGTCGAAATCAAACAAGATCGCGGAAAATGCCATGCGCATGCAATGCCCTGTCCGCCATGGCAGGGCAAGCCCGAACGGGGCCGATCACAACGAAGTGAGAAAATTCCTCCGCCACCTCGAACGAATGTTACCATGCGAGCAGAACCGACAGCAGCAGGCGCGGCGGGGTGCCGGACAAAAAAGTTAAAATCGGCGGCAAGCCGCTATTTTTTTGCTCTT
>JBAXOP010000200.1:0-10067 GCA_037133195.1 Verrucomicrobiota bacterium | reverse complement strand
CCGAATGCCTTGGCCTCGTAGGAAGCCGCGATGCAGCACGAGGTTTCCGCCAAGACCGGTGCCACTCCGACCGGGCGCCCGCGAAGCGCGGGGTCCAGATGTTGCTCGACGGAAGCGAAGAAGGAATCGCAGTCGATGAATAGGGCGGTCAGCGGGCGGTCCACGGCTCGGCCATGGTGGATCCGCAGGCCGGGCCAGGTCAATACCCAAAGTGTTCTAACGAACAGTTCGGAGCTGCGGGCCTTGTTCCAGGACGCCGCCGGGCGGTTTTTTCCTTTCTAGGTTTATTGTCGTCGTGCGGTAGGACCGGCCATGAAACAGAGCCGTCGGCACGTACCCATGCCCCCCGTTCCGCTACCGCCACAAGAATGTGGTGGTTCCTTATCTTGAGGCGGCGCTGACGACTCGGTGCCACCCTTCACAGAAAACCCTCACGAATTGCACGTTTAAACGCAAAATCTTGCGTTACCACCCGATAGGATGTGAAAAACCCCGCCCCCCCCGTTTTCGTTTATGGCGGATCCACGCGCCTATTTCGCATATTGGACAGTGATTTCGCAAAATGACTGGTGCGGGTGCCCCGGTGCCATGGTAATCATCGAATTCATGGAGAGTTTGAGGTCATCCGGGTGGCGGATGACTCCCGAGCCAATCCGCAGCGTGTACCAACCCGAACGAACAGTTGCCCCCATGATCCATTCCAGTATTTCCCGAACCTTGGCCGCTTGGTGCCTGATGTCAGGAGTGTTTGTTGCGGTGGAAATGTCCGCCGCCCAGACCTACCTCGACAACAATACGATCTATTCCAACCAGGATCCGAATACCGAGACGCGACGCTCGGACCATTTCCGGATGAACTTCGGCCATTACAACCGCGACACCGCCACCCCCATGACCGAGCAATTGGCCCAGGGCAACCTCCAGGAATACGAGCAAATGTGGAACCGCTGGGTCGTCGAAATGGGCTTGCACGACATCAACGAATCGACCAACCCGACCTATATCGATGGAAACAAATACCGTGCCAACTTTAATTTCCTGATGACCTGGAACGACGGCGGCGGGGGCGGTGCGTACTCCAGCGCGGACGCCCACGGTTTCTTTTATGCGATGTCGAACACGAGCAATTGCCGCTATGATCCGCCCTCGGGTGCCACGCCCCATGAGTTCGGGCATGTCTGGGAGGGAACGTGCGCCGGTTTCAACGGCACTAACAGCTCAGGCATGTGGTGGGAATGCACGGCCAACTGGATGTTGCTCCAATTCCTGAATTCCTACCCGCAGGGCAGCGGCTATTTATATAACAGCGTGTTCTATCCGGCTCACGGCAGGGATTACTACGATTCGTGGTTGATCTGGGAAGCGGCCAAGGACGACCCGCGATACGGTGCCGCATGGGTCAACTCGGTGTGGTGCAACGCCACCGCCGACCAGCAGGTGAACGAATACATCATCGACCGAATGATCCGCCTGGATGCATCGGGTTCCGCCGACAAGGCCGGCGCAATCAAGGACCTGTGGGGCGACATGGCCAAAAAAATGGTAACCTGGGACTACACCAGACAGCGTTGGCTGATCCAGGCCAATACCCCGTGGAACGGCGACACTTGGGAGTGGTACACCCGGTGCCGCGCGCCCTTGGTGAAACTTCCCGGAACCACCGGTTGGTATCGCCCGGCCCGCGAATATATCCCGGAGCAGTTCGGCTTCCATTTCGTGCCGCTCACGGCCACCGCCGGCACCACGGTGAGCTGCAACTTCAAGCCGCTCAGCGATTTCGTCCGCCAATCCGACTGGCGTGCCTGCCTCGTCGCCGTGAACACCAACGGCCAAGCCAGCTACTCATCCATGTGGAATACCGGCACCAACTCGATCACGCTCTCCGCCGACCAAAACCAGCTCTATCTGATGGTCATCGCGGTGCCCAAGCCGATGAAAATCGGCGACCCGATGTGGGCCGAATACACCCGCGATTCCGGCCTGCAATTTCCCTACACGGTTTCCTTCACAAACGCAAGCCCGACCCATGTCATCTATCCGGCGCAAAGCCATAGCGGCATGGTCCAGCATGCCAATGGAGGCGGTTGGAAAGCCACCACCGCCACGGTGGACGCCACCGCCTACGTCGGGCCCGACGCGCAGGTGCTCGACACAGCCCAAGTCAAGGGCAATGCCCGGATCGAGGAGCACGGGGTTGTTAGAAACAATGCACAAGTCAGGGACAACGCGGTGGTGTCGGGCCACGGCATGGTTTATGAAAACGCGCAGGTTTACGGCAACGCGAAGGTGAGGGACTGGGCCATGATTTTCGGTTACGCGGAGGTTTATGAAAACGCCAAGGCTATCGAACACTCCGGTTGCGGTGGCGGATCCGCCTCCAGCCACAACGTGGTGTCCGGCAATGTCGTCATGAAAGGTGTCACTTCGGTGTACAGCCCGTCCACTTTCAGCGGCAGCCTGATCACCGACGGCGACACCGCCAACGGCGGCACCGGCGACCACGGCGTGCACTTCGGCTGGCAATGGGGCCAGAACGTTTCCATTTTTCCAGCCCTGACGGACAATTTCTATCAATACAGTGGATTTTCCTTCGAGCGCGACAATGCGGTATTCGCATGTGACGAGCTGGGTATCAACCACGGATATCTGATGAACGGCTGCCGCACCGGCGTCGATAGCGTCGCGCCCACCCGCGGCGGCCACGTGCTGCCGCTCGACGGAGTCAGTCAATACGTCTAATTGCATAACTCGATCAATGACTTCAAGGATAGCACGTTCGCCGTGTGGTTCAAACAAACCGGCGGTACCGCCGACCAGCGCCTGTGGTCATTGGGCGACGGCACCAACAAGGTGATGTGGCTCACGCCCAACGCGGCTGGCAGCGGCAACCTGCGTTTCACCATCAGCGACGGTGCCACCACCACTGTCCTCGACGGCCCGGCGGTAACAACCCACACATGGAATCACGCCGTGGTGGTGTTTTCGGGCACCACTTGCACGCTCTATCTGAATGGCACCGCCGTGGCGAACAACGCCGCAATGACCCTCCTTCCAGACAGCCTCAACGCGCCGCTGATGGAAAATGCCAACTATCTGGGCCGCGGCAATGGCGGCAATTGTTTCCAGGGATATGTCGATGATTTCCGCATGTATAACAAAGGCATGACCGCGACCGATGTGACCACGTTGTATTCCACCGCCGCGCCTGCGCCCGTCACGGTCGCCGCCGATACCACCGCGCCGACGCCAAATGCCGCCACCTGGCTGGTAGAACCGCTGGCCAATGGCGACAATTCGGCGACCATGAGCGCCACTCCCGGCACTGACGACAGCGGCTGGGTGGAATACTTTTTCACCTGTGTTTCCGGCGGCGGCCATGACTCCGGCTGGGTCTCGTTCAACAAATACACCGATGTCGGTCTCACCCCGGGGTCCGCGCCGAGTTATACTGTGAAAATGCGCGACCGCTCGGGCAACACCACCGGAGTTTCCTCGTCCGCGACGGCCACCCTGGCGACCTCCAGCGCCGGCACCGCGAGCTTCAGTTATGGCCCCATTGGCATTGCCAGCGGTCAAATCACCATGACCGCCACCAAGGTTACCAACCCGAGCGGGATGGTTGAATACCAGTTCGATCGCACCCTGCCCACCACCGCCAGCAGCGGCTGGCAATCGTCCCCGACATGGACCAACACCGGCTTGAGCGCCGGTACGAGTTATACCTATACCGTGACGGTTAGGGACGGACGTGGCAATACCAGCAACCCCTCCTCACCGGTGTCGGCGGTAGCCAGCGACACCGCCGGGCCGGTCCTGCCAATCTCCGTGGCGCACTGGCAGATGCAGCCCTATGCCACCATTGACAACAAGGTCTGCTTGACCGCCCAACCCGTCACCGAAAGCGGCGCGTTCGTCTATTACCAATGCGTCAGCGGCGGAGGTCCCGATAGCGGCTGGCTGCCCGCAACGACCACCGATGACAGCGGCAAATCCTACTATGTCAAGTGGACCACGCCCGCGGCCCTTGCCGACGGCACATACTCTTATCAATACAAGCTGAAAGACGCGGCGGGCAACGAATCCGCGTATTCAACCCCATATTCCGCCAAGATCACGCCCACCACCGGCTATCACGCCTGCACCTTCGCCCAGGCGGCCACTTTGCCTGATGACAATCTCGTTTCCTTCAACGGGGTGGTCTTGCAGGCGAATGCCGACAACTATCTGGTCAAGGACGTGGGTAGCACCGCCACCATCATCGTCAAGTCGGATCAATATGCCCAGGCGACCGATCCCGCCAAGGTGCTCAAGTTATGCCAAATCAAGGGCCACTTGTGGACGTATGGCACGACCCGGCAGGTGACTTATGCCGCGGTCACCCCGATCATGGATCCGCCGTCCTTCGCCATCTCGGGCAAGGTCAGCGAAGCCAGCGGCGGAGCGGCAATCGCCGGAGCCACCGTGTATTTTGCGACCGCACCGGGGGCGGCGGCCAACGCGATTCTGACCGCCACCACGGATGCGGGCGGCAACTATTCCAAAGCGGTTCCCAACGGCGTCTGGTATGTGGCCGCCGCGTCCGCAGACCACTTCCCGTCCTCCGATCAATCGCTCACCGTGAACGGATATGCGGTGGCCAACTTTAATTTCAGCCTCGATCCTGCTGAAACCATCACAGTGACCGCAGGAGCGGGCGGTTCGGTCACGCCCTCCGGCCCCGTGCTGCTGGTCACCGGTGCCAACCAGACGTTTACCATCACACCCAATGGGGGACGCAGCATTGGCAGTGTTCTGATAGATGGGATGGATCAGGGTTCCATCACAAGTTATGTGTTCAGCAATGTGAACACCAGCCATTCGATCGCCGTCTCCTTCACCGCCAACACGGTGCACACCCCGCAGACGGCCAGCCTGATCGATTCCGCGCTGGCCGAAACCTTCCCCAACAGCGGAGCGACCGGCAACTGGGCGAGTTACCTGCCTGCAGGCAAGAGCTACACGGCAATGGGCACACCGACCGTAACCACGGCCAACAGCGCCAAGTGGGACATCAACGCTTATGCCGACGGTGACGGCTTCGATTGCGGTGACCATGGATCGACGGCTATCCCGTGCAACGGAGCCAGCATCGTAGCGGTGGTCAAGCCGTTGCGCAATGCGACCGGCACGTCGTGGAGTTCGGTGGTGGACATTTTCTATAACCGCTTTGTTTTGTCAGTTCAGAACAGCACCGGTGAAATCCGGGTCTGCCGCAACGGCACATGGTTCGGCACTGGCTCGATCATTCCCAGCGGACAGGTGACGGTGATCTGTGTGATCTGCCAGGCAGACGGCACGTTCAAGGTCTATGCCAACGGCACGCAGGTGTACTCGACCCCCTCGACCAGCGCAATGACCTCGCTGGTTCCGGGCGTGGCGGGAACCTACGCCACCCATATCAACGTGGGCCGCAATAACCCGGACGGCTGGTCAACCTTCAACGGCAATATCGGCGATTTCTTCATCTATAACATGGCCCTGAGCGATGCCGAGCGCCAGGCACTCGAAGGCGACATGACCACCAAGTTCGGCATCGCCTCACCCCGCACGATCACGGCGAGCGCCGACACGGGCGGCTCGATCAGCCCGGCCGGGGGGGTGAGTGTGGCCAACGGCGGTGCCGCGACCTTTGTCTGCCGCCCGGACATCGGCTACACGGTGGGGCAAATGACCGTGGATGGCGTGAGCCAGGGCGCCATCAGCAGCTATACTTTCAGCGATGTTAGCGCGAATCACACGATCTCGGCCACCTTCACCAGTGTGCCTACCTACACGCTCACCGCGTCTGCGGGTACTCACGGCACGATCAGCCCGGCAGGCGCGACCACCGTAAACGCGGGGACCAGCCAGACATTCACCATCACTCCGGATACCGGCTATCAGGTATCGGGTTTGCTGGTGGACGGCGTGTCGCAGGGCAGCGCCACGAGTTATACATTTGCCAATGTACAGGCTGCGCACACGATTTTGGCCACCTTCACCCTGAAGGTTTGCACCATTGCGGCGTCAGCGGCGAGCGGCGGCACGATCAGTCCGAGCGGCACGACGAATGTGAACTACGGTGCCAATCAGACGTTCACCATCACTCCCAACACCAACTACGCGGTTTCCAGCGTGATCGTTGACGGCATGGATTTGGGTGCCGTGACCAGCTATACCTTCGGCTCGGTGATCGTTAACCATACGATTTCCGCGGTGTTCATCGCCGGCGCGCGGAAAATTCCGGCGGCTGACCAGCTCATGTTCGGGATGGACACCAAGGATATCGTGGGCACCACATCGATCACCTCGTGGCCGTGGCTGTGGCCGACGGGCGGATCGCTGACCAACATCGTGAGTCCCACCGTGCAGACGATCGGCGGAGTGAAGTGGGAATCGAACTCCTACACGGATAATGACGGCTTCCGGGTCGGCCAGTACAACTCGGCGATCCCGGTGACCGGCGCCACCATCGTGTGTGCCATCAAACCAGCCCGCAATGGCACCTCTACAGGTTGGACATCGATCGTGGACGTCATGTACGGCGAAATGGTGCTAGGCGTCAACAACGCCACAGGCATCCCCGTGGTGCGCCTGAAAAAGACCAACACCAGCGGTTCCACGGCGATTCCCGACGGACAGGCCACCATCCTGACCCTGGTCGTTCAACCCGCCGGTGCCTACACCATCTATGCCAACGGCGTGTCGATCATGACCGGCACCGGCCCCGCGATGACCGAATGGCTGCCCGGCAATACCACGGGCAACAACACCTCATTCGACACCTATATCAACATCGGCCGCAACAACCCGGACGGCTGGAGCACCTTCAACGGCAACATCGGCGACGTGTTTCTCTACAAGACCGCTCTAACCGAAACGCAGCGTCTGTGTCTGGAAGCCGACATGATGAGCAAGTTCGGCATCGGCGGCGGCACTGGCGGAACCTATACGATCACGGCGTCCACCGGATCCAATGGTACGATCAGCCCGAGCGGTGCCACGGTGGTGAACTCCGGCACCAACCAAAGTTATACCATCACGCCGAGTGCCGGCTACGCTGTTGCCGACGTGCTGATTGATGGGGTTTCCATGGGCGTGGCCGGAAGTTATACATTCAGCAATGTCCTGGCCAGCCACACGATCTCGGCGACCTTCGGCGTGGCGTCGAGTTATTCCGTCACCGCGACCGCCAGCGCCGGCGGCACGATCAGCCCGAACGGGACGGTCACGGTGACATCCGGCCAGAACCAGGCATTCACAATATCGCCGAATTCGGGGTATGTGGTGCTCGACGTGACCGTCGATGGCGTTTCGCAAGGGGAAGTTACCGGCTATACATTCAACAACGTGGTGACCAACCATACGATCAACGCAAGTTTCACGCCGATCATCCTTAACCCGAGCGTGACGCTGGCCCGGCATGCCGGAACCGGCAGTTCGTCGGCCTACGGCGATACGCTGGTCTTCGACGTGACCGTGCTTGGCACCCCGATCCCGACGGGCACTGTGACCCTCAAGGACGGCGGTGTCAACGGCACGACCCTTGGCAGCGGCAGCCTCACGAGCGGGGCTGGTACCATCACACCCGCATACAACGCGCTGACGGTAGGCAGTCACAGCAACATTGTTGCGGTCTATAACGGTGACAGTCATTTTCCGGTTCTGGTTTCCAGCGCCATGGATACCCAGACGGTGAGCCGGGTGCCGCTCACAGTGAGCGGCCTGAGCGGCAGCAGCAAAACTTATGATGGCACCACCACCGCCCCGCTCACCGGAACACCCATCCTGAGCGGCGTGCTCGGCAGCGATATGGTCAGCGTCGGCAATGCCGCCAGTGGAAACTTCGCCGATCCCAATGTGGGCACCGCCAAACCTGTCACCACCGCGCTGACCCTCACCGGCAGTGCCGCCGCGAATTATGTTCTAACACAACCAACCGGCCTGACCGGCAATATCACGGCACGGGTGGTGACCTTGACGGGCAGCAAAACCTACGACGGCACGGCAAGCGTCGCGGTTGGCAATTTGGCGGTTTCCAACAACGTTGACGGCGTCAATCTCACGGTGACCGGCAATGCCAGTCTCGCAGCCAAGGATGTCGGAACGCAGGCACTCGTCATCGGCAGCACCACGCCGATCCGTGTGGGTAGCGGCGCCAGTGGGGCCGTAGGTGGCACGGCCGCATCCTCGTTCAACGTGACCATGGGAGCCGCGCCAACAGGCGGCAACACCCTGGTGGCGGTGATCGAGACCCGCGGAAATTCCGCCAACCGGGTTACCGGCCTGTCCCAAGCTGGGGCCTTGTGGACCAAGGCTGTGGGTGCCGAGGGTATCACCACCACCACCGGGTCCACATCAACCACGGAAATCTGGTACGCATCTAACGTTTCCACCACTGCCGCTGCGGGCGTTACGATCAATTTGGCCGCTTCCTACTATGCCGCTGCGGTGATCGCCGAATATGCCGGCGTGCTCACCGCCAGCCCGCTGGACAAGACCGCTAACCGAAGCAACGGAAGCAATAGCACCACGGCGACCACCGGCACGACGGTGGCAAGCACTCAAGCGAATGAATTGTGGGTCGGAGCCGTCGGGCTCGTCAATAGCGGCTATACCTTGGGGTCGATCACGAATTCATTTGTATCAGTCGCCAGCGCGAATTCAAACGGCAGCGCAGGCAGCAATGCCAAGGTCTATATGCTTGAAAGAATAGTTACCACAACGGGAACCGCGGGGTCCGGCGGCACGGTCAGCACTTCGTCGCGTGCTTCGGGCGCAATCGCCACATTCAAAGCGGCTCCCTCACTCACTCTGGCTGGCTCTGCCGCCGCCAACTACACGCTCACCGGCGCGTCCGGCACGGTGAACGTCACCCCAAAATCAATTTTCGCCACCGGCCTGGCCGGATCTAGCAGGTATTACGACGGCGGTACAGTTGCGGCCCTGACAGGAACCGCGGTGCTGCCAGCGGCCGAAGCAGGCGGCACCGGAGCGAGCGACGACGGCAAACCGTACATCGTTGATACGCTGACCTTGGGCGGCACCGCCAGCGGCGTATTTGCCGACCGGCACGTGGGGACCGGCAAGCCCGTGACAGTAAGCGGGTTGACCCTCGGTGCTGCCAACGCCGGCAACTACACGCTGGTCCAACCGAGTGGCCTGACCGCCACGGTCAGTGCCCTGCCCATCACGGTGATCGCGGTGACCGCCACCAAGACGTACGATGGCACCACCAGCGCTTCCGGCACGCCGACGATCACCCCGGCGCTGGCCACCGGCGACACGGCACCGACTACTGGAGCGCCAACGACACGGCCCACACGATTCCCGACGGCCAGATGACAATTCTCAGTCTGGTGGTTCAGTCGAGCGGAAACTTCAGCGTATGGGCGAGTGCCTGGAACAACACGACCAAGACCTTCGGCACTCCAACCGTTATGATAAGCAGCACGGACGCCAGTTCGTTCACGGCGTTTGTACCGGCCCAGGCTGGTGCCGACGACTTCCGCAAGTGGATCAATGTTGGCCGCAACAACCCGGATGGCTGGTCGACTGTCAACGCCTACATCGGCGACGTGTTTGTCTATAAGACGGCCCTATCGACTGGTGAGCGCACGACCTTGGAGGGCGACCTCCAAACCAAGATGAATAGCATTGCCACTTGGAATATCACTGCCAGCGCCGGCGCCTCCGGCACGATCAGTCCGGCGGGGGTGACCGCAGTTGGCGACGGTGATAACCAGACTTACACCATCACCCCGAACTTCGGCTATGACATCTCCGCGGTGTTGGTGGACGGGAGCAACAATCTTGCGGCGGTCAGTTCTGGCACTTATACGTTCACTACCGTGTCGGCGATCCACACAATCGCTGCGTCATTCGTGGCCAAGCCAGCCTATGCGATCTCGGGCCAGGTGACCGACTCGCTCAGCGGCAACCCGATTGCGGGTGCCAAAGTCTATGTGTCCACGACGGCCAACGCCTCTTATCTTCCTTATTACACTTTAACAACTGACGATAGCGGCAACTACAGCATCAACCTGTTC
>JBAXOP010000199.1:0-10184 GCA_037133195.1 Verrucomicrobiota bacterium | reverse complement strand
CGGCAGCAGGTCCCGTCGCCACATTTGTTCGAGGCCTGCGATGTCTCGTGCGAGGGCGATGTCGCCGCCTTCTGCGCCGTCGTATTGAAAATCTTCGGCGCGCCCGACCTCGTGTTGAACAACGCCGCCACGGTCAATCCTCCGGCGCCGATGTGGGAGATCAGCGCCGAGGATTTTGGCCGCACCATCGACACCAACATCAAAGGCCCCGCCTCCGTGATGCGTCACCTGCTGCCTGCGATGCTTGAACGCGGCAGCGGGGTGGTCGTTAACTTCTCGTCCGGCTGGGGCCGCAGCACCGCTGCCGGGGTCGCGCCGTATTGCGCCACGAAATTTGCCATCGAGGGCCTGTCAATGGCCGCAGCTCAGGACACCGGCGGCAAGGTCGCCATCATCCCGGTGAATCCGGGCATCATCAACACCGACATGCTCCGCAGCTGCTTTGGCGGCGAGGCGGGCCACTACCCGGATGCCGACGACTGGGCCAAGCGCGCCGTGCCATTCTTCATCCAGCTCGGACGCCGGGACAATGGCCGCCCGTTGACGGTGCCGGGTTGAGGGGCAGGCATGGAACTTCATGGTCATGAAAATGTGAGCGAGTGCCACAGATGGCGCGCTGCATCCCGCCACGACTCAACCCGGGCGGATCATTTCAAAGCGTTCGCTGGTCTTGCAGTACCAGTGGGGTGATGCCATGCTGGCTCCTCATTCGTGGCGGGTTAGCAAGCTGGTCACGCGGCGGACGCGGAAGATATGAGACCCAACACCAATAAACCCAATTCGACTAATGCTTGGCGTCTGAAAGCGGCACATTGCAGAACGTGAGGGCGGCGATGCCATTGGTTCCGGAGAGAAGATTGGCCTGACTCCAGGAGCGCCCGATGACATAGGTAATGCGCTTGGCCGTGGAGCCGGCGATAAGTTTAAGTGTGACGATTTTGCCGGACACGGTGCCTGAGACCACCTTGCCCGCCGCGCCATCCAGATAGAACTCTTTGGTGGCCTTGGGGTTCCACACCAACGGTTGGTCGAACTCCAGGGTGATTTCATCCCGCTTGTCACTGGTAAAGGCCGCAGCCTTGAGATTGGGAGCCGTCATGGACCCGGGGAAGCTCTTGCCGTAGTTATCCTGTTCCACCACACCGCTGATCAGGTGCGCCATGACCGCGTAGCCTTCCGCGGGATAATGGCAACCCCCTTCCGGATTGATGCCCAGCGTCGACATGATCTTCAGGTTGGAATAGAGATTGGGCAAGGTCCGCTGCACCTCGCGCAACATGTCTCCACTCTCATTGACCCCCATCATGCAGGCGTTCGGCCAGATCTGGAAGACATAGTAGTTCTGGATATTCGGGCAGTCCTCTTTCCATGCTGCGGACAAATCCATGAAGTAGTCCTGATAGGTTTGCCATCCATACAGGCCGCTGGAGCCGGCTGAGCCCTGATCGTTTTCGCCCTGGTGCCAGAAGAAGCCGCGGATGCCGTGCGTCAGCCCGGCCTTGGTCACGCGGGCGAGCAATTGACCGTAGAGGGTGCCGGGGTTCAGGGGGTTACCCGGATTCCGCCGATGGGCCTCGATAATGGTCCCGCCCACGGCGCCGTTGAGGATGCAGATCGGGATCTTATAGGTTTCCATCAGCTGTCTGGCCAGTTCCACGCCCCAGTAGCCGATGCGGATCCGCTGGCCACCGCCTTGGCAGCTGGCAACGCCCCACTGGTTGCCATAGCTGCGGATCCACTCGCTGAAATATGGGTTCACGGCTTCCGACGCAACCGCATTGGACTGCCCGCTGATCAGATAGGCGTCGCCGCAGACCAGGTTGGTCACGGTTTGCAGAATCGTCTCGGGATTGCCGTTCTGAGTGCCAAATTCCACCCGGTATTTGATCAGGCCCGGCTTGAGTTTGACCGTAAAGGCGTAGCTCTTGTCGGCGGCCAGTTTGCGGGTTTCCTTTTTGTACAACACTTCATCGGCGTAGATTTTCAGAAAGACCGTGTCGGCGGTGTTGTCGGTCAAAGAGCCGTTGTAGAACAACGTGCCCTCGTTATTGTCGTCGCGGGCATAGAACTGGTTGTCCACAGGTTTCTCGTCTTTAACGGGAACCCGCTCCACCCATGCGTCTTTCTTCCGGGGTTCCTGCACCTGGATCGCGATCGTGCGGGTTGTCTCGGTGCCGCCGTTGCGGATTGCCAGCGTAACTGCCAACGGGCCGCTGTTCTGGGCCCGCTTGAGCGTGAGCTTGCCAGGCGTGATTTGCTTGATCACGGCAAGGTTGGGGGACAAGCGCCAGTCGTAGTCCAGTTTGCCAGCGTCCTTGGCTTGCATCGCGCTCAGATTGGTGATTTCAGGCGTCAGTTCGATCGTCTTCCGGCCGTCCCATTCTGCCGGTGCTTTGAGGGTGAAGGCCGGCTCGGGGATGTCCTCCTTGACAAGGATGGGGATGTCCAAGGTTTTGACCGTATTCGGATAGACCGCCTTGAGGCGCAGGGTCAGCGGCTTGTCTCCAGCCACGCGGCCGGCAACGAACGTGAACGCGAAGGTGTCCACCGCGGCGACGGTTTCCTGCTCGCCGTCCTTCAATATCCAGTAGACCTTCTGCGCGTCGCCGGCTTGGGCCGTCACGGTTGCGGTCGTGCCTTCCATCACGGTCATCTTCTGTTGGGAGACCGCTAATTTGTCGCCCGGTCGGACGAGGTGTCCTAGCAGTGTTTGGAGGGGTTTCTGGTTTTCGTATTGCATGCTGATCCAGTCGGCGGAGCGTGCCACCTTGGATACGCGCACCTCGTCAATTTTGCCGGCATAGGAGCCCAGGTTGCCGGCGTAGCACCCCATGGCCATCCAGTATTTGTCAGGCATGTGCAGTTCGTGGCGCGAGGCATTTTCGAACTTGCCGTTGATGTAGAGCCGGGACTCTCCTTTGTCATAGGTGTGGATCACATGATACCATTGGTCCAAGGCCAAGCGGTTGGTGCTCGAGACGCCGCAGCCGTAACAGTCCACGTTGATGCCCAGAACGGAAAACCCGATGATCACTCGACCTGCCTGCCAGTTTCCGCCCCGGGAAATAACGATGCCGCCGCCGCTCGGCCGGAACCAAGCCTCGAAGGAGTTGGGCTCGGCGCCGATAGGATAGCCGGTGACCGGTTTGTCCTGAAGAATGCCCCCGTTGCGTGCGTAGGCGAAATCCCTAGCCTGACCGATCATGCCCTCCACGGGCTTGGTGCAACGTCCTTCATGACCACCGTGCCGAGATCATCCAGGACAGGTTCGTTCATGTGAAAGACACTGACGTAGCCGTTGGCAGGATTGAACACGGCCGGGACGCTGGATTCGCTGGCCGCGTCGGATTTGCCCCAATGCACCTTGATCTCCTGGCACGCGTTGCCCTTGATCTGAGGGATCTTAACCCAGACGCAGGCCGTGCCATTGGTCGCGTCCCAGGTGTCAATCTGATAGACCAGGGGCTGGCCCCCTTCGGAAAAGCGCAGATCCGCACCGGTGGCTTGCGCCTCACTGAAATTGAAAAACTCCTTGTTCAACCGCACCAACAGCGGGAAGTTCGCCTCGGATGCCGTGGCCGGCAGGTTCGCTCCCTCGGGGGTGGTGAGGATGTAGAGCGAGGCCGAATGTTTCCAACCCGGATATTGGGCGGAGGCCGTGCCCTCAAACCAGAGTAACGCCAAGGTGGCGAGGAGGAAGCTTCTTGGCATGAATCTGATGGTTGGTTGTTATGGATGATTGAGGCGGCCCTCCGCCACAGAGTGGCTAGACCAAGCCAGGGTGGCCGAGATGCGAGGAGGATGTGGCGGCGCATGGGGGGAGTCAATGACCATGTGGAAAATCCGGGGACGATTTCAGGGCAAGTCGAGGTGGTGTGCTTGCATCGATCCCAACGGAAATCAGCAATCCACAAGTCATCGCATCATCGCATAATGTGTGTTGCATAATGTGTTGACAGTGATCTTGCCGCCGCTAGGATCGGCGCTTCAAGTTGATGCTATCTAACAAGAACATTAACGCCATGGCTAAACTCACTCGGACAGGTATTATTCTAACTGGGTTGGCAGCCATCACAATGCAGGCCACAGCCGCGCCGGCCGCCGGTCCGACGGATGACGAGGCGCTGGCGCGGCTGAAGTTCAAGAACAGCGGCGTCGTCCGCTCCGCCATGCGGTTCGAGTATAAGACCCAGCCCTGCTACTACGTCGAGTCGCCCACCGGCTGGACTGTGCCGTGGGGCGGTCACGGCGGCGGCGGCAGTTATCCATATCTCTACCTCGCCGCGGAAGGCAACGCCGCCGCCACGCCGGCTAACAACCTGACGCCGCCGCCCGTCGGCATGCGCTCGGCCGTGCCGCTCGGCGGCCTGGGCGCGGGGACCGTCGAACTCCGCGCCGACGGCAGCCTGCGCGACTGGAACATCTTCAACAACAGCCCGGGCGGTGGCGGGCTCAAGGTGCAACTCGAGGAGGCGCTCTTCGGCCTGCGGGTCAAAATGGCTGGCGGCGCGGCCAAGGCATGGGCGCTGCGCACGCAGCCGCCCCAGGGATTGCCTCCGCTCGCGCAAATCGAATACAGCGGTGCGTATCCGGTTTCGCGCCTGCGCCTCAGCGATCCGGAATTGCCGTTGACGGTGGATTTGTATGCTTACAGTGAATTCCGGATTCGTGATGCGGTTGGGTCCGCCGCACCGGCGGTGATATTCAGTTTCCGCATGGGTAATCCCACAATCCAGACGGCCGAAGCGGCTCTTTTGTTCAACCTGCCGAATCACATCCAGGGTGCGTTCAGCGCCGCCAACGGCTTGAAGCTGGCACGCGGGGGTGCCGGTTCGCAGACTGGCTCCATGGTGGCACGCTTCGGCGGTGCCGGCAGTAACGACACCTGCGCGGCGGGCGACGACCTGAACGCCCTATGGAAGGAGTTCGCCGAAAAGGGCACCTTCGGCACGCCGCCGCAGTCCAACGCGAAACACGGCGTCACCACCGCCAGCGTGGCGCTCCGCCCGGGTGAAACCAAGACCGTGCACCTGGTCATGGCCTGGTATTTCCCGAACCGCATGCACGCGGGCAACAGCCAGCGCGTCGGCAACTACTACACCAAGCTCTACGCCGACGCCGACGATGTGGCCGACAAAGTCCTCGCCCGCCTGCCCGCGACATGGCAGGCCATCGGTGCCTGGCAGCAACTTTGTTTGGACAACGGCCTGCCCGACTGGCTGCAGGACGCAATGGTCAACAGCGTGGCCACGATGGCCAAGACCGGCATGTGGGTGGAGGATGGGCGCTGGCGGCAGTGGGAAAGCTTTTCCTGCCCTGCGATCGATCCGGTGCACATTCATTTTTACCGCTCGCTGCCTTACGCGCTGTTTTTTCCGGAGCTTCAACGCAACGAGTTCCGTGGCTACGCCGCCTGCCAACAGGGCGACGGCTTCATCTTCGAGGACCTGGGCAACTGGGACAACCTGCCCGCTTTCTTTAACGGCAACGGCGGCAAACGCTTGGATCAGGCCGGCGGCCGAATGATGGGCGACTGCACCAGCGCGTTCGTCCTCGGAGTTTACAACCAGTACCTCTGGAGCGGCGACCGCAAGGGCCTCGACGAGTTCTGGCCGGCCGCGAAAAAAGCGGCCCGGTGGCAAATCCAGCGCAGCCTCAAGTTCGGGTTGCCGGAGCGCCTGGACAATACCTACGACTGGTGGGACTTCTCTAACAAAGATATCGTGTCCTACAACGCCGTGATGCATCTGGCGGCCTTGCGGGCCGCGGCGGTCATGGCACAGGTCGAAGGCGATGCGGCATTGGCCCAGGCGTGTGCGGACAGCTTCGCCACGGGCCGGAAAAAACTCGATGAACTTCTCTGGACCGGCGAGTATTATCGCGCGTGGTGGATGGAGAAAGGCGGGCAGCCCGACGCCTTGCACGCCGATACGCTCTACGGTGAGCTGTGGGCTTCCGTCCTGGGCCTTGGGCCGCTGGTGGACGCCACCAAGGCGCGCTCGCACCTCGCCGCCGAGATGAAATATAACAACAGCCGCTACGGGCTCAAAGTCATGCAGCGCCGCGGCAATGAGGTCATTGATCAGTTGGTCTGGGAAGCCGGCACGCTTGATTGGGCCACCCTGAACATCTATCTGGGTGGCAAGGTTGACGCGAGCCTGAGCGCGGCGGGCAACATGGTCAACGTGTGGCGCGAACACCTGCGCGACGAGTGGGATTGGCGCGACCTGACCCGGTCCGAAGACGGCCAGCCGTGGTGCAATTCCCACTACGCGCGGCAACTGCTCCTCTGGGCGCTTCCGCTCGCGCTGTCGGGCCAGCAGTATTCCGCGGCGGAGCAGACGCTATCGTTCGAGCCGAAGGTGGGCGCGCCGGCGAAGTTGCCGTGGTTCATCCCACAGGCCAACGGGGTGCTGGAAAGCCTCGGCCATGGAAAACACCGCCTCACCGTGCTGTCGGGAAAACTGGAACTCAAGGAGCTTCGGGTTGCGGGCTCGGCACCGTGCAAGGATGTCGCACTGATGCCAGGCAAGACGCTGGAAATCACCACCAAGGAATAACGCAACATGAAACCTGTAATTCTTGCCTTCTGCACATGCGCCATGGCGACGATCGCCCACGCGGCCAATGACGTGCTCATCGACGATTTCGAGAGCGGGCGCTTCGACAAATGGACTGTTGAAGGCGATGCTTTCGGCAAGGGCCCGCTGGAAATCATCGGGCTGGACAGCCCGCTGCCAAAGGCGCTCGCGGACGCGAATTGGGAGAAGCTGTACTCCCCGGGCCACCAGGGGAAATACGTCGCGCTTTCGGCGCCCGCCAATAACAACGGCCCGCAGGGCAAGTTGACCAGCCAGCCGTTTGCCATTGAGCGCAAGGCTCTGAAATTTCTGATCGGCGGCGGGTCGTCCGCGGCCACGCGCATGGACTTGCTGGTGGACGGCAAGGTGGTGCGGACCGCTTCGGGCGAAGATATCTTTGGCATCACCGAGCGCGTGTGGGACGTGTCCGAGTTCAAGGGCAAGCAAGCCGTACTCCAGATCGTGGATGCCTCGTCGGGTGCCTGGGGGCGTATCGTGGTGGACAGGATCCTGCTGAGCGATGCCCTGACCTCCGCCCCATGGGTGGAAGACCCCACGGATTTGATCACCTTGCGGACCGTACAACCCGGTAATCCCTGGCCTGACACCTGGGTCAAGGATCCCAACGCCAAGCTGCTGTTCATGGGCGACTCCATCACCGCCGGCTGGGACGGTGGAGCCTTCGGCAAACATTGCCCCGGACGCAGTTATGTCAATCTCGGGCGGAGCATGGAGCAGGCGGCGCACCTGTTGTGGCGGCTGGATCATATCAACTGCGAAGGCACCCAGGCGAAACTCATCGTGTTGATGATCGGCTCGAATGACGGCGCCTGCAATTTCTCGTCGCAGGACGTCGCGGCCGGCGTCGGGGCGGTGGTGGCCAAGCTGCGGCAGAAGATGCCACAGACCAAGGTGCTGGTGATGTCGGTTCTGCCGCGCGGAAACAGCGTCAAGGACAAGCAGCAGGCATTCACGAAAATCAACCCGCTCATCGCCAAGCTGGCCGACGGCCAGAACGTGTTCTATCTGGACATCTTTGACAAGTTTATCGGGCGTTACGACATGCCAAACCCGGCCTTGTTAGGCGATGGGGTGCACCCGACGGGCAAGGGCTACGAGGTCTGGGCGGAGGCCATGGAACCCATGTTCAAGAAATTGCTGGATGGAAAATAGGGGCGCTCCAGCTAACAATATGCCACCATCGATGGAAGATGTTGCAATGACACAGACAAACAAACAAAAGAAAGCACGGAAATGAAAACAAGCCTCAAACTCGGAACAATTCTGGCCGCCGCCGCGGCATTCATGACGCTGCCGGCAATGGCCGAGGTGAAAGTCATCGGCACGGAGACCGGTGGCTCGCCGATGACAATCGGCACCAAATTCGGCAAGGTGGTGGATGCGGTCAACCTTGGCGGCGCAAGCCTGAAATGCGATAACATAAGTTTTGTCGGCTTGACCGTTCCGGAAAATACCACGGCCAGCGAGAAAATCGCGACGACACCATTCACCGTGACGCTCAGCACGAAAAAAGGCAATCTCTCCTCCACCATCATGAGCGGGGGTGATGCCTTGTTCAATTCCGAGGTGTATTCGTTGGGTTTTAAAGACGTTTCGTTGCTGATCAGCGGGCTGGATCCGAAGCAAACCTATCAGATCCAATACTTGCATGGCGAGTTCCGGCCCGAAGCCTGGGCTAAATACGACGAGACAGAGCAGACTTTCACGGACAGCACGGGCAAGAAGGCAACCTCGAAACTGGCGTTCAACACCGCCCCTAACAAAGACCAGTATGCGATCGTCACGGTGGAAGTCACGGGCACGGAGTCGGTGCTCTGCGATATGCCCGGTAGCGCCAACCGCGGCCCCTCGTTCTCCGGCTTCGTCGTCTTACAGAAACCCTGAGAGGGCTGACCGGACAACAAACAGGAATCAAAATCATATTCCAAACCAAGATGAGTGCGCGGTTCGTGATTGTATTGCTTGCGGCTGTGGGCGCGCGTGCCGCTGACTTGGCTCCGCCACCGCAAACCGGGGAGGCGGCGCAGGCCCTGCCGGTGCTGCAGTACCTGGGAGTCCGTGCCAGCCGCATGGAGGCGGCCTTGCCGGCGTTGCCGGACCAGCCGGCAGCCTGGCAGAAGCGACGGCAACAGGTGCGCAAGGACCTGACCGCGTTGCTGGGCCTGCCGGCGCGCGAGCCGATGCGGGCCAAGGTGCTGGACAGGCGCACGGAGGGCGACGTCATCGTGGAGAATGTGATCTATCTGTGGGCGGAGCGCTGCTACGTGCCGGGCATCGTGGTGCGTCCGGCCCAGGCGACCGGGCGGTTGCCCGCCCTGGTCGTGCCGCCGGGCTTCGGCGGGGCGTCCAAGACTCTGGACGAAGGTTACTACAAGCCCTTTATCTATCAGTTAGCCCGCAAGGGTTACGTGGTCCTGTTCTTCGATGATCCTTCATTTGGCGACCGGCAGGCACCGCTTGCCGCTTGGTATGCCACCACCTCCGCGACCGGCATGCAGGGCATGGGGGTGCAGGTGTTCGACGCGTTGCGCGGGCTGGATTATCTATTGACCCGCTCGGAAGTTGATCCCGGACGTATTGGGGTGGCAGGCTTGTGCCAAGGCTCCGAGCAGACGTGGCTGGCCGGCGCGCTGGACGATCGCTTCCAGATCGTCGTGCCCGTTTGCGGCACCACCACCTACACGGATTGGGCGCGAATGCCCGGCTTTGACGGCGTGGTGCTCTCGAGCGCCGATCCGCACCTGAAAAATGTGCTGCGATGCACCGACTGGCCGGAAATCGGTGCCTGCATCGCTCCTCGGCCGCTCTATATCGCCAGCAATTCGGGTGATAATTGGTGGCCGTCAGCGGGCTACAACAAGGTGGTGGCGACCCTCCAAAAGGTTTACGCCATGTGCGGCGAGCCCGAGCGCTTCAAACATCTGCGCGACCTGCGCTCGCACAGCATGACTCCATATCTGCCTGAACTGGCCCCGTGGATTGACCTGAACCTCAAGGCGCTGCCCGGCGCGGCGGCGCTCGCCCCGCTACCCTGCCGCGACCCCGCAGTCGATGCCGACGTCAAACCGCTGCAATATATGCGGCGGCGCATCGTGAGCCAGGCCGAGGCCTTGCCGGCCGCCTTCAGCGGGCGGGGGGACTGGAGCCGGTATCGCCAATCGGTGACGCAGTGGCTGCGCCGGGCCTGTGTAGTGGCCGAGATGCGTCCCGGCGAAGTCCGCAGCGAAGGGTTTGAGAATTTGGGCGACATCAAGATGGAAAAGTTGGCCATCGTCGAGGATCAAGGGCTGGTGCTGTCGGTGAAAGTGTTCAAGCGGGCATCGGCTGGCGCGGCGCGGCAACCGGTGGTGATCTTGTCGCACGCGGACAAACAAAGCGCGGCCAGTGCCGAAGTGATGAATCTCATTCGTCCCTTGGCCGAGGACGGTTATCTGGTGGCCGTGCCCGAACACGCATCGACGGATGCCCGCAGCCCCCGCTTGGTCACGAGCATCGTTTCTCTCTACGGGGCCGGGGATACCACCGGCTTGTCGCCGATGGCCATGCGGGCTTGGGATGATCTGGCGACCTTGCGGATCGTGC
>JBAXOP010000198.1:0-10235 GCA_037133195.1 Verrucomicrobiota bacterium | reverse complement strand
GTTACCTGCTTCTGTCGGGGGCTGCCACGTTCACCTGCACCAACCTCGCGTTCAACAACACGGGCACCGCTGTGAACAACATGAACTACATCAGCTTTGCCGCGGGCTCCACGGCCACCTTCACCGCCGGCAACAAGGGATTGGCGGACTATCAGGCCTTGGTCGCCGCCGGGAATATCCGCATCGATGGAGTGGTGCAAACCGACTTCAACAAATTCCAGGTGACGGGTGACCACACGCTGTCGCTGGCCACCGGCGCGGGTGCCGACTACAACGCGTGGGTTGCGCTCTATCCCGGGTTCACCGACACGGATCCCACCCACGATCCTGACGGCGACGGCATGAGCAACCAACAGGAATACGCCTTCGGTCTTGATCCCACCAAGGGCTCCTCGGTCAACCCGATTGTGGCGCCCCTCGACAAGGCCAGCGGCCAGTTCAGCTATGCCCGCCGCGCCACCTCCGGCCTCACCTACACCGTCGACTACAGCACCGATCTGGCCGCATGGAATCCGGCCACCCTTGCCGGACCAGAATCCGTGGGAACGCCTGACGGCTACGGCGTCGAAACCGTCACGGTCACCATCACCAACGAACCGGTCAACGGCGAACTCTTCGTGCGGGTCCGCGCGGAGTGACGGTGATGAGATAGTGGATCGAAGATCGGAGATAGAAGATCGGAGATAGAAGATAGAAGATCGGAGATAGAAGATAGAAGATAGAACATAGAAGAAAAGACCTCCCATCCACAATCCACAATCCACAATCGGCTCGCGTGCGAGCCCATCCCTTTCCGGAGTTAATGGGTTTTCTCCGGATTCCAGCGGGGTCGCTGGTGCGCAACGGCGGCCCCGCAATTGCGCCGCTTTTCCCCCGAGGGCGAAGTGTCAATGACAGTCCAAGCACAGTCCCATCCACAATCCACAATAACGCCAACCAAAACACCACCACCATGAATCCAATCCAACCCAAATCCGTCCGGTCCGGCTTGTCGTGCCGGTTTTCAGCCAACCTCGCGGCGTCCTTATCCCGTGCCTGCACGATGCTGCCGGCATTGGCCGCACTCTGGCTGGTCGCCCTGCCCGGCGTGAGCCGCGCGTCGTCCCTATTCAATGGCTACGGAATAACAGCAACCACCGCGACGTGGACGGGTACGAGTTCTTGCACCGGCACAACCTTCTCCGATACCGGCGGCGACGGCGTCCTATACATGGCCGCCGGAAGGTGCATACGTGCCGGTTATGGCGGAAGTGCTCCCGGCACATTGAATCAGGCCGGAGGTAGAATTTCGGCACTGAACCCAACCTATGAGTGCGGGGTTGGGGACGGCGTTACTGGCTATTGGAATATGTCAGGCAGTGCTGTGTTTGAGACATCAGTCAAGGATTTTTGGCTGGGAAACCAGGGTTCGGGTAGTGGAACATGGAGCCTCACCGACAGTGCGAGCGCCACCGTTGCCGCTCTGTATTTCAAGGGCGGCACTAATAATAACAGGATCCTGCTCTCGGGCGCTGCCACACTCAGCGCGACCGACCTGGTCGACTTGACTGGTGTCAACGAATACATCAGTTTTGCCAGCGGTTGTGCGGCCACCCTTACGGTCGCCAACAAGAGCTTGTCGGACTTTACAACTCTGGTCAGCGGCGGGTTTATCCGCGTGGATGGAGTGAAGCAAACCGATTTCAGCAAATTCCAGGTTGTTGGCCACTCCTTGTCGTTATTCACGGGTGGCCCGACCCCGCCGCATCTGGTGATCACCGACGTGAGCCCGGCATCCGCGACCGCCGGCACCGGCTTCGACGTCACGGTGGAGACGCAGAACGATAGCAACACGCCGGTCAACGTGACGGCTGACACCGCGGTGACACTCACGCTCAAGACCGGCACCGGCACGTTGGGCGGAACGACGATCGGCACCATTTCGAATGGGACCAGTTTGGTGACAATCAGCGGCGTGACCTACACCAAGGCGGAAAGCGGCGTGGTTCTAACGGCCAGCGCCGACAGCCTGGCGGCGGACGACAGCGCGCCCTTCACGGTCGTTCCGGGAACCCCGGCCAAGCTCGCCTTCGGCGTCCAGCCGAGCGATACGGGCACGGGTTGGGCGATCAGCCCGGCGGTGACGGTGCTGGTGCAGGATGCCAACGGCAACACCGTGACTAACAACACCAGCAGCGTGACGATCGGCAGCGGCTCGACCGCCTTTGCGGGCGACAGCACGCTCACCGTGAGCGCCGTCGCCGGCGTGGCGACTTTCACCAATCTCAAGCCGACGACGGAAGGCAGCGGCAAAACGCTGACGGCCAGCGATGGCGCTCTAACGGGAGCGACCTCCAGCGCGTTCATTGTGGGTGCGGATACCGTGCAGGACTGGTTTGCAACTGGCTCCGTGAGTCGGAGCAGCGATCGCACGATCACTCGCTATTTATCCATTGGGTATACTGCGGTGTGTACCTTGAATCAAACTGCCGGTACCATTACATGGACCGACACGAGTAATGATCAGGCTTCGCTAGGTGATACTTCAGCCGCATCCGGCACCACTTGGAACATGTCCGGGTCGGCTCATCTTGTGTTTGCGAAGACCACTAGCACGAATAGCAAGTTGATTATTGGTTTGCAGAACGCTAACAATTGCGTTTGGAGTCTCACCGATTCAGCCACAGCTTCCGTTGGACCATTGACAGTCGGCGCCACTACAGCCACTGGAAGTAAAATACTTCTGGCGGGTGGAGCGACATTGTCGGCGGCCACGCTCACATTCGGATCGGGCGCGAACAACTACATCAGCTTTGCCACGGGTTCCACAGCCACCTTCACCGCCGGCAACAAGGTCTTGGCGGACTATCAGGCCTTGGTCTCCGCCGGGAATATCCGCATCGATGGCGTGGTGCAAACCGACTTCACCAAATTCCAGGTGACGGCTGACCACACCTTGTCGCTGGCCACTGGCGCGGGTGCCGACTACAACGCGTGGGTTGCGCTCTATCCAGGGTTCACCGACACCAATCCCACCCACGATCCTGACGGCGACGGCATGAGCAACCAACAGGAATACGCCTTCGGTCTTGATCCCACCAAGGGCTCCTCGGCCAACCCGATTGTGGCGCCCCTCGACAAGGCCAGCGGCCAGTTCAGCTATACCCGCCGCGCCACCTCCGGCTTCGCCTACACCGTCGAGTATAGCACGGATCTGGCCGCATGGAATCCGGCCACCCTTGCCGGACCCGAATCCGTGGGAACGCCTGACAGCTACGGCGTCGAAACCGTCACGGTCACGATCACCAACGAACCGGTCAACGGCAAACTCTTCGTGCGGGTCCGCGCGGAGTGAGGGTGAAGAGATAGTGGATCGAAGATCGGAGATCGGAGATAGAAGCTAGAAGAAAAAACGCCAACATCCACAATCCACCATCCACAATCGGCTCGCATGCGAGCCCATCCCTTTCCGGAGGTTAATGGGTTTCTCTCCGGATTCCAATGGGGTCGTCGGTGCGCAACGGCGGCCCCGCAACTCTTTTGAAAAAGCGGGAAAGACAGAACCTAAGAGCTTCGTCTGACCGGGCGGACTTGTCGGACCGGTCAGACAAGTCCGACAAATAGCTGATTACTGATTACTGATTACTGATTACTTCTTCCAACTTCCCCAACCACTCATGAATATCATCCATCCCATGCACCGAACCATCCGCTCCATGCACCGAACCATCTGCCGTCCCGGCCTGCTGCTCACGCTGGCGGCCATTGGAATTGCCCAGCCTGCCGCTTCCGGCAGCGACTTTTCCCTGTGGTACACCGCTCCCGGGACCTCCAATCTGACACAGGGCTTGCTCCTCGGCAACGGCCGGATGGGCGCCATCGTTCCCGGCAAGGTGGCGGCGGAGAACATCGTCCTGAACGAATCCAGCCTGTGGTCGGGCAATGCGAACCCTTCCGGCGCTTATGACACGGGGCCCACGGGAAACTTCGGCTCCTATCAGCTATTCGGCAACCTGCTCCTCAACCTGCCGGGGCAGGCCAGCTACAGCGGCTACCAGCGGGCGCTGGACATCAGCACCGGGGTGGCGACGGTGGATTACACCAGCAACGGCGTGGCCTATCACCGCGAGATGTTCTGCAGCGCTCCCGACCAGGTGTTGGTGATCCGCCTGACCGCCAGCGCGGCGGCGGCATACACCGGCAGCCTGCAACTCACCGACGGGCACTCGACGGCGACGGATTCCACTGCCGGCGGATTGATGTTTGCCGGCGCGCTATCTAACGGCGAGTTGTATGAAGCGCAACTGCAGGTGACCAAAACCGGCGGCACGCTCGTCAACAGCGGCGGCGTCATCAATTTCACCAACTGCGACAGCCTGACGCTGGTCGTCGCACTGGGCACGGACTATGTGATGGACTACAGCCGGAGTTATCACGGCGACAACCCGCACGCGAACGTCGTGGCGCAGACCGCGGCGGCGGTGGCCAAGACGTTTGCCGCGCTGGAGACGGCGCACACCAATGATTTCACCGCGCTGTTCAACCGCGTTTCCATCGACCTCGGCCCGGCGCCCGCCGGGCGCGCGAGCCTGCCCACCAACCAGCGCCTCGCCGCCAACATTCCCAACGACGATGATCCTGGGATGGATGCGCTTCTGTTCAACTACGGGCGTTACCTCATGATTTCCGGTTCGCGCACCGGTTGCCCGCTGAACCTGCAAGGCATTTGGAACGACAACAACAGTCCGCCCTGGGGAGCCGACTACCATTCGAACCTCAACCTCCAGATGTGCTATAACCAGGTGGAGGTGGCCAACCTGTCCGAGTGCTTCCAGCCCTTTGTCAACTACCTCCAGAGCCAGATTCCCGCGTGGCGTTCCGTGACAACCAGCGCCTTTGGCGGCACCACTGGCTGGGCCACCCGCGCCTCACACAACATCTACGGGGGCCAGGGCTGGGAATGGATCGAGGCGGCCAACGCCTGGTATTGCATGTTTCTATGGAACCATTACGCCTTCACCGGGGACACGGATTATTTGCGCAACGTCGCCTATCCCATCCTGAAGGAAGAATGCCAGTTCTGGCAGCAACACCTCACGGCGCTGCCCGCGGCGACCAACGGCGTGCCGGCGGGCACCTTGGTCATCCCTAACGGCTGGTCCCCCGAACACGGCGTCAAACCCGAGGACGGCGTGACTTGCGACCAGATGCTCGTCTGGGATCTGTTCAACAACTACCAGCAGGCGGCGGCCATTTTGAACACCGACGCCGCCTATGCGGCCACGGTCGCTGACATGCAGGCAAAACTGCTCAAGCCGCGCATCGGATCCTGGGGACAACTGCGCGAATGGTTCTACACCCAGGACACGCAAGGCCGGGACGGGAATTCGTGCATGATGCAACTTCTCGGCCTTTATCCCGGAGTCCAGGCCACGCCGGAGGCGGCACCCGACCTGGCGGCGGGACTGCGCACCAAACTGCTCTCGGTGGGAGATCCTTACAATGGCGAATGGGATTACATCCAGTACCTCACGGCTTACGCGCGGCTGCACGACCCGGTGAACGCCCGGCATATCCTCGCGCTGTATTACAACGTGGTCGCGCCCAACCTTACCGGCCTGATATTCGGCTACATGATGGTGGACAGCGCCAGCGGAGTTACCGCCGGCATCGCGGAAATGCTGCTGCAAAGCCACGCCGGGTATATCAACCTGCTGCCCACACTGCCCGCCAACTGGCCCGCCGGCTCGGTCGCCGGGCTCCGCGCCCGCGGCGGCCACACCGTGGACATCGCCTGGACCAATACCGGCGCGTCAGCGACGGTCCATATTGCCAAGACGGGAAACTGCAGCGTCAGGACGCCAAGTGCCGCGACCGTCACCTTGAACGGCTCGCCGGTCACCGTCACCCGCCCGGAAGCGAACCTGGCCGTCTGGCCGGCCAATGCGGGCGACATGTTTGTGCTCCAATGGGCGGCACCGCCGCACCTGGCCATCACCTCGGTCAGCCCGGCAACCCCGACCGCCGGCAGCGGCTTCGATGTCACGGTGCAGGCGCAGGACGCCGGTAGCACGCCGATCATCGTGACGGCGGACACCGCGGTGACCCTCACTCTCAAGACCGGCACCGGGGCTTTGGGCGGATTGCTGAGCGGCACCATTGTTAGCGGGACCAGTTCGGTGACGATCCACGGCGTAACCTACACCAAGGCGGAAAGCGGCGTGGTTCTAACGGTCGGCTTCGGCAGCCTGACGCCGGGCGACAGCGCACCCTTCACGGTCGGTCCGGGGGCCGCCAGCAAGCTGGCCTTCGGCGTCCAGCCGAGCGATACGGGCACGGGTTGGGCGATCAGCCCGGCGGTGACGGTGCTGGTGCAGGATGCCAACGGCAACACCGTGACTAACAACACCAGCAGCGTGACGATCGGCAGCGGCTCGACCGCCTTTGCGGGCGACAGCACGCTCACCGTGAGCGCCGTCGCCGGCGTGGCGACTTTCACCAATCTCAAGCCGACGACGGAAGGCAGCGGCAAAACGCTGACGGCCAGCGATGGCGCTCTAACGGGAGCGACCTCCAGCGCGTTCATTGTGGGTGCGGATACCGTGCAGGACTGGTTTGCAACTGGCTCCGTGAGTCGGAGCAGCGATCGCACGATCACTCGCTATTTATCCATTGGGTATACTGCGGTGTGTACCTTGAATCAAACTGCCGGTACCATTACATGGACCGACACGAGTAATGATCAGGCTTCGCTAGGTGATACTTCAGCCGCATCCGGCACCACTTGGAACATGTCCGGGTCGGCTCATCTTGTGTTTGCGAAGACCACTAGCACGAATAGCAAGTTGATTATTGGTTTGCAGAACGCTAACAATTGCGTTTGGAGTCTGAGCGATTCAGCCACAGCATCCGTAGGACCATTGACAGTCGGTGCCACTACAGCCACTGGAAACAAGATCCTTCTGGCGGGTGGGGCGACATTGTCGGCGGCCACGCTTGCATTCGGATCAGGTGCCGGCAACTACATCAGCTTTGCCACGGGATCCACGGCCACCTTCACGGCTTCAGACAAGGTCTTGGCGGACTATCAAGCCTTGGTCGCCGCCGGCAATATCCGCGTGGATGGGGTGGCGCAATCCGACTTCAGCAAATTCCAGGTGACGGGCACGGGCGGCCATACCTTGTCGCTGGTCTCCTCCGGTCCAACCATCACCGCCACGGGATCGCCGCTCCCCGCCTTGAGCACCACCTATGGCACGGCTTCGACCGCCTCCCCTTTCATGGTTTCCGGCGCCAATCTAACTGCCGGAATCACCGTGACCCCGCCGGCCGGGTTGGAGGTCTCGACCACCTCCGCCACCAGTGGTTTTGCCGGCAGCGGGACGGCCATCACGGTCGGCTCGGCCGGCACGATTGCCAGCACCACGGTCTATGTCCGCCTCGCCGCCACGGCCGGGTACGGCGCATACAATTCCCTGAACATCGTGTTGACCAGTCCGGGCGCCACCACCGTCAACGTCACCACGGCTGCCACTGGAAACAATGTGTTAGGAGCGGCGACCAAACTGGCGATCACATCCACGGCGGTGAGCACCACGGCCGGCGTCGCCTCGGGCGCCATCACCGTGCAGCGGCAGAATGCGGGTGGCAGCCCGGTCACAGCGGATCCGTCGATCACCGTGACTCTTTCTAGCAGTTCGACCGGCACGGTGACGTTCAATCCGTCATCCCTGACAATTGCCAACGGCGCGAGCAGCGCCACCTTCACCTACACGGACACGAAGGCCGGAACGCCTACGCTCACGGCGGCTTGTAACCCATTGACATCCGCTACGCAGACGGAAACGGTCATCCCCGCAGCGGCTAACAAGCTGGCATTCGGCCTCCAGCCGACGACCACCACGACCGGCTCGGTCATCAGCCCTTCCGTGACGGTGCTGGTCCAGGACACTTACGGCAACACCGTGACCGGCAACACCAGCAGCGTGACCATCGGCAGCGCCACGACCGCTTTCGCAGCCGCCAGCACGCTCACCGTGAACGCCGTCGCCGGTGTGGCAACCTTCGGCAATCTCAAGCCCACGACCGTCGGCACCGGCAAGACGTTGACGGCCAGCGACGGTTCGTTGACGGCGGCGACCTCAACCCCGTTTACCGTGAGTACAAGCTCCGGGGGCGGGGATACCGTGACGGACTGGTATCCCGACGGGACGGTCAGTTGGAGCACCTCCCGGACGGTTACCCAATACTTTCAGGTTGGGACCTATGCCAGCACGCCCAATCAATGGTGCGTCCTCAATCAGACGGCGGGCACCATCACAGCCCTAAACCAGGTTCCCATCATGGGTCAGCAGGCTCACGGACCCAGCGCCTATAACATGTCGGGCTCCGCCGCCTTCAACAGCGGTACCCAAAATCTACGTGTGGGCAATGTTACCAGCGTCGGCACCACCTCCAACACCTGGAGCCTGACCGATGACGCTACCGCGACCATCGGGCTCTTGAGTTTCAACATATCCAATGGCCACGTACTGCTTGCAGGGGCTGCCAGCGTGAGTGCAAGCGACCTCAACTTCGGATCGGGCACCGGCAACTACGTCAGCTTTGCCACGGGTTCCACGGCCACTCTCACGGTTTCCAACAAGGTGTCATCGGACTATCAGGCCTATGTGACTGCGGGGAAGATCCTCGTGGATGGGGTCGCACAATCCGACTTCAGCAAATTCCAGGTGACGGGCACGGGCGGTCACACGTTGTCGTTGGTCACGGGCGGCCCAAGTGCCGACTACACCGCATGGATCGCGCATTACCCCGGGTTCACCGACACGGATCCCGCCCACGATCCGGACGGCGACGGCATGAGCAACCAACAGGAATACGCCTTCGGCCTCGATCCTACCAAGGGTTCGTCGGTCAACCCGATCATCCAGCCGCTTGATCCGGCGACCGGCAGGTTCCAATACACCCGCCGCGCGGGCACCGGCCTGACCTATCAGATACTCACGTCCACCAACCTGGGGACCTGGGCGCAGGACACCAGTGCCACCGAGGTCGCTGTCACCACCAGCGGCGACGTCCAGACCGTGACGGTTCACGTCACCACCGCGGCGCTCAACGGCAAGCTCTTCGTCCGCGTGCAAGCACAGTGAGGATGAAGAGATAGTGGATCGAAGATCGTGGATAGAAGATAGAAGATAAAGAAGTGATGAATCATCCACAATCCGCAATCCACAATCATTCCGCCACTTCATCAATTTACCAACTTCTTCCCATGATTTCACCGCCATATCATTGCAGAGAACACACTTATGAACCACCAAATAGTTAGATCGTGCGGCATCGCCGCGATGTTGCTGACACAGCCGGCCCCTGCCCAGGCGCTCCAGCCCGCCACAACCGCCAGCCAGGTGCTGTGGTATGACCAGCCGGTAGGAGGCTGGGAGGCGGAAGCGCTGCCCATCGGCAACGGCCGGCTCGGCGCGATGCTCTTCGGCGCAACGGAAAAGGAGACGGTTCAAATCAACGAGGACAGTCTGTGGGAAGGCGATGAAAAAGACTCGGGCTGGTATCAGAATCTCGGCGAGTTCGAGGTGGCGCTGCCGCAGACCAAACCCGTGACGAACTACCGGCGCGAGCTGGATATCGGCCGGGCGGTGCACACGGTGACCTATACGAGCGACGGCGTGACTTTCCGCCGCGAGGCGTTCGCCAGCTTTCCCGGCCAGGTCATGGTGTTCCGCTATACCGCCGATAAGCCAGGCAGCCACTCCGGCACCCTCACCTTCAAGGATGCGCACGATGCCAAACCCGTCATCGCGCCTAACAGGCTAACAACCGCGGGCAAGTTGAACAACGGCCTGCAGTATGAATCACAGATATTGGTTCTCAACGAGGGCGGCACGCTCACAGCGACGCCTGCGGGCATTGCGTTCCAGAACGTCACCAGCCTGACGCTCGTGGTCGGTGCAGGCACGGACTACCTCAACCAGCGCGCCAAAGGCTGGCGGACCGGCGAAGCGCCGCACCGATTGGTGACTGAGCAACTTGACAAGGCGGCCAAACGTCAATACGCCGATTTGCTGGCGACCCATCTCAAGGACTATCAGGCGTTGTTCAGCCGGGTGCGCCTGGACAACGGCAAGACAGACGCCGCCATTGCGGCCCTGCCGACATCCAAGCGGCTGGCCGCCTACAAGCAAGCCAACGCGAAGGATCCGGAATTGGAGAACCTGTTGTTTCAATACGGACGGTATCTG
>JBAXOP010000197.1:0-10247 GCA_037133195.1 Verrucomicrobiota bacterium | reverse complement strand
TTTTGCTAATCCGGCCACGGAAATGAAGAAGGAGGCGGGCAGGATGCCCGCTCCACCGTGGCCCGGGCATCCTGCCCGGAGCCTTCTGTAACGAAAGCATGCGTTAACCTGAAAGTATTGGGCAGGATGCCTATCCTCCTGCTAAATTGACAATATTGGGCGGGCACGCCGCCACTCCGTGAGAGACGATGCGGGTTTGCTTCGTGTTATCTAAAGAGTTCGCAGTCAACGGAGGCAGGAAGTTTCCTATAACAGCAAGCACTGGGCGGCGGTAGATGACTCTTAGCTAGTCAGGGGATGTGGAAAGGTCCACCATGGCAGGGTTTTCATTTGATATTCCACCCCCACAAACGTCATGAAACCGTTACTAACAACCGATATCCGTCCGTTTTGGTATTTCCGCAAGCTGGTGCATGGCATAGTCGGCCTGTTGTCGGTGTTGGTCCTGCCAGCCGCCGCCGTGCCGATCGCGGCTTGGGATTTCTATGGCGAGAGCACGTTAGCCACCTCAATTGCCGAGGTGTTTGATGCGAAGCTAGACAGCGCCAATACCGTGACGCGCGGCAGCACAGCGGCGGCCAGCTCAGGTGACAATTCATTTCGCACACTGGGTTTTAAGAACAACGGAATTGCAATCGCCAACAGTGATTACTTTCAAGTTACCTTGTCCGCCGCCACAGGATACACCTTGTCTCTAGCAACCCTCGACGCCAATTTCAACGGCACCCCTAGCTTCTACGCTTCACCCGGCGTAATAGGCCAGTTTGCCTATAGCTTGGATGGCAGCACCTTTACGCTGATCGGCAACCCGTTTGTGATGACGACCCTCGGGGCCATGCCGAAGATTGATCTAACGGCCAACGCCGCCCTGCAAAACCTGTCGGATGTTACCACTGTGACGATCCGGTACTTAGCCAGCGGTCTAACCACCACCGGGGGGTGGGGATTTTACTCGTCCGCCCTCGGCCATTACGGCTTGGTAGTCGGCGGCACACTCGCTGACTCGAATTTGCCACGCCTCACGCTCAGCGCCGACCACACGAGTTTTGGCGAGAACGCGGCCACCCCGGCCGCCACCGGTACAGTGTCCATCCCTATCGCCCTTGCGTCCGATTTAGTGGTCACCTTGGTATCAAGTGATCTAACTGAGGCTGGCGTGCCCGCCACCGTTACTATCAGGGCCGGCAATACCTCCGCCAATTTTTCTATCACAGCGGTCAATGATATATTGGCGGATGGCAGCCAGAGCGTTAATCTAACAGCCTCGGCAATTGGCTACAACAACGCGGTGCAAGCCATCAGCGTCACTGATGACGGCGACGCGCCCCCGAGCCTCAGTCCCGGCGCGATCGCTTTTGTCGGTATCAATGCCGACGGCAAAGATGACCTAGCGTTTGTCGCGCTAGTGCCGCTTGCCGCCAGCGACACGATATTCATTACACACCGGGTATGGAACGGCATGGAGCTTGGCAAGGGCGGGGAGTTTGGCGTCGGCGAAGGAGTGATCACATGGAGTGCTCCTGCGGCCGGAGTTACGGCAGGCACGGTGGTTACCCTCAATAACCTCGGTAATACGACGCGCAGTGCCAGCGTGGGAACCCTCACCTCTATCGGAAGTTTCAATCTGAGTGTCGATGGCGAAACCGTTTATGCCTATCAGGGAAGCGTTGCCTCACCCACTGGCTTTCTCGCGGTCATCGCCACCCAGATCACTGATGCGATCACTGGCACCGGCTTGAATGCGTCGCAGATCATTCAACTAACTAACAATGCTGACGTCGCGGCTTATTCCGGATCGCGCTCTAACCAACAAAATTTTACCGCCTATCTGGTAGTGCTCGCCAATACGGACAACTGGGTCACTGAGGATGGCGCGTATGATCAAAGCAACAACTCAATAGCGCCCGATGTGCCGTTCGACACCACCGCCTTCAGCTTGGCCAGTGCTGGCGGCTATGACGCGTGGGCCGCCACCCATGTGAACCATCAGGCCGCCGATGCCGATGCCGACGGCGACGGCGTACCGAACGGAGTTGAGTATTTCATGGGGGAAACGGGAGGTGCCTTCACGCCGCCGCCGGTGGTGGTGAATAACAAAATCAGTTGGCGACACGATGCTGCGGCTGTCGCCACGTACACTGTAGCGACCTCCACCGACCTCATCCACTGGCAATCGACCACCGAGGGCGTCAATGACCACGGCACATCGATAGAATACACGTTGCCTCAAAGTGCCCAACGCGTTTTCGTGCGTTTGGAGGTGACCACGATGCCATGATGCCCCTTCAAGCCCAGCAGCGGCGCACTTCCTCGGCGATGATGCGCAGGCCGTCGCGGACGGTGGCCTCGTCCATGGCGTAGGACACGCGCAGGCACTCATGGCGGTGAGGCCAGTCTGGGGTATCGTCGCCGAAGAAGAAATAATGGCCGGAGACGACGAGAACGCCGCGTTGTTTGAGGCGTTCGTAGAGTTGGCAGGCGGTGATGGGCAAGCCGGGAAACCACAGCCACAGAAACAAGGCTCCCTCGCTGCGATGCATGTACCACTCGAACGTATCGCCAAATTCCTCGGCGGCGGCCTGCCGCGCGAGGCGGCATTTTTCCGCGTAGAACGGCTTCACCACGTCGCGGCTGAGGCGCAGGATGTCGCCGGATTCGAGCAGCGGCAGGATGATTTGTTGGCCTATGTTAGGGTTGGCCAAGCCGATGATCGCGCTCATTGAGCCGAGGGCGCGGATGATGGCAGGCGGGCCGATGACAATACCGGTGCGGGTGCCAGGAAGACCGATTTTTGACAAGCTGAGGGTGAGGATCACGTGCTCGGCCCAGTACGGGGAGACGTCGGTGAAAATGATACCGGGAAACGGTGCGCCGTAGGCATTGTCGAGGATCAACGGGATGCCGTGGGCTGCGGCCAGCGCGGAGAGGCGGGCAATTTCCTCGTTGGTTAGGACGTTGCCGGTGGGGTTGGTAGGTCTGGAGGCGCAGATTGCCGCGATGTCCCGAGTGACCTCCAATTTATCGAAATCCACCCGGTACTTGAACTCATGCGGCCCGGTTTTCTCGATGAGCGGGGGAATGGCTCGAAACAGCCCGCCCGCCACGCCCTGGTTGGCGTAACCGATGTATTCGGGCACCAACGGCAGCAAAATCTTGCGGCGCGTGCCGTCAGCCAGAGGCCCGGCCAGCAGGTTGAAGAGAAAATAAAATGCGGTTTGGCCGCCGCAGGTGACGGCGACGTTATCCGGGCCGATGTCCCAGCCGAAGGAGCGCCGCAACAATCCGGCCACCGCCTCGAGGAAGCGGGGGTTGCCGCGCGGCGGGTCGTAAGACGTCAGGGCGCGGTCGAGGCCGCCGGGTTCTTCCAACAATTCGAGCAAGCGTCGCCGCCACACCGCGTTGATCTCGGGAATGCGGGCGGGTTGGCCGCCGCCGAGCATTTTGATGTCCGGTCCGCCGCTGGCCAAGGCGTGGCCGAGGTCGTCCATCAACTCTTCGATGCCGCTGCCACAGCCGAGATGGCGGCCAAATTGGGAAAATTCATAGTTCATGAGCAGGTGCCGGTTGACCGGTGACAGTTAGCATCTATAGTGGCACCTCAAACATCAACCCCCAACCAACCAACCATGACAATTAAAGTAGGCGACAACGCCCCAGACTTCACCCTTGTGACCAAGACCGCCGAGGGCCCGCAACTTGTTAAATTGAGTGAGCAGATCGGCAGCGCCAATATCTTGCTGTTATTTGTGCCGATGGCCTTCACCGGTGTGTGCACCAAGGAAATGTGTGACATTTCCACCGGCATCAAGGATTACGAGGATCTGGATGCCAAGGTGTTCGGTATTTCAGGCGACAATCCATTCGCCCAGGCCGTGTGGGCCGCCAAGGAGGCCATCACCATTCCCTTGCTCAGCGATTACGAGCATACTGTCGCCAAGGCATACGGCATCGCTTATGACCAATTCCTGCCCGAGGCCAACCTCATCATGGGTGGCGTGCCCAAGCGCTCCGCCTTCGTCATCGACAAGCAGGGCGTTGTCCGTTACGCGGAAGTCCAGGAACATCCCAAGGACCTGCCGGACTTTGAGGCCATCAAGGCCACTTTGCGGGCCCTTTGATCCCACTTCTAAGAAATAATCCCGAGTCACTTGGACCGTTACGGAGCGCTGGCTTCAGCCGGCGCGTAGGGTTGGCTGAAGCCAGCGCTCCGTTGTGCAGTCCAAGTTACTCAACATTCCCACCTAGCACGCCGGGTTCGGTTCTGCTGCTAGAAAGGGAAATAGAAACCACGGCTCACAGATAGCTTGTGAGTTCGGCTACGGTGTCCTCGTCGAGGGAGCGAACCAGGGCTACGGTTAGGGCCAGCAATTGGAGGTAATCGTGTAGGTTGATGATAGCGTTGTGCGAATGGATGTAACGTGCGGGCACACCTAACACGACACACGGAATCCCGGTATTGGCCAGATGGAATGCGCCGGCGTCGGTGCCGCCGCTGCGGCGTACGGTGATTTGGTGGCCGATGCCTGCCTCGCGGGCGGTTTCGATGGCCAGCCGTGCGAGACGCGGGTTGGCTATGGCGGTGGGGTCGAACATACGGATTTGGGCACCGCCGCCGAGGCGGCCTTGGCAATCGCTGCGGGGGCCGCCGGGCGTGTCATCGGCGGGCGGGCCCTCGAGGATGATGGCCACGTCGGGATTGGCGAAGGTGGCGGCGGAGCGTGCGCCGCGCAATCCGACCTCCTCTTGGACGGTGCCGCAGAGGATCACGCGGTTGGGGAGGAGCGAATGGGCCAAAATCTGGCCGGCCTGGAGGGTGGCAGCCATGCCGACGCGGTTATCAAATGCCTTGGCCATGAACCAATCCTCGCGGGCCAGGGGCGTGAACGCTGACACCGGGGCGATCGGATCCCCCAGTGCCACGCCAAAGTTTTCAATGGCATCACGAGCCGAAGTTGCTCCGATATCGATGAACATTTGCTCGATGCTCATGACCTGGCGGCGTTGTGTTTCGGGCAGAAAATGCGGCGGGCAGGAGGCAATGACGCCGAGGATTTTAGTGCCATCGCGGGTGAGGATTTCGACGCGTTGTGACAGCAGGTTGTGCTCCCACCAGCCGCCGATGGCGACGAATTGGACGAAGCCGTCGGGGGTGATATTTTGCACCATGAAGCCGACCTCATCCATGTGGCCGGCCACTAGCACGCGCGGGCCGGAGTTGCCGATTTCGCAAAACACCGAGCCATTGCGATCTGCGGATAGTTCGCCGCATGGTTTGAGTTTATCGACGAAGATGGCCCGCACTTCATCCTCGTGGCCGGAAACCGCGTGGGCTTCCGTCAATTCCTGCAACAATGACACTGCCTTCTGGCGCATGCCCGCAGCCTGCCACGCCATACCCGGGGATCCAAGCGCCAAATTACCGGGCATTCACGATCCAATGGCACGGCGGTTAGCGGCACGACGTGCCTGCACGTGCCTCCGGTCGCAGGCTGTGGCTGCCACGTGGACCGGGCATCCTTGCCCGGTGCCCGCATGGAGAATGGACCGTCGGGGGGAAAATACCCTTGCCGCGGAGCACGCCAAGCATAACACTGCGCGACGAAGCAATGAACGGCAAACCGGTATGCATTTACGATACAACCCTGCGTGACGGCACCCAGGGCGAGGGCTTTCAATTGTCAGGCTTGGACAAGCTGCGCATCGCCCTACGCTTGGATGACTTTGGAGTGGATTTCATAGAAGGCGGATGGCCGGGCTCCAATCCCAAGGATATCGAGTTTTTCCGCGAGGCGAAATTCCTTCGGCTTAAGCACGCCAGGTTGGCAGCATTTGGCTCGACGCGCCGTGCCGACAGCCGGGTGGAGGATGACCCGCAAGTGCGCCTGCTGTTAGAGGCGGAGACGCCGGTGGTGACCATCTTCGGCAAGAGCTGGGAACTCCAGGTCACGGAAGTCCTGCGTACCAGCGTCGAGGAAAACCGCGCGATGATCCGCGATACCGTGGCCTATCTGGTGCAGCACGGACGCGAGGTGATTTACGATGCCGAACACTTTTTCGATGGTTACAAGGACTCGCCAGAGCATGCTTTGGGCACCTTGGAAGCCGCCGCCGCAGGTGGGGCGGCTTGCCTGGTGCTGTGCGACACTAACGGCGGATCGCTGCCTAGCGAGATTTTGCAAACCTGCCTGGCGGTGAAAGCCCGCTTGCCAGAGGTGGCGTTTGGGATCCACACCCACAATGATTGTGAATTGGCTGTGGCCAATGCCCTCGCCGCGATTCGGGCGGGTGCCAGCCAAGTTCAAGGCACCATCAATGGCTATGGCGAGCGGACCGGGAATTGTAATCTAACATCGGTGATTCCGCTCCTCCAACTCAAGCTCGGCCTCAGCGTGGTGCCTTGCCTGGAGAAACTACGAGATCTCTCGTACTTTGTGGACGAGGTGTCTAACAATCCGCATTTCGCCCGTGCAGCGTTTGTCGGCAGCACCGCCTTCGCCCACAAGGGCGGCATGCACGTTAATGCCGTGCAAAAGCTCGCCCGGAGTTACGAACACATTCCGCCCGCCAGCGTCGGCAATTTTCAAAATATTCTGGTGTCTGAACTCAGCGGCCAAGCTAATATTCTCGTCAAAGCCGGGGCGCTCGGCCTTCCATTGGCAAAAGGATCGCCGGAGGCCGCCGAGGTGCTGCGCCGCGTCAAGCAACTGGAAAACGATGGCTATTCGTTTGAGGCCGCCGACGGATCGCTGGAATTGCTCATACGGCGCGTGTTAGGAAGCTATGCCAAACCCTTTGAATTGCACGAATACCACACCAGTTTCCGCCAGTATCGGGATGGCCACACTCCGGTGTGCGAGGCCACCGTCAAACTCTCAGTCAACGGCGAACGGGTGCTGACCGTCGCCGAGGGCCACGGCGTAGTCAACTCACTGGATCTGGCCTTGCGCAAGGCGTTGCGGCCGTTCTATCCGGAAATCGACGGGTTGGCGCTCGTCGATTACAAGGTGCGCATCATTGATGGCCACGATGCCACCGCCGCCAAGACCCGCGTGCTGATGGTTAGCACCGATGGCAGCCACGACTGTGGTACGGTCGGCGTATCCGAAAACATCATTGAAGCCAGTTGGCTGGCGCTGGTGGATGGCATCGAGTGGTTCCTGCAACAGCGCGACGCTGGCCGCTGAGCTAGATGCAGCAAGTGTCTGTAACATTCCTGCAAGCCCCCGAGTATGTTTTCGCCGCATGAACCACTCCACCACACACGTTCCGCATCCGCGCATTGAAGAGCGGAGCAAGGCAGGCGCGCACCTGACAAAACACGAGCATACCGGGTTCAACGGCCGCCTGGCTGTTTTGATCACCGATGCGGTAAGCACGATGTGGTGCGCATACGCATTTGCCGCCATCGCGCTCATCAGCCTGCCCGCCGCATTGGGGGCGGGCACCTCCGCCATCATCTCTTGGATCGCCCAAACATTTTTGCAATTGGTGTTGCTGTCCGTGATCATGGTCGGGCAAAAAGTTGCCGCCAAAGCCTCGGACAAACAGGCGCTGCAAACATATCGGGACGCCGAAGCCCTGCTCAAAATCCAGGATGAACTACACAAGTTGCTCAAAATCAACACCGAACTAACTGAAGACATCCACCGCCGCACCGTCATGGAGCCACCGTCGGCAATCCCTCCTGCAAACTGAAATTGCATGCCTATTTTTTGGCAAGTTGTGGTGAAAGGTAGTGGTTTTACGGCGACGCTCCACTTAACTTGCGGTGCATGCCCGACGCCACAGTCCCGCCGTCTTCGTCTTGGTTGATCCGCATCTCGGAAATTTTCGGGGATGGGGTACCGGATCTCATTCGCCAGTTAGGTGCCTCAAGCGGCACCAAGCTGGGCCATGAATATTATTTGATAAGGCCAGCCGATCCGGCGGCGATGCGGCAGACGGCGGCGGCCATGTTTATTCGGTGGCAAATACCCGTGCAGCACAGTTGGCCCTGCAACCCGCGTGCCATGGCTGGCTTCGTGGAAAAAGCGGCCCAAGCCCTGACGCGAAAATTTGCGGCCGCGCAGCCGCAATTGTTGCTCGTCGGCGTGCTGGACCCGAGTGCGGTAGATACCTATTACCGCAAGCTTGCCTCCAACCTTCGCGGCCGGGCGCTGCAATTATTCCCGCAGCGTGGGCAGCCACCGGTGGAGGCTGAGGCCCAGGACCCGGATGCCGTCACGCTCTTTTGCCTGTTGGGCAACGAGGGGTTGTTCTGCGGCTTGCACACTCCCAGGCGAGCGAATGGGTTCTATCCAGGTGGCACGCGCTTCATCAGTCAAAACTCGCCCGCCACCATCAGCCGCGCCGGCGCTAAAATCGCCGAGGCGCTCCATTACTTGCGCCTGCACCGCCAGCCGCCAGCCCCGTCCGCCCACTGGCTAGAACTCGGTGCCAGCCCGGGCGGCATGACCTCCGAACTGCTCGCCAGAGGCTACCGGGTCACGGCGGTGGATCGCGCCCCGTTGCACCCGAGCCTCGCCGCCGCCTCAGGTCTGACGTATGTCTGTGGCGATGCCGCCACATTCCGACCGCCGACGGGCACCCGTTACGCTGCCATACTATCCGATATGAATGGTCCTGCGGGCGACTCGCTGGCTGCCGTGCTGCGTTTATCAAAATACCTATTACCAGGCGGGTTGGTGATTTTCACGCTCAAGACCGCCGGGGCCAGCAACTGCGAAGAGGTTCAGCGATTATGTGCCACGGTGACCGCCGATGCCGCCAGTGGTGGCTTGCGTTGGTTGGCCCAAACCCACCTGACATATAACCGCCACGAGTTTACGTTGTTTTTCGAGGCGCTCGCCGGGCCTCCTCACTCCATCACTCAGAAGGGGTCTCACTCCAAGCCGCGGTCCGACACTTCGTCCTCATCCCAGCCTAGGTAATGGCCGAGTTCATGGAGGAGGGTGGTGCCCACCTCGTCGCGATAGTCTTGTTCGTCTTGCTCCACCCATTCCCACAGGTTTTCCACAAACAGGCGAATATGGGGGGTTTCTTCGGGTGTTGGCTCATCTAGCAGGCAGGTTCCTTCAAACAGGCCCAGCTCATCGCCATTCAGTTCGGTATCGGAGGGGCTCAGGCCTGGCCGGGGTTCAAAGGAGATCACGCATCGGTTAGCCGCTGTTTGCACGTCGCGCGGGAGGATTTTGACCAACGCCTTGACTTCCTCGTCGGCCCAACGGCTCAGTGTTTCGAAGTTCATACGCGTGAGTTAGCTGCGATCGTGGCGGCGGGCAAGCACCAAGTGAGCATTCCGTGAGGCCCCCATGTCGCGGCACAGGGCAGGTACGGCGGCGGCAAATTGGAATAATTAGAGGCTAGGCTTGGCGGGATGAGTAAAAGTGGGTGATGGTAGCGGCGATGGCAAGTTGTGAGCATTGCGGAACAGAGTATGCGCAGCAGAAAGGCGCGGGGGACCGGTATTGTTGCCGGGGCTGCGAGTTTGTGTCGGCGATGATTGCGGAGAACGGGTTTGAGCAATTTTATGACCTCAAGCAAGGGCTGGCGGTGGCCCCGGTGAGGAGCCGGCCGTTTGAGGAGCACGATTTTTCCTGGCTGGGAGGGAAGGTGGAGGAGGCGGAGAGCAAGGCGTTGCAGAGAGGGGAGGCGGCGCACCTGGAGTTGGCTTTGGAAGGGATTTCGTGTGTGGGCTGTGTCTGGTTGGTGGAAAAACTCTTTGCCCGGCATGCCGGCGCGGTAAGGGCAGCAGCCAATCCATCCAGCGGACGACTGCACTTGGAGTGGGTGCCCACGCGTTGCGAGTTGGAGGGGTTCTTGCGCGAATTGTGTCAGTTCGGCTATGTGGCCGCCCCGGCTGGCGCGGTGAGCGGCGATCATGAACGCATGCGCTTGGCGGCTCGCATCGGCTTGTGCGGGGCGTTTGCCCTCAACGCGATGGCCTTCACCCTGCCGGTGTATTTAAACATGCCCCCGGATTTTGAATTTGCGGCGGTGTTTAGGCTGATTGCGCTGGCTTCGGCGACCCTGTCGATGTTGGCCGGCGGCGGCTACTTCATGGAACGGGCGTGGCGCTCGCTGCGGGCTGGCACCTTGCACATCGACTTGCCCATCGCGCTGGGTTTGCTCGCGGCTTACGCGGGCTCGATTGTCGGTTGGGTCATGACGTATGAGCGGCTGATGTACTTTGATTTCGTGTCGGTATTCGTGTTTTTGATGTTGAGCGGACGGTATTTGCAGACTTC
>JBAXOP010000196.1:0-10247 GCA_037133195.1 Verrucomicrobiota bacterium | reverse complement strand
ATGCCGTGGAGGCTGATGCATTCCTCAATGGTGTCGCGGGTGGTGCCGGGTAGGTCACTGACGATAGCCCGCTCGAAGCCGAGCAAGCGGTTGAGCAGGCTGGACTTGCCGACGTTAGGCGGGCCGAAGATGACGGTGCGTGCGCCGTTGCGCAAGACGCGGCCCTGATCGGCGGTGGCCAGCAAGGCATCGATGGTGGCGATGACAGAGCAGACGCCGCCTCGCAGGCTGGCACCGGTGTGCGGTTGGATGTCCTCGTCGGGAAAGTCGATCCAAGCTTCGAGATGGGCGAGGGTGGCGAGGACCTCATCGCGGGCAGCGGTGGTGCGGCGGCCGAGGGCACCTTCGAGTTGGCTGCGGGCCGCACTTAGAGCCAGTCTGGTTTGTGCGGCGATGAGGTCCATCACTCCTTCCGCCTGGGTTAGATCCAATTTACCATTGAGAAATGCCCGCTGGGTGAATTCGCCAGGACCTGCCGCCACCGCCCCGCAGGCGAGCAAGCGGGCCAGCACTTCGCGGGTCACCAGCATCCCGCCATGGCCGCTGAACTCAACACAGTCTTCCCCTGTGTAGCTGTTAGGCGCGCGGAAAACCACCATCAATCCGTCATCCAGCACCCCGCCCGTGGCGTCCAATATCCGGCAATGGTGCGAGCCGCGCGGCGTCATCCTCGATGCCCGGCCGCCGGTGGCCAGATCGGCCACCGCGAGTGCCGCCGGCCCGGATAGCCGCAGCAAGGACACGGCACCGACGCCGGGCGGAGTCGCTACTGCGGCGATGGTGGTGGGATGCATGCTGGGTATCAGGCGGGGGAGTTGGCGAGTACCGCGTCCAATACCGCCAGGCAGCGAGCGTTTTGAGCGGGTGTGCCGATGGAGATGCGTACCCAGCCGGGGAGTTTGTAGCTGCGCATGGCCCGCACGATCACCCCTTGTTGGAGCATTTCGCGAAACACCCGGTCGCCGTCACCCACCTCAATGAGCAGGAAATTGGCCACGCTCGGCACGTAGCGGATGGCACGCTTATCCAGCGCCTCCTGATAGAACGCGAGTCCCTCACGGTTCACTGCCCGGGTGCGTTCGATATGCCCGGTGTCCGCCAGCGCGGCGAGCGCCCCGGCCTGACCGATGGCGTTGACGTTGAATGGCTGGCGGGCCTTTTGCAGCAAGGCGGCCAGCGGCTTGGAGGCGAGGCCGTAACCGACGCGCAAGGCGGCGAGGCCGTGGATTTTCGAGCAGGTGCGCAACACGCAGATATTTCTGCCTTCGCGGACAAACTTCAAGGTGTCGAGGGGTACGTCGAGAAATTCAAAATACGCCTCGTCAAATACCACCACCACGTGATCCGGCACCCGCTCCATAAAGCGCTCAATCGCTGCTTGGCCCACCATCGTGCCGGTCGGATTGTTCGGATTGGCGATGAACAACAAGCGGGTGCGGGGGGTGATTGCGTCGGCCATCGCCTCCAAATCGTGGACAAATCCCGGGTCAGCCACTTCCACGTAGGTCGCTCCGAATAGGGTTGCCATGAGTTTGTACACCACGAAGGCATGCTCTGCGGCGATTAATTCCGCGTCGCTGTTGAGAAATACGTGGCAGAGCATCTCAATGATTTCGTTGGATCCGTTGCCTAACACCACGTGCTCCAGCTCCAGATCCAGTGCTTGGGCGATGGCGTGGCGCAGCCGGTAGCCGGCCCCATCCGGGTAAATGTGTGCCTCGTCGAGTGCCGCCGCCATCGCCAGTTTGGCCTTGGGCGAGGGCCCCAGCGGGTTTTCATTGGATGCCACCTTGACGATATCGGCGGCATCGAGGCCTAATTCGCGGGCGGTCTCGTCGATTGGCTTTCCCGGCTCGTAAGCCACGAGATCGCACACAAAGCGGTTGGCGTAGGTATCAATGGTCATGTCTGCCGCCACCCTAGCGGTAGCTCACACGGTGTCAATACTGGCGGATCCGGCAAACAAATCCGAACTATTTCTCGACCCCTCCGTCTGACTCGCTATGCTGTGCGGACAACGCCCCATGAGTCTCCTGTTTTTTAAACGATTATTGGCCAATCCCATTCAGGTGGGCTATCTCGTGCCGAGTTCGCCGTTTCTGACGCGTCAGACAGCCCGACGCATTGATTTTTCCAAGCCCCGGGTAGTCGTCGAGCTAGGTCCGGGCGAAGGTTGCCACACGCGTCAGATTGCCCGCCGGATGGGTCCGGCATCCAAGCTTATTCTCGTCGAGTTGGACTCACATTTTGCCGAGCACTTGGAGAAACAATTTGCGGGTGATCCACGGGTGACGGTGGTGCATGGGGATGCGTTGCATTTACCCGAGACGCTGGAAGGACTGGGCTGCAGCGAGCCTGATTACATTGTTTCGGGAATTCCGTTCACCATTATGGAGCGCCAACTCCGCGAACAGTTGCTCGCTAGCATCGCCCGTGCCATGGGCCCGGACAGTGTGTTCATCACCTATCAATTTTCCCTGCAACTCAGCGAGCACGAACTCTTCGATCTCAAGCGCAGCGAGCATTGCCTGTTTAACGTGCCGCCGCTCAACGTGCTCGAACTTAAAAAATCCCTCGTCGCCATGCAGTAGGGCAGGGGGGGGCGCGTCAAGCTATCTTGGCATCGGGAAGGCGCGGTTGAAGGCGAAGACTTGCTCGCGGATGGATGCTAAAATAGCGGTATTTTCCGGCGCTAGGAGCACTTGATGGATGAAATCCGCGACTTGTTCGACGTCAGCCTCGCGCATGCCGCGGGTGGTGACGGCCGGGGTGCCGATACGGATGCCGCTGGGTTTCATCGGCGAACCGGTGTCGAAGGGAATGGAATTTTTATTCACCGTGATGCCGGCCAAGTCGAGGGCGTGGGAGGCGAGTGTGCCGTTGAGGCCCATGCTGCGCAGGTCCACGAGCATCAGGTGGTTATCGGTGCCGCCGGAAACGATCCGGTAGCCGTGGTGGGTGAGGCGAGCGGCGATGGCCTGGGCGTTGCGGACAATTTGTTGTTGATAGGATTTAAATTCCGGCAACAGTGCCTCGGCGAAGCACACGGCCTTAGCGGCGATGGCATGCATCAACGGACCGCCTTGAATGCCGGGAAATACCTGCGAGTCGATGCGTTTGGCAAACTCATCTTTGCACAGAATGATGCCGCCGCGCGGACCTCGCAACGATTTGTGCGTGGTGGAAGTAACAAAATCCGCGTGTGGCACCGGGCTGGGATGAACGCCGGCGGCTACCAGCCCGGCAATGTGCGCCATATCAACAAATAGATAGGCACCGATCTCGCGGGCCAGCCGCCCCATGCGCTCGAAGTCGATGACGCGTGAGTAGGCCGATGCCCCCACGGTGATGAGAGCGGGCTTGAGGGCGCGGGCGGTGGCTTCCAGCTCGGCGTAGTTGATTCGCTCATCTTCGGGGCTCACCCCGTAATGAGTCACCGCGTAAAATCGCCCGGAAAAATTCGCCTTGTGGCCATGGGTGAGATGGCCGCCGTGAGCCAAATCCATGGTTAGAATTTTATCACCGGGTTGCAGCACGGAAAAGTACACGGCGGTATTGGCCTGTGAGCCGGAGTGGGGTTGCACATTGGCGTGGTCCGCTCCGAATAACTCTTTGGCTCGGTCAATGGCCAGTTGCTCAACCACATCCACATTCTCACACCCACCGTACCAACGGCGACCCGGGTACCCCTCGGCATATTTGTTCGTCAATACCGAGCCCTGGGCCTCCATCACCGCCGGTGAAGCAAAATTTTCCGATGCGATCAATTCGATATTATTGCGCTGGCGGTGGGCCTCGGCGACGATGGCTGCGGCGATTGGCGGATCGACCTCGGCGATGCGGCTGCCGGACGCCTTGCGGAGGCGCTGGATGTGGCGTCCACCGGCGAAGTCACTCGCCAGGAAAGCATCGGCGATAGCGATGGCGGTGGGGGCATCGGTGAATTTGCCTGCGAGGCATAAGACGTTGGCGTCATTGTGCTGGCGGATGGTCACCGCTTCCTCAGGCGTGCGGGCGGCAGCGGCACGCACATCGCGGTGGCGGTTGGCGGCGATGCACATGCCCGCGGCGGTGGTGCAGGCGAGAATTCCGTAATCACATGTGCCGTCGGCCACCGCGCGTGCCACCAGATTGGCGTAATCGGCGTAATCGACGGCCTCGTGGTCGTGCGTACCAAAGTCTTGGATGTGATGACCGGCGGCGGCTAGGTGCGCGACAACGGCGAGTTTGAGGTCAACGGCTCCGTGATCGGTGCCAAGGGCAATGCGGAAGGGGGGATGGCTCATAGGTCGGCGGCGCGCATTCAAACGGGTCAGCGGCCACTTGGGAATCGAAAACTCAAGGAATCGGTTGATCCGTCGCCGCGCTCCTCACATCCTGGATGACGAGTTGCAGCGTCGTGCGCCCCCGAAACGTGTTCCGATCAATCGAAAAGGCGATATCCCACGGCGGGTCTGGCAGCGGGCATTCCCCGCCGCCGAAGAACACCGCGTCTTGTTCGTGCAGCCCCTGCCGCAACATCAACCGCAGGTGCTGGTTTTTCATGTGCAGCGGCCGCCGGCTCAATTCCACTTTGCGGGTCACAAAAATCGGTTGCGGATTGCCATTGCCGAAGGGTTGGAGCAATTCATAGCTCGCCAAAAATTCCAGCGATAGTTGCTCAAAGCCAATCTCCGCGTCAAAGTAAAGCGTCGGCTGCCGTTGCTCTTCGCTGGTGGTGGCCAGCACGTATGCCCCAAAATGCTCCCGAAAACTGTCGATTTTCCCCTCCTGAATCGATAGACCGGCGGCCATCGCGTGGCCCCCGCCTGCCTCCAAGTCTGCGCTACAGGCACGGATCGCCTCCACCAAGGAAACTCCCTCGATGCTGCGCCCCGATCCTTTGCCAATCCCATCCGCATCGATCGCCACCACGAATGTCGGCTTGTGGTATTGGCGCATCAACCGCGAGGCCACTATCCCCACCACGCCGTGATGCCATTGCCGCGAACCGAGCACAATGACCGGATCACGCGAGGGATCAAAATTTGTTAAGAGTTCAACCGCTTGCTGGCGGATAAGCCCCTCATGTTGCTGGCGCTGGCGGTTGTAGGCATCCAATTGTTGCGCCAAGTCCATCGCCTCGGCCCCGCTATCTGTGGTTAGAGTGGCGAGCGCCACCTCGGGCGCATCCATCCGGCCTGCCGCATTGAGGCGCGGGCCGATCCGGAACCCGACGTCCATGGACGTGGACGTACCATGGATGCCAGTGACTTCTTTGAGAGCCCGCAAGCCGGGGTTGAGGGTGTTGGACAATTGTTTGAGGCCATGACGCACCATCAGCCGGTTTTCGCCGATCATTGGCACAATGTCTGAAATAGTGGCCACGGCTACCAGATCAATGAGTTGTCTGAGATCGAGATCTGCCGGACGTGTCTTGAGCAAGGCGTGCCCCAACTTGAAGGTGACCCCGGCGGCGCATAGGTAGGTGAACGCTTCGCCGCACTTAGGATTGACCAGCGCGCAACAGTCAGGACGCCCGTCGGAACTCGGTTCATGGTGATCTACGATGAGTACGTCAATCCCATCGGCTCTCAGGCTGGCCACTTCGCGCAACGATGCCGTGCCGCAATCCACCGCTATGAGTAAATCCGGCTTGCTGCCTTCTGCCATGCAACGCATCAGCGCCGCCTCGCTCAGGCCGTAGCCTTCCGCTCCACGCTGCGGGATGAAATGACGGGCCTCCAGCCCGTATGCTTGCAAAATCCGCCGCATCAACGTGATCGAGGTCACGCCGTCCACGTCGTAGTCACCATAAATGCACACGTTTTCCTGGCGATCGGCCGCCAGCAGGATCCGTTCCACGGCCAGGTGCATGTCGGGCAACAGGAATGGATCGGCCAAGTCCCGCAATTTGGGTTGCAGGTATTCCTCCATCCCCACGCCCTCCGGCAGGCCCCGCTGGCGGATCAGGTGTTCTAAAATCGGCGGAAACCCGCCAGACAAACCCTTTCCGTGATTTTGAAAGGGTTCGCCGCGGGGAATCCAGCGTAATGGCAAGGCTCGCATGTGCTGCCCAAACCTTGGCGTACCTAACGCCTTCATACAAGACCGGAAATCCACCATTTTTCGCCCCGCCGCCTTGCCCGTCCAGTTACGGATTTATTGGGGGCGGTTTGTGACGAATCAGCCCCCCTCGCGACTCACTTGGCTCGGATGGGTTATGGAGCGAACGCCTCACTGTCGTTGTGCGGTAGGACCAGTCCTTCTAAACTGCCAGTATTCGGCATCCTGCCCGCCGCTTTTCGCCTGTTTTCAGCCAGCCTGGTACAAGCGGTGCCTCACAATCCACTCGGCGACTGCCGGGGCTAGCCAGGGGTGTGACGTTTGGCCATGCGCGATGGTCTCGCGAATGGCGCGGGCCGCCGCCGGATGACTGCCAGCAAGTGCATGCATTACGTACCCTGCACGGGGTTGGGGAACCCCGCCGCGGCCGAACACGATGAACTCAACGCACGCCGCCAAGCGCTGTGGATGCCGCCATTGTGGCAACGCATCCCATTGGTCGCCGCCCATCATCCAGAACAGGCGGGTGCCGGGAAACCTTTCCCGCATCGCCTCCGCCGTCGCGTAGGAAAACGACGTTGCGTCGCCCCGCAGTTCGCAATCATCCACCACTGCCCACGCCAACCCCGCCGTAGCTCGCCGCAACATCTCCAGTCGCTCAGCCCCAGGTGCCGGTGCCACTTGCCCGGTCTTATGCGGCGAAATCCGGCAAGGCACAAACCTCACCTCGTCCAAACCCAGCGCCTGCTGTGCCAGCTCCGCTATCTTTACATGGCCGAGATGGACTGGATCAAAGGTGCCTCCAAACACGGCAATTTTGCGGGCTTCCGACATGGTTTGTGGCATTCCTACGTGGGTCGGCAGTGACTTGAAGCTTGCGGACAACGCCGAAAACTACGGCTCCTCCCCCTGCCGGACAAGCCGAAATATCAGCGTCGCATCGTCGGTTGGTGTCGGGGAGCGCCGGTATCCTGCCGCCTGCGTTCGATACCATCAAGATCGGGGCCAATAAACGCGACGTGCCCTACCAATCCCTTATCAAAATGACCCTCGCCGAGCAGTTCCACCGCTACCCGGCAGGCACCTGATACGGTCTTGGCCCCGGTGGCCAATTTATGGGAGTCGTCGCGTTTCGGGTTGACGTGACGCGAAAAATGCCGGAGGTAGGTCGCGCCATAGGGTCACCCAGCGCCGCTCGTTCCGCAAACCCACCCAAGCTCTCCAGACTATTTCGCAGTCCCCTCAGATACTTGCCAAGCAGGGCAAAGCCTACCCTTGTCGTTGAAATATGAAACAAATATGAATGAAATCATCCTGATGTCCCACGTCCTTTTTGGCGTCGGCTGCATGGTCGCAGCCGTCTGGCTTTTCGTTGATATCCTTAACGTGAATGAGCGCAACCTCGCCCGTATCCGCTGCCTGAGTTGGGGGGCTGCCGGTCTCATGTGGCTTGCCTTCCTGGTTGCCGGTTACTGGTATGTAACCGCTTACAAAGTGGACAAGGCCATCATCTTGAAAGGACCGTGGCCTTTTGCACACACCTTTGTGATGGAAACCAAGGAACATCTGGTCATCCTGCTGCTGCTGTTGGTCACCTATCTACCTATCGCCGCCTCCAATAATCTAGCGGCGAGCAAGGATGCGCGCAAGCTCATGCTGTGGGTGACGGGCCTCATCGCCTTGCTGGCGCTGGCGATGGATGCTGAAGGCGCGATCATCGCCATGGGCGTGAAGGTCGCATTGCTGACAAAGTAAAACCCACACCCAAATAAAATCATGGAAAACACCACACTCTCAAAGAGCAGCGTGTCCTTCGGGCTCGCGCTGGCACTCACCTGCATCATCAACGCACTCATTGTCGTCGTGAAGGAGAAGAGCGACTCCGTGATGAACGGGATGAAAAAGCTCACCGGCCATCATTGGACCACCCACACCGTCATGGTCCTCGCTTTGTTCTTCCTCTTCGCCTGGTGGTTCGGCAGAGCGAACAACGGCAAGGGATCGACAATCACCGTCAACCGGCTCATTGGTACGCTGGTGACCGGTGTCGTCATTGCCGGTCTTATCATCGTCGGATTCTATTTGCTTGCCGACTGATGCGCTTGCAACACCTTACGCCAACACTCCCCCAACTCCCAATCCTCATCATGCAACCCGAACACCGCTGCTTGTGCCTCGCGTCACTTGCGTTTCTCGCCATCGCCGGACAAACATATGCCGGCCCTCCATTTGCCACGGACGATCCGGAGACGGTGGACCTTCATCATTGGGAATTCTATCTCGCGACGCAGCAGTATCATAACTCCGATGGCTGGTCCGGCACCGCTCCGCTTCTGGAGGTGAACTACGGCGCAATGCTCGATACGCAGCTTCATCTCATCGCGCCGCTTGCTTACGACAAGCCTGCGGACGGAACGTCACACTATGGCTACGGCGACACGGAGTTTGGCGTCAAATACCGCTTCGTGCACACGGGAGAAGAAGGCTCGGAGTTCCAGTTGGGAATTTTCCCACTGGTAGAATTGCCGACAGGAAAAAGTGACAAAGCCCTGGGCAACGGCAAAACCCAGGTGTTTGTGCCTCTCTGGCTGCAGAAGACCTTCGGAAAATGGACGACCTATGGCGGCGGCGGCTATTGGTTCAACCCCGGTGAAGATAACCGTGAGTATTGGTTTGCCGGTTGGGAAATCCAGCGGAAGCTCACCGACTCACTGGCCGTTGGCATTGAAGGCCAGTTTCGCACCGCGGACACGGTTGATGCGCGCAATTCATTTGCGCTCAATGTCGGTGGCATCTGGGATCTCTCGGAGAAATACCATGTCCTGTTTTCCGCGGGGCATACGGTCAGGGGCCGCAGCGAGTTCCAGGGATATCTGGGCCTCCAGCTGACTCTGGGCTCGGACGATGAGAAGGCGGCCTCGAAGAGTCAAAAGTGAACCGCCGACACGGGACCGATTTCTCCCGAAAACACAAGTGCAAGGTAACAAGCTGGGGGAGCGGGACAATGCAGTGGCAAGAATGAAGAAGAGGCGGCGGGCAGGATGCCCGCTGCCACGTGGCCCGGGCATCCTGCCCGGAGCCTTCTCTAGCGAAAGCATGCGCTAACCCGAAGAGAATCGTCTTCTCTGTCCCCTACTCCATGGAGACGGGTTTCAGCCAGAGTTCGCGGCGGAACCAGGATTCCTGGCGCTTGGCGTATTGCCGGGTGGCCGCGTTGATGCGCTCCTCACAAGTGATACGGTCGATCTCCCCGGCCACCATGGCTCGGATTTCGCGCACACCGATCGCTTTTTCGCAGTTGGCTGAAAGGCCTGTCAGGGCGGCGACTTCCGCGATGGCACCGCCTTCGAGCATGGCGTGGGTGCGGCGGGCGATGCGGGTATGGAGATCGGGGCGTCTGCGCTGGATGACATAGCCGCGCAGGTGGGCGGCGAGCTTGGCGGTTTGGGTTTCCCATCCGTCGCGCAGGGTAGAGGCTTTTTGGCCGCTGAGGAGACAGATTTCCAGGGCGCGGGAAACAAAGCGGCGGTTCTTGAGCGCGGTGCGGGCGGCCTCCACCGGATCCAATGTTTCCAGCTCGGCCACCAAGTCGGCCAGCGGGCGGCTATCCAGCGCCGCTCTCAGTTGCGCATCTCCCTGTGGCAGCGGGGCCGGCCCGTGGGTCAGAAATTTTAGATAGAGTCCGGAGCCGCCGGCAATAATGGGAGTTTTGCCGCGGGCTTGGATATCGGCGATGACGGGCCGGGCCAAGTGCAGGTAATTGCCGGCGTCTGCGGCAATGGATGGCTCCAACACGCCGTATAGGTGATGGGGGACTTGGGATTTCTCGGCTTCGCTAGGTGCGGCACTAATAATTTCCAAGCCTCGATAGAGTTGGAAGGCATCGGCGTTGACGATTTCGCCGTCGAGTTTCTCTGCCATTTCCAAAGCTAGGGCGGATTTTCCAGATGCGGTTGGGCCGCAGATATAGAGGGGGGGGGGAGGCAAGTTATGGGTTATAGGTTATTGGGAAGAAGACAGAAGATCGTTGCGCTGCAAGACAGAAGACCGCTGCGCTGCAAGACAAGAAAATGAAGAGCCACAGGACCGTGCATGGAATTTCTTGGGAAACGCGAACATCCAACGCTGAACGCCGAACGTCGAACAGAAGAGAGAAAGACAACGCCTTCTGTCTGTTTCTTTCGCCTCTTCTGTTCGACGTT
>JBAXOP010000195.1:0-10251 GCA_037133195.1 Verrucomicrobiota bacterium | reverse complement strand
AACTTCGCAAGCAGGCCGCAGCCGACGCCATTTCGGCAGAAGGCGCTATTCTGATCAACCAAAAACGCAACACCATGAGATAGCCCAATTGGATTCAACAAGCTGACCAGGCCATGCAACGCGCGGCCGTCCGCGCCAGAGCCGTGGCCGCCAGCACCAACACGCCGATCCACATCATCAAGGACGGCAAGATCGTAGCCATCATGCCAGGAGCCCCCCGCCGCAACAACCGCGTCACCCAAATGAACTACGAACTGACAAAACATGCGCGGAAAGTTCTTGAGGAACGGGGGATTCAGCTCGAATGGATGGAGCGAACTTTGTCCGAGCCGCATTGCGTCCTGCCAGACCCGGACGATCCGAAGGTGGAGCGGCCTTTCCGGCGAATTCCCGAGTTTGGCGGCCGAGTTTTGCGAGTCGCCGTGAATACGGCAGTTGCCCCCAACCGGGTTGTGAGTGTATTCTTTGACCGAACGATGAAAGGAAAACTATGAAACTACACATTGATAAGGAAGCCGACGCGCTCTATCTGCGGCTGGATGACTCCAAGATCATTGAATCCGAGGAAGTCTCGCCGGGCGTGGTGCTGGACTTCAACGAGCGCAACGAGGTGGTCGGCATTGAAATGCTCCACCTTTCACGTCGTTCGCCTCAGCTCAATCTCCAGGAGCTGCAATACCAGTCCTCCTGATGCTGCCACCAGCACCGACAAACCCAAAACAGGAGAACGTACAAGGAGACTGGAAAACAACATCTCATTAGCCCCGGCGCTCACAGAGCGCCGCCACAATGCATCACATCAGCGCCTCAAGCCTAACCCGCAGCTGGTCCTTGGTGATGTTCGCGCCGATGAACTGGTCTTTGACCTCGCCATGCTTGAAAAACAGCAGGTTCGGCACGGCGCGGACGCCATAGCGGACGGCCAGTGCCGTGTTGGCGAAGGCGTCTATCTTTGCCACCTTCGCCCTGCCCGCCATTTCCTGCGTGAGCTGGTCCAGGACCGGCACGAGATTCTTGCACGGGCCGCAATATTCAGTCCAGAAATCCACCAGCACGGGAAGAGGGCAATCCAGAACCTCCGCCTGGAAATTTGCTTCGTTCAGTTCAGTACCCATGCCGGTAGAGATAGCGCGGCGGTTCCCGATGTCCATCACGGAGCGGCTTGTGCCTGGGAGAAGTCCGGGCACCGCTGTGAATGAGATGGGGCTTGCTGACAACGCGGGTTCATGGGCAGTTCATGAGCAGCGGCGGTCATAGACACGCCGCTACAATTCGATAGATATCCGGCGCGCTGGAGCGTGCAAACGTGAGGAAGCTATAGAAGTTCGTTGCGGAGGTCGTCGCTCGCGTTGCTGGCGTGGGGCGGGGGCGGCTGAACGAACGAGAAATCGTCGTCGGACCCAGAGAGGAAACCGAAATCGTCGGTCGGAGGGGTGGGGATGGCGGGAAATACCGGATCGGCGGGCAGGGCGGGAGGTGGCGCTTCACTCAATACTGACGGCTTGGCCGGAGGACAGGCATCCGGCCTGTCTTGGTCAACGGGATTCCAGCTTGGAGGTTCATTGGCGGATAGGCTGGAAGCGCTGTCATCTATCACAGGCAGGTTGCCTGTCTTCCGATCAGAGAGGGCTAAACTGACGGGATTGGGCGGTTCGCCAAGCAGCGGGATCGGGGATTGGAGCGAGCGAGCGACCTTGTCGATGGGTTCAAGGTGGGTGATGGAGGCGGCTTGCTGGGTGGCTTTGAGGTCCTCGAATTTTCGGGCACTGATGAGGACGCGGGTTTCGAACGAGCCGATGGCGCTGTTGTAATGATCGACGGCCGTGCCGAGTGCGCGACCGAGTTTGGCAAAGTGCTCGGCGAGTTTGCCGAGACGTTCGTGAAGGGATCGGCCGAGTATGGAGATTTCGCGAGCGTTTTCGGCGATGGACTCTTGGCGCCATCCGTAGGCGACGGCTCGCAGCAATGCAATCAAGGTGGTCGGCGTGGCTAGGATGACACCTTGGTCCACGCCGCGTTCGATGAGGCCCGGATCACATTGCAGCGCGGCGGAAAAAAATGATTCGCTAGGTAAAAACAATACGGTGAACTCCGGCGCATGCGCAAATTGCGCGGTGTAGTTCTTTGAGGAAAGCTGTTGGATATGGGTGCGGACCTGGCGGGCGTGGCGATGCAGCGCCTCCTCGCGGATCGACTCGTCGTTAGTTTCCAGCGCGTCGAGGTAAGCATCCATCGGGGTTTTGGAATCCACCACGATGGTTTTGCCGCCGGGCAACCGCACGATGAGGTCGGGGCGGAGGTTTTTCCCTTCGTCGGTGGGGGTCGAGTACTGGGTTTCGAAGTCACAATGCTCCTGCATCCCGGCGAGTTCCACCACCCGCCGCAATTGCATCTCGCCCCATTGACCGCGGCCGGTGGGCTGGCGCAGCGCCCGCACTAAAGCGGCAGTTTCGCGCTGCAAACCGAGCTGGCCCTCGCCGAGCGAGCGGACCTGGCTGCGCAACTCAGCGTAGGCATCCGCACGGATTTTTTCAATTTCACCGAGGCGCAAATCAAATTTTCCGAGGCTCTCGGCCACCGGAAGGACGAGCGATGCGATGGCGATCTGGCGCTTTTCAATATCCCCCTTGGCTTCCTCGGTGTGGGCACTGAGTGAGGCTTTGGCGAGTTGCAAAAATTGCTCTGAGGAGCCGCGGAGGGCGTCGGCGGAGAGGGCTTTAAAGGTATCGGCGAGTCTGAGTTCGGCGCGTTCCAACAGGGCTTGTTTTTCCCCGGCGGCCTTGGTTTCAGCGTCGAGCCGCGCGCGAATCTCAGTGAGCTGGTTACGAAATGCCTGGCCTTCCTGCTCGTTGCGCTGAGCATCACTGGTTGCCAGGGCAAGGCGCGCCTCAATTTCCGCACTGCGCCGCTCCTCGGCTTTCAGGCGCTCCTTGGCGGCCGCCAGCTTGGCCGAGGCTATCAATTGGGTAATCAGCCAGCCAACCCCAAGGGCGATGACGGCCGACAGGATTTCCGGCAGGTGCGGTTGGAGGTGCGTGGGCATGACTGTTATGGAAAGCTAACTGAAAACTTGCCAGCCAGCCATCATAGAGTCCAGCCGTTGCGGAATTGGGGTGAGAGGAATTTATTAGCAGCTTCGTTGTTAGTGAAGCTCATTGCCTTTTCGTCATAGATGAGTTTTTGGCCGCTCATGCGGATGGCGACGATTCCCAACAATCCGACTTCAGACAGGCGTGCGCCGTAATCGAAGGGTGAGCTGGCTTGGCGGCCCTCACGGATAGCGTCGAGCCAATCGCCATAGTGGCCGGCCTTGATGCGGGGCAGGGATTTGTCAGGGCGTTTGTAAGCTTGCATGGCAGCCTCGGGGATGAGGCGCACTCCGCCTGCACCATGCGAGCCGTGCATGATTTTCCCTTTGTCGCCGATAATCACCGCGCCGGTGCCGACAACATTCTTGCCTTCCGGTAATTCCGCGGGCCGTGGAATGGTGCACTTGCCGTCGAACCAAATCATTTTCACCGGACCACGTTGGCCCTTGGCCGGGAATTCATAGGTGATCTTAGTACCTGCCGGATAGGTATCAAAATCCCGGTCTGGATCGTAGCCTTCGGTTTCTGCTAGAATTGAGGTGGGCATGTCGAGGTCCAGAGCCCAGAATGAAGGATCGACCACATGGCAGACCCAGTCGCCGATGCAACCACCGCCGAATTGTGACCAACCGCGCCAGTTGAACGGGAGGTATGCGGGATTGTACGGACGTTCCTTGGTAGGCCCAAGCCACAAGTCCCAGGCGAGTTCCTTGGGGATATCTGTGCGTTCGCCGCGCACTTTGGCGAGGTTGCCAACCTGGCAATACACATCCTGGAAAGCATCGCAGCCGCAATGGATTTCCGACACCTTGCCAATCGCGCCGTCTTGGATCCATTCGCGGAACAGCCGGATGGTTTCCGTCGAGTGGCCCTGGTTGCCCATCTGGGTGATGAGTTTGCGTTCGTTAGCCTCTTTGCGCATGGCGCGAGCCTCGGCCACCGTGTGTGCCAATGGTTTCTCACAAAACACGTGTTTGCCATGTTTCATCGCCGTCATGGCGGCCACCGCATGTGTGTGGTCGGGTGTGCCCACCAGCACTGCGTCTATTTTATCGCCCATTTCCTCGAGCATTACGCGAAAGTCTGTGTAGCGCTTCGCCTGCGGGTATTTGTTAAACATGCCTGCGGCGCGCCGCTCGTCAACGTCGCACAGCGCCACGATGTTCTCGCCGGCCATGTTGGTTAAATCCGATGCGGCCTGTCCGCCGCAACCAATCGCCGCTAAGTTGATTTTGCGACTCGGCGGGGTGCTCACGCCATCACCGAGGACCCGGCGCGGTATGAATTGGAAACCAAAGGCAGCGGCGGCGGTGGTCTTGATGAAATCCTGGCGGTTCATGGTATGGTGGGGATGGTAGGTATGGTGGGGCGCACAGGCAATCTGAGCAATGGCCTGCGGAAGTCAATGCCAATAGGGGACTGTGCCAATAGGGGACTGAGAAATACCTGTTGCCCTCGCTCCTCACCGCCAATGGGTGATAGACTGGAGAAAGGCGAGGCGTTGCTCGATATCGGCGCGGGTGATTTCCTGCAGACGACGGGTCGAAAATGCCTCACAGGTGAAGGACGCGACCACCGAGCCCTCGACCACTGCCTGGCGGATATCGTCAAAGGTGAATTGCTCGCGGCCAGTGGCGGCCAGATACCCGGCCAGTGCACCCAAAAATGAATCGCCGGCTCCGGTGGGATCCGCCACCTCATGCAGCGGAAACGCCGCACAGCGGAAAAAGTTGGCGGCGGATAACTCGGTGGATTCCTTTGCGGCAAATAACATCGCCCCGAATTCACCCAACTTGATGACCACGAAGCGCGGGCCCTTGGCCAACAGCCGTTGCCCGGCAATAACTAGATTACTAGTAGCCACAAATTCGCGTGCCTCGCCCTCATTGATGACCAGCAGGTCGATGCGTTTGAGCACGTCGTGAAGGCGATCGTTGGCAATATGAATCCACAGGTCCATGGTGTCGGCCACGACGAATGGGTGAGCCGCCGTGCATTGATCGAGCATCTGGATTTGGTTCTCCGGAGCCATGTTGGCGAGAATAACCACCGGCGCAGCGGCATGCGCGGCGGGCACCTTGACACTCCAGTTTTCCAGCACATTGATATCCACTTGGCGGGTGGTGCGGTCGTTCATGTTTTCATGGTATTCACCGGACCACGAGAACGAGTCGCCCGGCGAGCGCTCGAGGCCGTCGAGCGTGATGCCACGGCTCTCTAACAGCGCGAGATGCTCCTGCGGGAAATCCTTACCAATGATACCGATGAGATGGACTGGGGTGGTATAGTAGGAAGCGGCGAGCGCGGCGTACGAGGCGGAACCGCCCAGCAGATTGGTAGCCTCGGCAGTGGGAGTCTTGACGTGATCGATGGCGACGGTGCCGCCGATGAGGATGGGGGTCATGGGGTGGTGATTAGTTATTGGTTATATGGAAAAGACTTGGAGACAGAAGAAAAGACGTTGCTGGATTGCATCATGATTCGCAGGGCGGTGCCTCAGACTAGGGGAGATGTGAAGAGGATTGATGAATACCGATTGATGAATGATGATTTCTGATGTGAGCTTGGAGATGAGCGCCAGCGCGAAGCAAGCTCACATCAGAAATCCAAAATCAACATTCGTCAATCGTCAATGAATCCTGTTCTGAGATGCTTAACCTATAACTCCCCCTCCCTTCGTTTGGCCGTTGCCGCGGACGCGGTATTGATAGGATGTGAGTTCGCGCAAGCCCATCGGGCCGCGGGCGTGGAGCTTGTCGGTGGAAATGCCGATTTCGGCACCAAAGCCGAATTCGCCACCATCAGCGAAGCGCGTCGAAACGTTGTGAAACACGCAGGCGGAGTCCACTTCGCGTAGGAACCGCCCGGCTGCGGCATCGTCTGCGGTGACGATGCAATCGGTGTGGTGCGAACCGTACTCATTGATGTGAGCGACCGCCTCAGCGAGCGAATCCACCACCTTGATGGAAAGAATCAGGTCGAGATATTCGCAGCGCCAGTCGTCCTCGGTGGCCGCTGCGATTCCGGTTAGCACGGCACGGGTGGCGGCACAGCCACGCAACTCGACGCCCTTGAGAAGCAGCGCGGTGGCGATGCGAGGCAAGAAACTGGCGGCGATGTTACGATGAATCAGCAAGGTTTCCAGGGCGTTGCAGACACCGCATTTCTGGGTTTTTGAATCGATGGTTAGGGCAATTGCCATTGCGTGATCGGCGGCGGCATCGACGAAGAGGTGGCAGATTCCATCGTAATGTTTGATGACGGGCATGCGTGCCAGGGAGACCACCGTTTCGATGAGACCCTTGCCGCCGCGCGGTATGATCAGGTCTAACCAACGGTCCATCTGCGCCAACACCGCCACGCTTTCCCGGACAGTGAAGGGAATGAGTTGAATCGCGTGCTCTGGCAGGCCCGCCGCCGCTCCGCCTGCCTGAAGCACTTCGGCAATCGCGCGGTTCGAGTGGATTGCCTCGCTGCCGCCGCGCAAAATAGTGGCATTACCGGTCTTGAAGCACAGCACGGCGGCATCTGCGGTGACGTTCGGACGGCTCTCGTAAATGATGCCAATCGTGCCGATGGGCACCCGCACTTGTTCAATGTTGAGGCCGTTAGGGCGTTGCCACGCGTCGATGATCTGGCCCACCGGATCGGCCAAGGTCGCCACTTGCTCGATGCCTGCTGCCATCGCTTCGATGCGGGTTTCATCGAGGCGCAAGCGGTCTAACATGGCTGCGGAAAGTGGCTTGGCGGGTGGGAGCGCCAAATTGACGGTATCGGGCGCGCCGGTCGCGGCATCGCCGCCACCAGCGGCGGCCATGTCCAGCGCATTGGCGGCCAGCAGCGCGGGGGTGGCGTCACGGATGGCCGCGGCCATGGCTCGCAAAATGGCGTTTTTTTGCTCACTATCGAGCTGAGCAAGGCGATAGGCGGCAGCGCGGGCTTGGCGCCCCATCAGGTGAATGGTGTCTGGGATAGAAACGGACATGATGGAAAGATAGCAGACGCGCGACGACGGAAGCAAGAAATTGGCATACAGATAGATCGGCCGCAGATGGAGGCGTCAGACCCGTGGGAGGAAGCGGGTGGAGAGGCCCGCGCCTGCGACGATATCGGCGAGGCGCTCCGGGTGGCGGCCATTGGCGATGTGGGTTTCAATACCGGCATCGACGGCCACCTGGATGGCACCCAGTTTGGAGGCCATGCCGCCCATCGAAAAGCGGCCCTTTTCCAGCCGGACGTGATGGATGACGCGTTCAATATCAGTGACCTCGGGTATGAGTGTGTTAGTATCCGGATCCAACAGTCCGTCGGTACTCGTCAGCAGAATCATGCGCCGTACCTTCACAAGTTTCGCTACATGGACCGAAAGCATATCATTATCGCCGAATTTCAATTCCTCGACGGCCACCGAGTCGTTTTCATTGATGATAGGCAGGATGCGTGACTCGACGAGTAAGCGGCGGAACGTGTCGCTCACGTAGGCAGCACGCTCCGGTGTGCTAAAGTCAGCCGCAGTGAGCAAGACTTGGGCCACGGTGATTTCAAAATTGGCGAACAGGCTGCTGTACGTCTGCATGAGCTGCGCCTGGCCCACCGCCGCACAGGCTTGGCGGGTGGCTGTTTCTTGTGGATACTCAGTTAGCCTGAACGCCGCTAACCCGGAACCCACAGCGCCCGAGGATACAAACAAGCAGCGGTGACCGGCATCCACCAGCCCCGCGATGGCTGCCACCAAATGCACCAGCGCGGCGCGATCCAGGGTGCCGTTGTCAGATTTTGTTAAAATGCCGGTACCGGCTTTAATGAGTGTTAGATCGGAGGACATACGTTGATTAAACTACTAACTTACTAACTACAGAGAACAGAAACCTCACTCCTCGTCCTTGGCACCCTTGACCCGGACTTTGCCGCGGAGTTTGGCTTCGATAAAGGCGTCGAGGTCTCCATCCATCACGTCCTGGATGTTGCCGCTTTCCTCGCCGGTGCGCAGATCGAGGACTTTTTGATAGGGTTGAAAAACATAGGAGCGGATTTGGTTACCCCACGAGACATCGCCTTTTTCGCTGTAGGCGCGGTCGGATTCGGCGCGTTGTTTATCCTCCTCGATGGTATAGAGTTTGGACTTGAGGATTTCGAACGCGAGTTCGCGGTTGGCGCCCTGCGAGCGTGCCGCAGTGGAGCGGATTAAAATTCCGGTGGGAAGGTGGCGCAGCAGCACCGCGGTTTCCACCTTGTTGACGTTTTGGCCGCCCTTGCCGCCGGAGCGGGTGGTGGTGATCTCAATATCCGTCAGGTTGATCTCAATTTTGATTTCCTTGGAAATCTCCGGATTGGCGTCGATTGACGCGAACGAGGTGTGGCGTTTAGCGGCGGCGTCGAACGGGGAAATGCGCACCAGTCGATGCACCCCGCGCTCGCACTTGAGAAACCCGTAGGCATATTCGCCGGCGATTCTCAGCGTGCATGAGCGCAGGCCCGCCTCATCGCCGTCCTGCCAGTCGAGGGTTTCCACGGTGAAGCCGCGGCGCTCGGCCCAGCGGCAATACATGCGGTGGAGCATTTGCGCCCAATCACAAGCCTCGGTGCCGCCAGCGCCGGCCTGAATGACTAGGAAACACGACGAATTGTCGCCGGGTTGGTCGAGCAGGGTGAGCAATTCATACGAGCGGATGTCGTCCTCGAGGGACTTGGCATTGAGGATCGCCTCGCGAGCCAGTTCGGCATCATCGAATTCCTTGGCGAGGGCCACTCCTTCGTCAATATCGGCGACCCGTGCTTCGAGCTTGAGAAAACTCTCAAGCTTCTTTTTCAAAGCACTGGCTTTCGAACTGACAGATTTGGCGTGGTCCGCATCATTCCAGAACGCTGGCGAACCCATCGCCTCCTCAAGGGTGTTGATTTCATTTTCAAGGGTAGGGACGTCAAAGATACCTCCTGAGCATCGACAGACGGCGCTTCAGGCCGCTGATGTCGAGCGCCAGGAGGTCGGCGGTAGGAAGTAAGGACATGCGGCCAGCAGAAAAAACCATTTCCAGCTGGCAGGCAAGCCGGAAGATGAATCAAGTGCGTGACGAGGGAAGCTGGAAAGCCGATGGTTTCGCGAGTGGCTCGACAAGTGCCTCGCTCCCGGTGCAGATTCGCCGCGCCCGGCAGATTTTCTCACCCTACATGACCCAGCAACAACGCGCCGATCACCTCCTGCGTCGCCTCGACGACCTCTATCCCTGCCCCCCGATTCCGCTCACCCATCGGGACGCCTACACGCTGCTGGTGGCGGTGCTGCTTTCCGCACAGTGCACCGATGCCCGGGTCAACCAGGTCACTCCCGTCTTATTTGCCCTAGCCGATAACCCGGGGGACATGATGCAGGTGGCGGTCGATGACATTCTGGCGGTGATTCGTCCCTGCGGCCTTGGTCCGCGCAAGGCTGCCGCGATTTCACAGCTCTCAAAAATCCTGGTCGAACAACACGGCGGCGAGGTTCCAGCGGATTTCGTCGCGCTGGAAGCCCTCCCCGGTGTCGGTCACAAGACGGCCTCAGTCGTTATGGCGCAAGTTTTCGGTGTGCCGGCGTTTCCGGTCGATACGCATATTCACCGGCTTGCCAGTCGGTGGAAGCTGAGTTCCGGGAAAAATGTTGAGCACACGGAGCGTGACCTCAAGCGGCTATTTCCGCGTGAGAGATGGAACCGATTGCACCTTCAAATCATCTATTACGGCCGGGAACACTGTAGCGCCAGGGCTTGCGATGGAACCCGTTGCATGCTTTGCCGCGAACTTTTCCACAAACCTTAGCAAAACCAACGCCTTCTCTGCCACCTTGCTCCTGCAGAAGCATTCGATCATGCACGCACCTATCGGCGGGCTCCCCCCCACCAGTGCCCGAGGCCGCCCATTCCTCCTCTGCAGCCTCCCCCTGCTGCCAAGGCTCCCGGAAAATTAAATTTTTTTATGATTTGATGAGATTTTTTTTGACAAAGGCAATTTTTTCGGTAAGCTCCGCCCGCTCTTCCCCAAATCTCTTCAGGGGTGCCGCGCCCGGTCCATTCCATCGGACAGGACGCGGTGTTTTTGTCGGGTCGAAGGAAGCTAGCAATTCAGCAACATAGCTCGCGTAGCTCAGGGGTAGAGCGCATCCTTGGTAAGGATGAGGTCGGGGGTT
>JBAXOP010000194.1:0-10281 GCA_037133195.1 Verrucomicrobiota bacterium | reverse complement strand
GGATTGATTCCGCCGACGGTGCCGCCGTGCGCATCGCCATGACCGTCGCCGCCCCCGGCCGTTCCTCAGGCATCCTCGAAAAGGTCACCTCCGAACAAGCCCGCGATGACGGCGAAAACGAAGTGACTCTCTCAAGGGGTGGTGGCGTCCTCGCCGCCAATCTTCAAATAGGCGCTGATTTGTCATCAGTCTGTGGCTTGCGGGCCAACGACGAGATGTCAAATCGGGGCTTCTGCCTGTTTGGTGCCGGTTTCATTGTAACAACAGAAGATGCAACCCATCTGCTATCTGCCTCTGATGCGTCCGCCGAGCGGGTAATCTGGAAGTACCGCAACGGAAAAGATCTTACAAACCGCCCCCGTGACGTGATGCTGATTGACGCCTATCCCTTCGGCGTGAATGAACTCCAGACAATGCATCCGGCAGTCTACCAACACCTGCTTGTCCACGTTAAACCCGAACGCGACCACAACGCCCGCGCATGTCGGCGTAACCTGTGGTGGGCGTTTGGAGAGCCAAACAAGAAGCTCAGGGAACAACTCGCTGGGCTTCCCCGCTATATCGCCACGGTCGAAACCAGCAAGCACCGCTTCTTCACTTTCCTTGATCGGGAGATTCTGCCGGACAACATGCTCATCGCAATCGCGAGCGACGACGCCTTCATCCTCGGCGTCTTGTCCTCCCAGGTTCACGTCACATGGGCTCTGGCAGCAGGCGGACGCCTCGGCATGGGCAACGATCCCCGCTATAACAAATCCCGCTGTTTCGAGCCCTTCCCGTTCCCCGCTCTTGAAGAAGGCCCGCTCAAGCAGCGCATCCGCGACCTCGGCGAGCGGCTCGACGCGCACCGCAAGCGCCAACAAGAGTTATATCCCGACCTCACGCTAACCGGCATCTACAATGTTCTGGAAAAACTCCGCTCCGGCGCAGCCCTCGATGCCAAGGACAAGGCGGTTCACGACAGGGGCCTGGTCTCGGTGCTCAAGCAGCTTCACGACGACCTCGACGCCGCCGTGCTGGAAGCGTATGGGTGGCAGGATTTGAAGTGGGGTGTGGGCGGCCCGCCCGCATTCTCTTCTCAACACGGGCAGGCTGCCCGTGCCCCTCTGGATGCCGAAGGCCTCGAACAACTCATCCTCTCCCGCCTGGTCGCGCTCAACCACGAGCACGCGGCCGAAGAAAAGCGCGGCCTGATCCGCTGGCTGCGCCCCGACTATCAATCCCCCTCCACGGCAACCAGCGACGGTCACAGACCGCCGCTACAGTCCGAAATCGAAGGCATCGACACATCTGATCATTCAACATCCAAAATTCAAAATTCAAAATTTCCCGACTGGCCCGCCGAACTGCCCGCGCAAGTGGCCGCCCTCCGCAAGCTCCTGCCCACCATCGGCCAAGCCCCCGGCACCGTCACGGAGGAGACTTCGGCGAGCTCTGTCGAACCGCTCGCCGAACGCCTCTCCGCCTGTTTCGGGCGCAAGTCCAGAAAGCGCGTCGATCAAATCACCGCCATCCTCGACACCCTCAAATCTCTGGGGCTTGTCAACTGAGGTGCTGCCTCTTTTTCATGCGATTAAGGGAATCCAACTTGCTCGCTCCGTTGTCAATAACGAGGTCGAACACTAAGTTCTGATCCCAACGCGGGCGTGATCCGTTCCACTTCGAGGCGGCCGGGGGAATCGACCGGGCATGCAACCCGGCATCGAACTCAGTACGGAAGAGCCGTGATCATGCCCCGACGCTCAGCTCCATCACAAACATCCCGGACGCGGAACTGGATGGGACGTTCATGGCCGTGAATCTTTGGCAAGGTTCCTGCTTACAGACAAATTGGGAATCGCCGGGCGTTTTACCATTGTCGCGACACCACAGGCGGCCCGGCTGAGATGCCTTCCGGGTTTTTGGGTTTTCCCGGTAGGATGATCAGTCGGGCCGCTTTCTTTGATAGGGCTCATGGCCTTGGCAGTGTACGGAAAAGCAGCCTGACATAAGGACAAGCGCAGGGCAACGACCGGCACCCGCACAACCAGACACCGCCTCACCGTCACCAAAACCACGTGTTGCCATTGCCAGCCGGTTTTCAAACCGGCACCCGCCCCATGCTGGTTGACATCCAACGACGGGCTGTTTACCAGCCTCTGACATTCACTTATGAAACAAAGAACACTTGGAAATCAGGGACTCACCGTTTCGGCCATCGGCTTGGGCTGCATGGGCATGTCGGAATTTTATGGCGCTCGTGACGACCGGGAATCCACCGCCACCATTCACCGTGCCCTCGACTTGGGCATCAACTTTCTCGACACCGCCGACATGTATGGCTGCGGGGCAAATGAACGGCTCGTCGGTCAGGCCATCAGGCGTCGCCGCGACGAGGTGGTGCTTGCCACCAAATTCGGCAATGTCCGCGATGACAAGGGGAATTTCCTGGGCGTCAATGGCCGACCCGAATAGGTCCGCCGGTGCTGTGACGCCAGCTTGCTACGACTCGGGGTCGGGCACATCGACCTCTACTACCAGCACCGCGTCGATCCCAACGTCCTCATCGAGGAAACCGTCGGCGCGATGGGCGAGTTGGTGCTGGCCGGCAAGGTGCGTTACCTTGGCCTGTCGGAGGCCGCGCCGGCCACCATCCGCCGCGCCGCCAAGGTCCATCCGATCTCCGCCTTGCAGACGGAATACTCTCTATGGTGCCGGGACGTGGAAGCGGAGATCCTCGCCACCTGCCGGGAGTTGGGCATCGGCTTCGTGCCCTACAGCCCGTTGGGCCGCGGCTTCCTCACCGGCACGATCCAGAAAATCGACGACCTTGCGGCTGACGACTGGCGGCGGCACGGCCCGCGCTTCCAAGGGGAGAACTTCGAGCAGAATCTGGCAATCGTGCGCAGCCTCGAAGCGATGGCCCAAAGCAAGAAATGCAAGCCGGCGCAACTGGCGTTGGCGTGGGTCCTGGCGCAGGGTGACGACGTGGTGCCCATCCCCGGAACCAAGCGCCGGACCTATCTAAAGGAAAACGCTGCGGCTCTGGAGATCGAACTGACCGCCGAGGATCTGGCGGAACTGTCCCTAGCAGCGCCGGTAGGCAGCACCGCCGGTGCGCCCCCGTTACCCAGAATCAAGCATGGCCGCAGTGAACCGCTGAGAGGCCCCCAAAACTGATTCAAGCCGGCTCCGATAAACGACACCAGCTATCCCCGCAGCCCGCTCGAAATGACGGATTGCGGATCAGCTCTTTGACTTCACCCCTTCCATGAACCGCGACGAACTCATCGAAAAAATCCGCAAGGTCGAGGCCCTCTTCAAATCCACCCAGTCGCATGGCGAGATGCAGGCGGCGCGGGGTGCGCTCGAACGCCTCCACGCCCAACTCGCAGCAGCACCGGAGCCAGCGGTGGAATTCAAGTTCTCCCTGACCGATCCATGGAAGCGCCAGCTCTTTCTAGCGCTGGTACGCCGCCATGACCTTCAGCCATACCGCCGCCCGCGCCAGCGCTACAACACCGTCATGGTCCGGCTCCAACGCAAGTTCCTCGATGAAATCCTATGGCCGGAGTTTTTGCAGCTTTCGCAATTGCTTCACGATTACCTCGATGAAGCCACCCGGGACGTGATCAGCCGGGCCGTCCACCGCGACCTGTCCGAAGCCGCTGAAATACCCGGCCTCGGCGACACGCCGGAATGACCGTTGCAATTCGCCGGCAGTCGGCGCACGAGACATCCCCAACGCGGAGCCGGGGGGGGCTTGAGCGACTCACACGCTCACCCACACCGCAACAAAGTGACGGCCCGTGGCCTTGCAGACGGTTTCTCGTTTTCAAAAACAAGCACCAGCCCCTGCAGCCGATCAACAGGCCAAAAAATCCACCGTCTGAATAAATCTTCACAAAATCGAAAATTTCTCAGTACGGAGGAGCATTTTGAAGCATATTGTTTTTACCTTGAACCCAGTCGCCAAAGCAAAACCCTCCCCAAAGCCCTACCTCACCCGGATACCTCCCGAGTTCGACGCGTCTCCAGAGGGGGCAATCACCATCGAAATCCTCCGGGAATCGTGGGATTGGCCACGGGTAAAGCAGCTTTTGGATGGCGTTCCCTCCTTGTCTGGTGAAAGCAAAACAACTGACTCAAACATTGATAATCTACCCCTTAGGATTCAGGTGAAAACGGCTGTGGAGGATATGGCGCGAAAAATCTGCCCGTTATTGCCGGGAGGGAAGGGTGACTTGAAGGAAATTTTGGCAAGTGCGAAGGAGTGGAACTTGAAGGCATGGCGTGGGGGTCCGGAGGCAAAGGCGGTCCTAAAGACGTACGTGTTGCAATTCAGGGCGTTGGCACGGGCGGTGAGGTACAGGCTCGCTGAGAACTTTTGCAGGTTAAACTGGCGGAATTGGGACAAGCGGGCGTATCGGTTTTACAAAGACCTCCAGTACAACCTGGGGAAATTCCGCAGGGTGCATTTTTTGACGCTCACGTTCACGGGGAATCCGAATTATGAGCGGGTTTGCAAGCTGCTCAAGAATGTTACCGGTAACCGTCTTTGTCGCCAAGGATTTGAAAGTGTGTCGGTTGTGGCTTTTCACCCGGAGGAGCACCAGCAAGGGCGGATTCATGTCCACATGTTGTGCTGGAGCCAGCAGCCAAGGTCATTGAGCGAGGAAAAATCAGCGATTGAGGGGATTCTAGCCGCGATTTCGCAGTCAAGGCAGGGGATTGGCTTCACGGATTACCAGATGGCGACGGGAGCTGCGGAAATTCTCAAGGTCTCCGCCTATTTGGCCCTGAATTACAGCCTCACGCTGAGACAACCAAAGGGGCCTGACAATCCGATCCCCAAAGGCAAGCATGTTTCAAGGCCCCCCCAAAACTCCATGCCGGGCGTGAAATGGATAAGGGTTGGCAAAATATCGCTGGTGAACCGTGCGACGAAAGACTGGAGGCGTGCGGTTTCCCGGTATGCGGCGGCGACAGGACGCCCATTGGGAGGCGACCTTCGTTGGATTTGGCGGGAGAGGAGGCGAATCCGGCACTACATCGAGCCATTGGAATGTTGGGAAGTAGGAGTAACCGGGCTGGATGGATACACGTACCGGGTGATTCCGGAGGAATCGGATCACGTCGGGAATGAAATCTATCGACTATCGAGCGATGAGCGTGGTGATTTTTTCCTGACGGAGTCCGCGTTCGAGGACCTTGCTGCTTATCAGATTGAACCGGGGGCACTGCCGAAAAATCCACGGTTTGACCTCACGACAGGCAAGGCCGCTCATGTGTATGAGGTTCTCGGCATGACGGCATTTCTCAGGGACCGTTCCAGGAGGAGTGCCTGATTGGACTCCACGCCGTTGATTTCCACCGGTTCGAGGTTTCCAGCGCAGAGGTCAGACACCCTGTGAGACGAGGATGACACGGCTACCTGATGATGGCCGAATGAATGCTTGGCAAGGCGGGATGGGTGGGTAATCTCTGGACCAGGATGAACAGCACTGACACACCATGAACGGTTTGATGAACACGTTTAATTTTGAATTCTGCATAGCGCTCACCCAGGCGGTTACTGCGTTGTTGATTGTGCTGAATCCGCTGGCGCTAGTGCCGATGATGGCCTCGGTGACCGGTGGCATGGATACATTTCAGCAGCGGCGGTTCACGACGCAGGTGGTGTTGATAGGTACCGGCTTGCTCCTGTTATTCACCTTTGGCGGCTCGCTCATCCTGCAGCTATTTGGAATCACGCTGCATGACTTGCGGGTTGCCGGGGGGCTACTGCTGCTTTCGATAGGGTTTAGTTTCGTCTTCAAGGGACGCATGGCAGACGACACGCAGGCGGGCGCGTTCCCGTCTGCCGCGCCCTTTGCTTCACCCATTCTGGTTGGTCCCGGTGCGATCACCACGGCGGTGGTTTTGGAGAAATCCAGCGGGATGCTGGTGACGGCCATTGCGGTGGCCATCGCGTCGCTGGTGACGTGGCTGATCTTTCGCTCGTCGCGCAGGGTTTATGGGATCATCCGGGAAAGCGGCGCGGATGTGCTGGTGCGGGTGATGGGCATTTTACTGGCTGCCATCGCTGTGGTGTACATTCGGCAGGGGATATTCGGTTTGATACACATGAGTCCATAGCTGCCGGGAAGGCACGCAGGGCGGACCGGGGGGGGATTGAGGGCGACTGCAACCCAATCGTTGCCACCGGCACTACATCGCCCGGACTCGCCTGTTCCGTGGCGGCCCGGCAGTGCTACCCCATGGTTTCCACCTAGCCCGCAACATGCGCGCCTCCGGTCACGTAGCTACAACACATGATTCGGACAACGATGATCGCCCTGCTGGCCCTGCTGGATTTGCTTGCCACGATTCGCATTGGCATGGCCGGCGAAGACAAGGACCCACCGCCTGCCGCCGACCACCCATGGCAGGCGCTGTTCGACGGCAAGACGCTCAACGGCTGGAAAGTCGCCGGCTTTCGTCAGGAGGGGAGAATCACGGTCGCCAACGGCGAACTCCAGATCAGCCCCGGCAGACCGGCCGCCGGAATCGTCAGGGACGGCGAGCCGCCTGCCCGCATGAACTATGAGATCGAACTGGAGGCACAGCGCACCGAGGGCCGCGATTTGTTCTGTGGGCTCACCTTCCCTGTGAACAAGTATCCCTGCACGCTAATCTGCGGTGGCTGGGGCGGTGCCGTCGTCGGGTTGTCCAGCATCGACGACCTGGACGCCTCTGAGAACCAGACCGCCACCACTATGGAGTTCAAGGCGAAAACTTGGTATAAGATCCGCCTCCGGGTCACCAGGACCCGCATCAGTGCTTGGATCGACGACAAACAGGTCGTTGATCTTGAACACGCCGAACACAGGATTTCCATCCGCATGGAAGTGCAACCGTGCGTGCCGCTCGGCATATCCACCTGGAAAACCGGTGCCGCTCTGCGCAACATCCGGCTCCGCAAGCTCGACCAACCGGTCGCGGATGATTCATGGCAGATGGTCCGTTTTCGCGAGGTGGACAAGCTGCTTGCGAATCCCGGACAGGGTTGGATGGCTGACTCCCGATTCCCCTCTACGGTAGTTTATCATCGCTACAACTGGGCGGAGGTAGAACCGATGGAAGGCCAATACAACTGGCAAATGATTGACGACGCAATCGCTGCGGCCAAGTCCCGTGGAGCCGCAATCGCCATGCGGGAGATGACGGCGAACGCGCATTCCGCAGGGTATTACTGTTCACCCAAATGGCTCTTTGACCTTGGCTGCAAGGGATTCGATTACACCGTTGACGGCAACGATCCGACCAGTGGCGGCCGGCGTATCCCGCGCATCGAACCGGATTACTCCGACCCGGTTTACCTGGCAAAACACGGCGCGTTCATCGCCGCTTTGGGCAAGCGTTACGATGGCCACCCGAACGTGGAGTTCCTCGACATCGGCTCCTACGGAATCTGGGGCGAATGGCACACGACGCATCCCGCCTCGCTTGCCGTGCGAAAGCGTATAGTTGACATGTATTTGAACGCCTTCCCCAAGACACCCCTGGTGTTCATGTCCGATGATGAGGAGGGACTGAACTACGCGCTCGCACACGGCACTGGGATCCGGCGCGACGGTGTTGGCTCGCCCTGGCACGAGCAAAATTGGCTAGGTTCCAAGAAATACGCAGGCGTCACCGGCATGGCCGATGCCTGGACAAAAGCGCCGGTGGTCTTTGAATGGTTTGGCGACTATGATTACATGAAATCACGGGGCTGGCCGTTGGATGCGGCGGTGAACTTCATGCTCAACAACCATGTCAGCATGATCAACGCCAACATCGGCCGCGTGCCGCCCGAAGCCATGCCGCAACTCGAAAAGCTCGCCCGGTTGGCCGGCTACCGGTTTGTGTTGCGCGAAATCACCCACAGCAAATCCGTGTCGCATCCCGGCACGCTCAACATGAACATGAAATGGGCCAACGTCGGGGTCGCCAAATTGTATCATCCCTTCAATCTGCAAGTATCCCTGCTCAACTCCGCCGGTGAATCGGTCACCACCACGACCGTCGCCGGTGCCGACCCGCGCGACTGGTTGCCTGGTGAACGGGACGTATCGGCGTCGGTGCGGATCCCATCCGCTTTGCCTCCGGGAGAATACACACTGGCTGTCGCGATCACCGACCCCGCCAACCAACGGCGACCCATCCGCCTCGCGATGGAAGCACCCGAACAAGACGGCTGGTATCGGGTGAGCCGCTTCGTAGTTGATTAACCACCGTGTTGATTTGGTCGTCATGGGTAAATGGACTATGCTCCCGTTAGCCCGGAGCCGACTGGCTATGAAGACATTACATTAGTCCCCCCCCTGACACACGACAGGACAGCCATCCCCCCATCATCCGGCGGATTCGGCTTTCGCCAAATCCGCCGGCCGGCATCCTCTATCTTCTTCCCCCGCCCGGCCCGACAGGGCGCGTTTTTCCACCTGCGCCGGGTTGCGCTCTGTCGCATCGCTACCCCGGCATAAATAATTGCTAGATAATCTACCAACACCTCTAATTGCCATGTTATTTCTCCTCCAGATCGGTCTTATTGTGTGTTTTATCGTCACTCTCATTCAAGCGATTTTCGATTTTTTCTATGGGTCGTACTTGATCTTAACAGGGCTGCTGCTCATGGTTTATGCCTATATGTTGAAACTCATCGCTTGGATAATAAAGCTCCACCAACTCAATCGCCGCCCATGGGGCCGCAGGAGATTCTGGTTTGTGCGACCTTGATTGGCTCTGCATCACCCCCGCCCGCCCCCATCAAAGTGGCGGGCATTTTTTTCCCCCGCAACATGCCGGCTTTACATATATCTTCAAGATTGCATCTCAAAACTGCTTTCCGTCCACGGGAAGGTATAGGCTTAGATAAAGAGCGTCAGAACCAGTCACTTGAGATCATTCAGGATATTGTATTTATCTGTTATACTTTTCCGGGGGAGAAGTCTCTCCCCCAGCGGCTACTGATTCCATTTTGCGTTCAAGTTGAAAAACATACCAAAAAACGTACGCTTTAAGACTTCGAATAATCAGAACTCGTTAGTCTCATCTTGAACGCAAAATGAAATGAGTGCGCCGCTCCCTCTCTCTACCGGGGAGTCCCCCGAACCCCCTAACAGAGCAGATGTCGCAGGCCAGGGACACCGGCATTTGCCGCTCGTCGACTCCAGATACCGCTGCCGCTCTCCAACGCGACCCATGCCCGTGTCCTTGCGATTATGCTTCAACCGCAGTCATCCACGCCAATTCGCGGAATCAGCCTCTGCTACAACAGTGGCAGATACCGCCATTACTACTGCAATCAGGCATCTCAAATCCTAATGAGTCTCTAAGACTTATATCATTACAGGCCCCTAGTGAGGCCGGTAGATTGGCCAAGAACCCGGTCTTTCTCCGGGTTCCCTGAGACGAAAACAGAAATCTGCTGAACGCCTAAGATATAGATCTTCTGGCTTACACACCAAGTACAAACACAAACAACACAATTGATACGAACCATGAAAACGACCATGACCTCCGCCTGTCTCGCCGCCTTGCTCATCCTCGGCAATATCGCCAGCGCCCAAACCGCGGCCCTCGACCAATTCGGTATTCCGATCCCTGAGGCTCCACCGCAAACCACAAAAATGCGGGTGGAAAGCCTCAAAGCACGCCAAACCGATTCCCTGTCCGCCCTGAAAGCCGCTCTCAACCGAATTGCCGGCGATCCCACACTCATCACTGCCAAGGAAACATTCGGAGCCATCGACCGGGCCGACCGGGCCGACCGGGATATGAAACGCACAAAATGCGCCAGCGCGTCGATCCTCGCGGCCCTACGCACCGAACTCACCGCTATCAAAACCGACACTGCCTATGCTGACGACCAAAGGGTCGAACTGGAAGCCGCAGCCAAGGCATTGGCCGAAGAATGCATTACCGTCCGCAAGAAGGCGGATGCCGTAACTACGAATCTTGCCAAAGCCTACAAGGCATTGGCCCAGTGGAAGAAAATCTACAAGTCGTATCTCAATCTCCAGGGGGAGATCCAAGCCAAAAGCAAACTCAAGGCGGCCGTCGAAAGATATGTCAAAACCCTAGCCGAATCACCGGCAGAGGCTCCGGCGGAGGCTCCGGCACCGGATTCCACCAACGAGGAGAAGAAGTCCGCCTAGCATAATGGCGAGTGCCTGTCTATCTACACACGTTCAACACCGCCGCCCCGGAACGGAATTCCCAGCAAACTGGTGAATTGACCTCCGGGGCGGCGTCTCCATCTAACCCTTTGAATCC
>JBAXOP010000193.1:0-10315 GCA_037133195.1 Verrucomicrobiota bacterium | reverse complement strand
CATTCCGGAGGGTTTCAAGCACGATTGGAATCTGGGTGCCACGGGTGCCCGCGGCTGGATGTTCACTGCCAAGTTTGCCACAACCGATGCTAGCCAGATCAAAATCACCAAGGTGGCCAAGGGTTCTCCGACCGATGGCGTGCTCGCGGTGGACGACGTGATTCTGGGCGTCGGGGGGAAACCGTTTTCCTATGATCCGCGCACAGAGTTTGGCAAGGCGCTCATCGTCGCTGAGTCCGAAGCTGGCGGAGGCAAATTGGTGCTGACCTGCTGGCGCGGCGGTCGCACGCAACAGGTGACTGTCAAATTGCCGGTCCTCGGCACTTACGGTGCCACCGCCCCGTTCGCCTGCCCGAAATCCAAGCGCATCTTCGAGCAGGGCTGCGCGATGCTGGCTAAACGAGTCGCCGAGCCATCCTATCATCCCGACGCGATCATCCGTTCGTTGAATGCGCTCGCGCTGCTGGCCAGCGACAAGCCGGAATATCGTTCCATTGTGAGCAAGGAAGCGCAGTGGGCTGCCGGCTTCACGGCCCAGAGCATGGCGACCTGGTATTACGGTTACGTTACCCTGTTCCTAGCCGAATACAAACTGGCCACCGGTGATGACTCGGTGATGCCCGGCTTAAAGCGGCTCGCCCTGGAAGCGGCCAACGGGCAAAGCATGGTCGGCTCGTGGGGGCACAAGTTTGCCCGATCCGACGGCCGTCTGAGCGGCTACGGGATGATGAATTCTCCGGGTGTGCCCTTGACGATTTCGCTTGTGATGGCGCGTGCCGCCGGAGTCAACGACCCCAAGGTTTCCGTTGCCATTGAGCGCAGCACGCGCTTGTTGAGGTTTTATATCGGCAAAGGATGCGTTCCCTACGGCGACCACGGGCCGTGGATGCAGACCCACGACGACAACGGCAAGTGCGGGATGGCCGCCGTGTTGTTCAACTTGTTGGATGAACCCGCTGGCGCTTCGTTCTTTGCTCGCATGAGTCTTTCCTCGCACGGCGGGGAGCGGGATTGCGGCCACACGGGAAATTTTTTCAATATCCTGTGGGCCATGCCCGGCGTCGCGCTGTCCGGTCCGCAGGCCACGGGTGCTTGGATGAAAGAATTCGGCGAATGGTATTACGACCTATCCCGCCAGTGGGATGGTGGTTTTGATCATTTGGGGCCGCCGGAGCCCAATAATGACAGTTATGCCAGTTGGGACGCCACTGGTGCCTGTTTGCTGGCTTACGCGGTGCCGTTGAAAAGCCTCTGGCTCACCGGCAAGCGGCCCGGCAAGGTCCCGCAGCTTGCTGCCGCCGCTGCCGAGCCATTTATCCGCGCCAGTCGCGGTTGGACGCAGGGGGATCTCTACAGCCTCTATGACAAGTTGAGCGATGACGAATTGCTGGCCGCTCTCGCCAGTTGGTCTCCGATTGTGCGCGATCGCGCCGGGATCGCACTCGGCCGTCGCAAAGAAGCTCCGATGCCCCGCGTGCTGGCGTTGCTCGACGCTCCGTCGCTCGATGCACGCCTCGGGGCATGCCAGGCGCTCGCCCAGATCAAGGGCCGCGCGGCATCCGCCGTACCGGCGCTGCGCAAGACGCTGCACGCCGATGACCTCTGGCTGCGCATCAAGGCCGCCGAAGCCTTGGCGGCGATCGGCAAGCCCGCGATGGTAGCCGTCCCGGAGATGCTCGATCTGCTGGCCCGGTTCGACACGCAAAAAGACCCGCGTGGCATGCAGCAGCGCTTTTTCACCGCTGCCCTGTTTGATTCCCGCGAAGGGCTGCTTGGCCGCTCGCTGGAAGACGTGGACCGGCAGCAACTTTACCAGGCCGTGCGGGCCGGATTGAAAAACGAGGACGGTTGGGCGCGGAGTCAATTCGGGTCCGTTTACCGCAACCTCTCCGCCGACGAAATCAAACCCATGTTGCCCGTCATCCTGCAAGCGGCGGCCGAGCCCGCCCCGAGCGGGGAAATGTTTGCCGACGGCATCCGCGTCGAGGGGCTTCGCGTCCTGGCAAAGCACCACGTCGAGGAAGGGATTCGCGCTTGCGTGGATTACATCCGCAGCCAGAATCCATGGGCCAGCGAGCATCGCACGGCTGAATTGACGAAGATACTGGTCGACTACGGTGCCCACGCCCAGAGCGTCGCTCCCGACCTTGAGCGCATCGCCGCCGACTTCGCCCGTGGTGAGCGGGATTTTCCCAAGAACCTCAGCGTCCAAAAGGCCGACAACATCCGCGAGGCGATCCGCCAAATCCAAGCCTCCAAGGACCGCCCCGAACTCATCCATATCCAAGTCTTGCGTCTTGGGTCTGAGGCGCAGCCTCGCTAGCAGTATGATCTTCCGAATAAATCCGTCATTTCGTACGAGCGTGCTGATGGCCGTGCTCGCAGTCACCGGGATGGCAGCGGAAGACGTCGCCGTGGATTGGCGGCTCGAACTCCTGTCCCGGGAACGGGTGTCACCGGAAACGCCCGCGCTGCAGGAAATGGAGAAACAATTCACGCCGTCCGAGGAAGCCCTGAAGAATGCGCTGGGTCGGCTCGGGGCGGAGGACTTTCACACCCGAGAGCAGGCACAGCACGAGATTCTCAGAATGGGTAAGGATACCTTGCCCTGGCTCCGCCGGCAGCCTCGTTTTGAAGATCCGGAAGTGTGCGCGCGGCTTGGCCAGATCGAGCGGGCTCTGGGTGCTGACGGGCGTTGGACGAAGGAGGATCTGCTGCGCGAGGCGGTGACTAGTCTTTTGAACGAGCGCTTGGGGCGCAAGGCTGGAAAACCCGAGGGGAGTCTTTTTCTGGAGACCTTCGACCAGGATGCGAAATCACTTGGCGAGGGATACCGACGCTTGCGCTTCGAAGCCGGAAAGGGCATGACCGGCGGCGTTGCGGCAGGAATCCTGCGCATGGCCGGCAATCACCCGGATGATGGCGACCAGCGCCTGCTGCTTGATGCGGAGCGCGTGACCGGCCGGGAAACGTTTCCCGATTCATTCCAGATCGAGGCCAGGCTCGGTGGCGATCCTGGCGGCGAGGGTGCCTATCACGTCGGAGTTTCCGTGGGCAATGTCCGGGTTCTGTTTCATCCGGGTTACCCGACGGGGGGATTTCGCATCGAACGCGTGGACGATCACAAGCCGATCATTTCCAATAGCGCGATGGGATTCGACCCGCCCGTTGGAAAACTCCTGCGGATGCATCTGGAGGTGCGCCGCCGCCCGGGTGGCGACGTCGAGATCCAGGCGGTGATCTCCAACGGCGGCGCGGCTTTCCGCAAATCCGCTGTGCTGGCTGCGGAGGTGATCGGGAAGCTGGACCACATCGGACTGGATCGCAGCGGCAGGAACGGTGGCGACGGGTTGTTCGACGATTGGGTCGTACACATCGGAGAGCCATGATCCGGGCTAACCTCTGCAGAGACCCATCTCGCCCAATCCTGTCTGGTTAGCACTTGCTTTCGTTACAGAAAGCTCCGGGCAGAATGCCCGGGCTACAGCGCGGGCATCCTGCCCGCCGCCTCTTCTTCATTCCTGCCACTGCATGAACAAACCTGCCAGTATTGGGCATCTCGTCCTTTCCGCCATGCTTACAGGCGCTATCTGCCGGGGCGAGTAGCGGCAACTGCGCTGCGGATCTCCCTAGTAGCCGCAAGGGTGCGGTGATGGGTCACTTCGTCGTGATGGCGGCATCGATGGCTTCAGTTACTTCGGGTGACTCAGGCGTGGTAGCTGACTCGTAGCGCTTGAGAATTTTGCCGTCTTTGGCGATGAGGAATTTGGTGAAGTTCCACTTGATGTCGCCGGTGAAGGGTGAATCCTTGCCCGTGAGTGCATCGTAGAGCGAGTGACGTTTGTCACCGTTGACATCCATTTTGTTGAAGAGCGGGAATGTGACGTTGAATTTGCTGGAACAGAATTGCTTGATCTCCTCATTGCTACCCGGTTCTTGCCCGCCGAACTGGTTGCACGGAAAACCGAGCACCACGAAGCCCCGGGCCTTGTATTTTTGATAGATAGCCTCGAGGCCGGTGTATTGCTTGGTGAAGCCACACTTGGAGGCGACGTTGACGATGAGGAGTACCTTGCCTTTGTATGCGCTCAGTGTCGTGTCCTTGCCGTCAAGGGTCATGAGCTTGATGTCGTAAATGGATTCCGAGCGGACTGCGACAAATTGGCCCAGCATGAGTGCGGTGATCAAAGCAAGAGTTCTCATGGGCGGAAGATGGTCGGTGATGATTGGATTGTCAAGATCGTCACCGGTGATCGTCACCGGTGATCGTCGGCAATTCCTACGTCCTCATAGGGGGAAAGGGGTAGGAAAGCGCGGACGATTGGGCGGCATTGCTCGCTGGCAAGGTGATCGTCTTCAACGGCTATCGCATTTTCCGAGCGGCACTCGGCGAAATCATGGATGCAGCAGTGCCAGAACATAATTCAAGTTATTGACAGTCCATGAACATTCTTGTTGTATACTCCGATCCGGGAGCCAAAGGATTTCACCCCTTTTTCTCCAGCCCACCGGACCGGACACCGGCTCTTGCAACGGCCGTCAGCCCAAAAACAAATTCCTAGCAGTTCCGATGAAATATCTCATCACCGTTTTCGTCTTGATCGGCGTCGTTTGCGGACAAGCCGCCGCCGCCGATCCAAGCGCCCGTCCCAACATTATCATCATCCTCGCCGATGATCTCGGCTACGGCGATCCCGGTTGCTACAACCCCGAATCGAAGATTCACACCCCGAACCTCGACCAACTGGCACAGGAAGGCTTGCGGTTCACCGATGCGCACGCGGCCTCCGCCGTCTGCACGCCATCGCGCTACGGAATCTTAACCGGGCGCTATCCCTGGCGGTCGCGACTGAAGCGCGGCGTCCTCGGACCGTGGGATGCCACGCTCATCGAATCGAACCGGCTCACCCTACCGGCGATGCTCCATGCTCAGGGCTACATCACGGCTGCCATCGGCAAGTGGCATCTCGGCTGGCATTGGCCTACCACGGACGGCCAGCCACCGAGCAGCCGGACGAATCGCCACAGCAATGTGGACTTCTCACGGCCCATTGCGGACGGGCCGACCACGCGCGGGTTTGACACCTATTTCGGCACCGACGTGCCCAATTTCCCTCCGTTTTGTTTCATTGAAAATGATCACACGGTCGGTAATCCCACCGCGCTGTCAAATCCCGATGATTTCAACATTTCCGGCCCGGCCCTGCCTGGATGGCGTGCGGTCAATATTCTGCCGGAGTTGACCCGCCGCGCCGTTCGTTGTGTGGAGGACGCGGCACACGCGAAGGATGGGCGACCGTTCTTTCTGTATTTTGCGCTGACTTCGCCGCATTATCCGGTCGCGCCGGCACCGGAGTTCGTGGGCAAAAGCGTTGCTGGAAAATACGGGGACTATGTCATGCAAACCGATTGGGTGGTGGGGCAGATCACCGCCGCATTGCAGCGGACTGGGCTGGCGGACAACACCCTGCTCATTTTCACGAGTGACAATGGGCCGGAGATTGATGACGAGATCGGCGTCGGGGCCTTTGCGCGGATCCAAAAATATGAACACGCCAGCATGGGATCGCTGCGCGGCGTCAAGCGCGACGCTTGGGAAGGCGGCCATCGCGAACCGTTCCTAATTCGCTGGCCCGGCCACACGCCCGCCGGTAAAGTGAGCGACCAGTTCCTTATCCTTACCGATTTAATGGCGTCACTTGCGGCGCTGACCGGCAGCACTTTGCCGAATGATGCCGCGGAGGATAGCTTTAATCTGATGACGGCGTTTCTCGGGGGCAAAGTCGCGCGCTCGCCCGGCGTGATGGTGGGCATCAGTGGCAAACCCGCGCTGCGGCAGGGTGACTGGGTGCTCATCGCGGGACCGACTGGCCGTGAAAATCCCCAGCCGCGCGGCGAACCGGACTGGTTCCGCCAACTGCGCGGATACACCGCTGCGGGTGATGGTGATCAAACCTGCCAGTTGTTTGATCTGCGCGACGATCCCGGCGAGCGGACCAACCGCGCCGCCATGGAGGGCGAACGGGTTCAGACGATGCTTGCGCTGTTGGACCAATACCAGCGCGATGGCCGGAGCGTTCCGAATCGCGATGGCGGTCACGAATGAAAGCGCACCAACCCCATTTCCCCGCCCACCGGACCTGCCAACTCTTTCATTCCGCTGAAAAGGCCTGAAGAATAGCCCCAAGAAGAAAATCCGTTTCCAACTGCAAGTCATCTTATGAATACACCCCACAAAGATCCGCTGCCCAAGGGCTTCGCCTTGGTGATCACACTCTCGTTGATGGTTCTGCTGACGCTCATCGTGGTGGGCTTGCTGAGCTTGTCGGGCATTTCCCTGCGGTCTGCGGCGCAGGACAAGGCGATGGCCTCGGCACGCAGCAACGCGCGCCTGGCGTTGATTCTGGCGATTGGGGATTTGCAGAAATCACTGGGGCCCGACCGGGCGGTGAGCGCCCCCTCTGAGATTCTCGCGGCCACTCCCGCCAAGGCGCATACCACCGGCGTCTGGGAGTCGTGGTGGGATTTTAACCCGGGTGGCTCGTCCTTGAACTACGGCGGCGAGAAAACGAAACGCTTCCGCCGCTGGCTGGTTTCCAATACCGATCACGCGGCGGTCGAATCGCGCGACTTCGCGGCCTCTGAATGGTCCGGTAAAACCATTGAATTGGTCGGTAACAACGCGCTGGGCGGCAAGGTTACGGCCAGCGCCAAAGTCGTGGCAGGGTTGGTGCCGGTGGTCCGCAATGGTAAAGCCGAAGGTGCCTACGCCTGGCATGTGGCGGACGAATCGCAGAAAGCCCGCATCAATCTGTACCGCGATCCGGCCCAAAATACCACCGTCGCCCAACAACGCGCCCTGCTCGCCGGCCAGCGGCCGGACCCTTCGGTCATGAAGGGAGGCGATGGCAATCTGTTAAGCTGCCTGCCCACCGACCAGGATGCAGCCGCCTTCAAGGCCGCCACGACCACCTCCGGCAAACTCACCGACCTCGCCCAAGTGGAGTTGTATGGCGAGGCGATGGGCAAAATCAAGCCACTGCGCCATGACCTGACACCGTATTCGCTGGGGGTGCTGGCCGACGTCCGCAGTGGCGGACTCAAACAGGATTTGTCCTCCGTGTTTGAAATGAGCAGCGCCAGCGCCACCAAGTTGCCGAGCGATTTCCCGAGCGACTTCACCGGGGGCACCAGAGCGCGGTTGTATGCCTCCACGCCGGCGACGCCCGGTGGCACCGCGCCGGTCATCGCCAACGGTATTTCCGACCCCAATTGGAGCACCTTGTCGAGTTATTATAACAGTTTTAGAAGCATCACCACACCCGACACCACCCCGACGTATGCGGTAACCTCAGGAGCGGCCAACACCGATCCGGTGCCCACAGCTTACAATCCGGCCCCGGTCATCGCCAAGGTTGATACCATCTTCAGTCTGGTGGCCAGACCATTAACCGATATCTTTTGGCTGGGCGGCGTGAGAGATTTTTTTGATTATCATGTGAATCTCATTTTCACACCGGTGGTCACCCTGCATAACCCCTACAATGTCAATATCTCCTTCCATAAAATGGAGGTCAGTTTCCAAAATATACCCGTCGCCTTCAACTTCATGTTCCAGGCGGACGGGAGCGGGGGATTTGTCTCCCAGTGCGTGGTTCCGGGATCCTTCGAAGCTATCAATACCATGAGCTACTCCGGTGCGGATCACAATGGCAGAAAAGATAAGATTTTTGTCATGAACATCGCCAATTGGAACGATGCCGACCCGATAGCGACCAGTTCTTCCATATCAGGGCCGATCGTCATGAAGCCCGGGCAGACGCTGGTTTGCGGGCCTATCTTTCCCCCGGATTCGTCATTCCAGAAAGATGCCGGCTTAGGCCATAACACCGTAGGCTTCGATTGGGACAACAAACTCACCAAGACCATCAAAGCGAAACCCTCGTTCACCCCCGGGCTCGGATACGAAATGTATGCGGTGACCATCGCCCACATTCGCCAACCGGGTGGTAATTATCCAGGAGGCATGACGCTACATCCCTTCATGATGATGCGTGATCTAGGTGCGTCCCCAAAAATTTCAAAGACAACGACGACTGATAGATTTTACATGGAATTCAAAATACAAAGACCCAGTTGGTATATCGACGATGCCTCGGTCACACCGATTGAAGCGCTCCCCTCGTTTGCGGTGAATGCCAAGCTCCAAGCCACCGCCAGCGGCACGCCCAGCGACTATGCCAAACTCGATTTCGAGTACCAGAGCGACACCAGCCTCAAGAGTTTTTTCAACAACCGGGTTTACCGTTATCCGCCCACCGGCTCCCTGACCGGATCTGATTGCGCCGCCCCCGGCGGAGTGACCTACAGCACACAGGGTGCCTACGTGCATCCGTTTGCCATCTTCTCCGCGTATGCCCGCACCACCAACGGCGGCGTGTATGAAACGGGCAAGCGCAGCAAGGGGCCGACTGACAGTCCCCAGATCAACTTGCTGCGCGATGGGCGCCTGGCAGGCAAACCGTTCCTGTTCCACAATCCATCCCGTGCCAATTTCACGATGAATTTGGCCACCGAAAAGCCGGGGGTTCAGGCGTACGAACTCAACTTTCAGCCGTTTCTGAGCAAGGGTGACTTTCAGGACTACATGGATGTGGATGGCAACCGCGTTCCCGCCCTTACCGGTAACACCACCGGCAGGGGCATTAAATCCGGCAGCTACCTCGAAGTGCCCACCGGCCCGATGCAAACCATCGCCGACTTCCGCCGCTCCAACGCGCTGACCACCTCCTATCTTCCCGGCACCGTGCAGCCCGTCGGCAACTCGCTCGTTTCCCCGCTGATGTCCACCGACAAGGTCAGGCAGACGGACAAGGACGTCGCTACTAACGAATTGCTCGACCACTCGCTGCTGGCCAACCACGCGCTCTATGACCGGTTTTATTTTTCGACGATTGCGACGCGCGGCAGTGAGACGCCGGACGCGGTGTTTGAGAAATTCATGAATGGCACCACGCCGCTGGCATCGCAGGCGTTCCAGCCGTACCCGCCCGGCGGCAAATCCGTGGCCGCCGCCAAGGCGGATCTCTTCAGCAGCGGCATGCCGAAGGACGATGCCTACAAGACCGCTGCCGAATACCAGATGATCCAAGGCCCGTTCAACGTCAACTCGACGAGCGTCCAAGCGTGGAAAGCGGTGCTGGCGTCGATGAACAAGAGCGATATTGTCACCCTCTGGGCCAAGACTAACAAAATCGAACTCAAGAAAGCCGCCGGTGTGCCGATTCTCGGCATGTCCCTGATCAACGGCGGCGTCACCGGCGGAACCGCTGATTTTACCCATATCGACGATGCAAAGTCGAACGATTGGAACGGCCACCGTGAACTCACCGACACGGAACTCGAAGCCCTCGCCACCCGGATCGTCGACCAGGTGCGCACCCGCGGCCCGTTTCTTACCATGTCGGAATTTGTGAATCGCCAGGTCGGCACGAATGGCCCGCTCACCCAGCGCGGCGCACTGGAGGCCGCTATCGAAAACTCCGCAATCAACAAGAACTTTTTCTTAAACAATGAGACGGATATTGAGTTGAGCGACATCAGCGACACGAATACCTACAAATACAACTCGCCGAATGTCGTAACAGGCAACCCGGCCGCCGGCGCGCCCGGTTGGATCAGCCAGGGCGATTTGCTGCGCATCCTGGAACCGGCCGCCACCGTGCGCGGCGACACGTTTGTCATCCGCGTCTGCGGGGAAGCCTGGGATTCTAACGGCAAGGAGACCGCCCGCGCCTACGCCGAGGCTGTGGTGCAACGCGTGCCGGAATATGTTGACCCGGTGGACCGTCCATCGCTCAATGCCTACACCTCCACCACCACCACCGCCGCCAAGGCCAACAAGACCTTCGGCCGCCGCTTCAACGTGGTGTCCTTCCGCTGGCTGTCCACCCATGAAATCTGATATCTCATGATCCGCCCGAGTAACTTCGACCGTTACGGAGCGCTGGCCTCAGCCGGCGCGTAGGGACGGCTGAAGCCAGCGCTCCATCGTGTAATTCAGGGCTTTGCCGATCACTCCGGAACAAGGCACCGCCCCCAGATTTATGCCTATTGTCAGGTTTCTTGTCATATTACTCTAGCAAACATACACACGATGAAAAACACACTCACATCGGGAATTTTGGCCTGGGGCTTGCTTGCAGGAGCCGTCGGGGTCCAGGCCCAAGACAATCCGCAAACCGGCTTCCATCAGCCAGACGCGTCCCAACAGAATCCGTTCTATCCGGGAAACCGGCTGCCGCTGCAACCGTCG
>JBAXOP010000192.1:0-10330 GCA_037133195.1 Verrucomicrobiota bacterium | reverse complement strand
CTTCCTCCATGCGCACGAGGTAGCGGGCGTAGCAATCGCCCTCCTCGGCGACGGGTACGTCGAAATCATACTTTTCGTAGCCGAGGTAGGGGCGGTCTTTGCGCAGGTCTCGCGGTACTCCGGAGCCTCGCAGGTTCGGGCCGGTCATGCCCCAGGCGATGGCCGACTCGCGGGTGATCACCCCGACGTCCATCATGCGGTCACGGAAAATCTTATTTTTATCGAGCAATTTGGAGACTTCGTCGAGGGCGATGAGGCAATCGTGGAGGAAGCTTTTAACGGCGGTATCGAAGCCCGGCGGCATATCGCGGAGTTGGCCGCCGACGCGGGTGTATGCGGTGGTGAAGCGGGCGCCGGTGAGTTGTTCGCAGAGGTTGTGGACTTTTTCCCGCTCGGTCATCGTGTAGAGGAAAACCGTCATCGCACCCACATCCATGGCACAGACACCAATTCCGAGTAAATGTGAGGATAGCCGGGCCAATTCGCAGCACAGCACCCGCAATGCCTGGCCACGTGGCGGAAGCGTCCAGTCCATGAGTTTTTCCACCGCGCAGGCATAGGCGACATTGTTGGCCAGCGGCGCCAGGTAATCCAAGCGGTCGGTGTAGGGCACGAACTGGTTGTAGTGCATGCTCTCGGCGATTTTTTCATCGCCGCGGTGGAGGAAACCGACGTCTGGGGTGGCGGAGTGGATGATTTCGCCGTCGAGTTCCAAGATGAGGCGCAACACGCCATGGGTGGCGGGGTGAGACGGGCCCATATTGAGGACCATGCGTTCGCCGACCATATCGGGGGTAGCGGCGTGGTAGAGTTCGACGGCCTTCGCCGCGCGGGCGAGGGGGTCCGGGGCGTTCAATTCAGTGGGGGTGGTGCTCATGCGTATCGCCGCGCCGAATAAGGCGCTAAAACGCCCGTCGCGGCAAGGCGATTGTGAAAAAAGAAGACTGAAGAGGGGAAGACAGAAGACTGAAGAGGGGAAGACAGAAGACAGAAGACTGGAAAAGGCGAACATTGAACATTGAACATCGAACGCTGAACGTCGAACAGAAGAGGCGAAAGAAACAGACTGAAGGCGTTGTCTTTCTCTCTTGGTTTTCTTCGGTTCGACGTTGGATGTTCAGCGTTCGATGTTCGCGTTTCCCAAGGGAAGCGGTCTTCTGTCTACTTTCTAGGGACTAGGCGGTCACGGCGCCGCGGTCGTCGTTGAGGCCGGATTTTTCGATGAAATAATCATAGCCGCCGGTGTAGCGGGTGACCACGCCGTTATTGATGTGGAGGGTAGTTTCGGCCAGAGTGCGGATGAAATGGACGTCGTGGGAAATGAATACGAGGGTGCCCTGGTAATTCTTGAGGGCGGCCACCAGTGAGTCGATGGAGAGGATATCGAGGTGGGTGGTGGGCTCGTCCATGAGCAACAGGTTGGGAGGATCGACGAGGAATTTGACGAGGTTGAGGCGGGATTTTTCGCCGCCGGAGAGGATACCGCAGCGTTTTTCCACATCGGAGCGCCGAAACAGGAACGAGCCGAGAATCGAGCGGGCTTCCTCGTCGCGCAGCGTCGGGCAACAGCCCATCACCTCCTCGAGCACCGTGTTGTCGTCGTTGAGGGCTTCCGAGCGGTGCTGGGAATAATAGCCGATCTTTGTCGCGTATCCTAGCTCGAGCTTGCCGGCATCAATCGGGATATGGCCGGCGAGAATCTTGAGCAGGGTGGTTTTGCCGGAGCCGTTGGGTCCGACCAATACGATGCGGTCGCCGCGCTCGATGGTGAGGTCGAGGTTTTGGTAAATGCGCTTATCGCCGTACGACTGGCCGACTTTTTGTAGATCGATGACTTTTTGGTTGGAGCGTGGGGGTTGTGGAAAATTGAATTTGAAGGGTTTGCGCGGGGTGCGCGGTTTATCGACGCGGGCGAGTTTCTCGAGGAATTTGATTCGGGACTGGACCTGAGCGGCCTTGGAGCCGATCTGGCGGAAGCGGTCGATGAAATCCTGGTGGCCCTCAATTTCCTTGGCCTGATTGCGGTACGCCTGGACCTGGAGTTCGTAGCGTTTATCGCGCTGGTCCAGAAACGACGAGTAATTACCGGTGTAGGAAATGAGTTGGGCGGCATCGGGGTCGATCTCGACGACGGTTTCGACGATAGCGTCCATGAAATCGCGGTCATGCGAGATCATGAGGATGGCACCGGAGTAATTGAGCAAGTAGCGCTGGAGCCACAGCAGTGAAATGAGGTCAAGGTGGTTGGTCGGCTCGTCGAGCATCAGCAAGTCCGGTTCCATCACCAGCAAGCGGGCCAAATGGGCACGCATCACCCAGCCACCGGAATATTCACGCGCAGGGCGCTGGAAATCCGCCTCCTTGAATCCCAGCCCGGCTAGGATTTTCTTCGCTTTCGGTTCGTTCTGGTAGCCGTTGAGGTGGTTGAATTGGTCCTGCGCCTTGGCGTATTCCGGGTGGCCCAGGTCCCCGGTTTTCTCGTGTTCGCGCATGCAGCGCAGGATGCCGATCATTTCCGGGGTGATGCCCATGGCGATTTCTATAATCGTCTCATCGGTCGGCTCGCCGGACTCTTGCGGCAGGTAGCCGGTGATCGAGTACTCGTCTCGCTCGATGGTCCCCTCGTCGGGGCCGTCCTCGTCGAGAATCATCCGGAACAAGGTGGATTTGCCGGCACCGTTGGGACCGACGAGCGCGACGCGTTCGCCCCAATTGATGGAGAGTTCCGCCTCGCGCAGCAAGGTGCGGCCGCCGAGGGCCTTGGTAAGCTTGTGAATGGTAAGCACAGCGCCGATGTAGCCGAGGAACGCGTCGCGGGCAAGGCTTTCGATTTTCTAAAAGGAGCGCCGGCTAAAGCCGGCGCTCCGCTGGGCGATTCGGTGACAACCCCTCCAGGCCATGATTCCGTGACGGATTGCTCTTGACGCGGGGGGCAATTGTTGGGTTCTATCTGGCGAGCGAACTACTGACATGCTTACAATACCCGTTTCCAAACCATCCACGGCGTGCAGTTTTGTGCGGCTTTGCGCATTATTGGCCCTGATTTGCTGGGGGGGGGCGGGAGTGACGCAGGCGCAGGAATTCGAGGGGAAGAAAATTTCGAGTTTGGACATTCACTACAACGGGACCAAGACAGTGGATGAGGCGCGCATCCGCAATTTGATGAGTTCGAAGGCAGGCACGCTTTATTCGGCTGAGCGTGTGGACGCGGATGTGAAGTTGCTCTACGAATCCGGCTCGGTGGAAGACGTGCGGATATTGGCTGAACCGACGGGCAACACGGTGCGGCTGATTGCCGAGATTACCTCGCGCGATGAATATGTGGGGGTCGGATTCAAGGGCAATACGAAATTTTCCGATCAGAAGTTGGCGAAGGAGTGCAAACTCAAGAGCCGCGGACTGCTCAGCGACGAGCTGATTCTGGAAGCGCGCCGCAATATAGAAAAGTACTATCAAGGTTATGGCTATCCGGACGTGGTCGTCACCCATAAGGTGCAACCGACAGATAGACAGGGTAAGGCTAACTTGGTATTTATAATTGATGAGGGCAACAAGAATGAGATCCGGCGGATCCGCTTTGAGGGCAACCAGGTGTTTGCCGACCCGGTATTGAGCAAGGAAATGAAGGTGAAACCCAAGAGCTGGTTTTCATGGCTGACTAAGTCCGGCCGCTTCGAAAGCGGCCAATTGGATACCGATCTGGACGCTATTTTGGATTACTATCGCAGCCGTGGCTATTTGCGGGCGAGCAGCCCGGGTATCCGTCGCGTACCGGTGGGTGGCGGCCGGGTGGATCTGGTCATCCCTATCAGCGAGGGCGAAAAATATACGGTGGCTACGGTGAATTTCGGCACAATGACGGTGTTTAAGCCGGAGGATCTCTATCCGGCACTCACGCTGGTCGCCAATAGCTCATATTCTTCTAAAAAAATGCGCGCGGATATCACCATGATCCGCAGCTACTACGGCATGCGTGGCTATGCTGATGCCGCCGTGGTCCCAGACATTCGCGATGCCGGGGCCAACCGGGTTTCCATCACCTATAAGATCACCGAAGGCACCCGCTTCCACGTCGGACGCGTCAATATCAAGGGCAATGCCAAGAGCAAGGACAAGGTGATCCGGCGCGAAGGCACGCTCCAGCCTGGCGATTGGTTCAACTCCGTCGAGTTGGATACCACCAAGGCCCGCCTCACCAATTTACAGTATTTCAGTGACGTCCAGGTGACGGGCACCCCGGCCGGCGGCGGCTATCGCGATGTGGATATTTTAGTAGAGGAAAAAAGCACCGGTTCGGTGGGCGTGGGCTTTGGTTTTAGTTCCATCGATAGCATCGTCGGCTTCCTAACCTTGGAGCAATCTAACTTCGATTTATTCAATCCGTGGAACTTCACCGGTGGCGGCCAGCGCTTTGCAATGAACCTGCGTGCCGGTTCCACCCAAACCGATTTTACCATGTCGCTGGTGGAGCCGTGGTTCCTCGACCGCAAACTCGCCCTGGGCAGCGAGTTGTTCTATCGGCAGTCTAACTATTTTAGCACCTATTACGAGCAAACGAATATGGGAGCCGCCATGTCGTTGCGCCAGCCGCTGGGTGACCATGGATCGCTCAAGCTGGAGTACCGACTCGAGCAAGTGAAAGTCGTCGTTGCCAGCAACACCCCGCCGGACTCTGAATATATTCTCGGTCATGAGGATGGCAGTTTTCTGCGCAGTGCCATGTCCTTGAATTACCTGTACGACACGCGCGATAGCAACATCCAGCCACGTAGCGGCCACAAGCTTGATGCGGTGACGACGCTAGCAGGACTGGGCGGGGATGTGAAGAGTTGCACCGTGTCGGTGCAGGGCCAACAGTATTGGAACCTCAAGTGGAGGGATTCCATTTTCTCCATCAGCGGGGAACTCGCCTCTGTCGAGGGCTTGAATGGCAAACCGGTGCATGTCTTCGAGCGGATGTTCCTCGGCGGCGGACGCACCTTGCGCGGCTTCAAATTCCGCGACGTCGGACCACGTGATAATCCCAATAGCACCGACGAGTCCATCGGCGGCAAGTCGCTGGGCTATGTGTCATTTGAATACACCGTGCCGATCATCGAAACCGTGCGTGCCGCCGTCTTCTACGATACCGGTTTTGTGAATGCCGCCAGTTGGGACTTGAACCCGAGCAACCTCTACAGTGACGCCGGGTTTGGCATCCGCCTGCGCCTGCCTATCAGCCCGATGCCGCTCGCCCTCGACTACGCGCTGCCTTTGTCCATTCCTAACAGCCAGTCGGACAAGGGCGGCCAGTTCAACTTCTATCTGCTTTACCAGTATTGATCGGTGGCCGTTGCAGGCCGCTGGCTTGCCAGGGCTTTGCGCGTGAGGGTTTGAAGTTTACCCAAATTCGTTATTTTCATCAGGAGCAAACCCGGCCATGCTGCGGGCATGTCCGAGCCCGCTCTTACGCCGATGATGGTCCAATATCAGGCCATGCGCAAGTCCTTGCCTGCGGATGTGCTGCTCATGTACCGGCTCGGCGATTTTTACGAGATGTTCTTCGAGGACGCCAAAACCGCCTCGCCTATCCTCAACGTGGCGCTTACCCGCCGCAATGGCATCCCGATGTGCGGCGTGCCCTATCACGCCGCTCAAGGTTATCTGGCACGCCTGCTCAAGGCCGGTAAACGGGTCGCCATCGCAGAACAAACGTCAGACCCAAAACCGGGTAAACTCGTCGAACGCGAGATTGCGCGCATTCTAACAGCTGGTTCGATCGACGATCTCACCCTGCTCGACGACCAGCGCCCTAACTATTTGGCCGCTGTCTGCCGCCACGGCAAAGCGCTCGGTTTGGCCTGCGTCGATCACACCACGGGTGAGTTCACCATAGCGGAGTTTACGGATCTCGGGCAACTCGAGGATGAACTCTCGCGCATCAGCCCGTCTGAATTGTTGGTCCCGGACCATCAGAGCGCAGAATTCGGCAAGCTGCTCCACAGCCTCGCCTACGATGGGTATGCCTTCCTGCCAGAACACGCGACTCAATTGCTGCGCGATCATTTCAATGTCCATTCGCTCGATGGCTTCGGCTGCTCGCACCTCCACGCTGCCAGCGGTGCCGCCGGGGCTGTCCTGCATTACCTGATCCATCAGTTGCGCCGCGCCTGCGGCCATATCCACCCGCCTCAGGTGCGCGCCAGCTCCGATTATGTCCTCATCGATGCCGCCTCCCAGCGCAACCTCGACCTGGTGGATAGCCGCTCCGGTAAGGCGCATACGTTGCTGGGTGTACTCGACCGCACCGCCACACCGATGGGCGCGCGCTTGCTGCGGGATTGGATTTTACACCCGTTGCGGGATATCGCTGTTCTAACATCCAGGCAGGACCTCATCGCCGGTTTTTTGGCGGAGCCGTTTTTGCTAGCAAAATGCCGCGATGCTCTCAAGGGTATCCGCGACATTGAGCGCACCACGGGTCGGCTCTCCCAAGGTAGCGGCAACGCCCGTGACCTGCAATCCCTCGCCAGCTCGTTGTCGCATATCCCAGCGCTCAAGGACGACCTCGCCACCCTTGCTGGTTCTCACGCAGGCCTCGCCAGCTCGCTTACATCTCGACTCCACGATTTCTCCGACCTGACAAAAATGTTGGAAACCGCGCTGGCTGATGAGCCGCCCGCCAATCTGCGCGACGGAGGCATCATCCGCGATGGCTGGTCGCCCGAACTCGACGAGTTGCGCAGCGCCGCCAGCGGCGGTAAGGACTGGATCGCCCGCTTGCAAGCCGATGAACGCCAACGCACCGGCATCGACTCGCTCAAAATCAAGTTTAACAACATTTTCGGTTACTTCATAGAAATCACCACCTCGCATCTGGCAAAAGTGCCGGATGATTACACCCGCAAGCAAACCATGTCTAACGCCGAGCGCTACATCACACCGGCGCTCAAGGAGATGGAAAACAAGGTGCTCGGTGCCGAGGAACGCTCCAAGCAACTCGAAGGTGAATTGTTCATCGAATTGCGCGGTCGCACCATCACTCATCTGCCCGCGCTGCAGGAAAGCGCCGCCGCTATCGCCGAGGCCGACGTCCTCTGCGCGCTGGCGGAAGTCGCACAGTATCACCGTCATTGCCGGCCCGTGCTCGAGGAATCGCGCCGCCTGTTCATCACGAACGGTCGCCACCCGGTGCTCGAACAAACCCTAACCGACGTCAAGTTCGTTCCCAACGACACCGAACTGGACCCCAATAGTGCCCGCGTGCAGATTCTAACCGGCCCCAACATGGCCGGCAAGTCCACCTATATCCGTCAGATCGCGCTCATCGCGGTAATGGCGCAAATCGGTGCCTTCGTGCCTGCCGAAGCCGTCACCCTCGGCATTGTGGATCGGATATTCTGCCGCGTGGGTGCCTCCGACGATCTTTCTCGCGGCCAGTCCACGTTCATGGTGGAGATGAGTGAAACCGCCCTCATCCTCAACCATGCCAGTGAGCGCTCGTTAGTCATTTTGGATGAAATCGGCCGCGGCACCGCCACCTTTGACGGTCTATCCATCGCTTGGGCGGTCGCTGAGCATATTCATGATGTAATCGGTTGCCGCACGTTGTTCGCCACCCATTATCACGAGCTAACCGATCTGGTGAACACCCGCGCCGCAGTCGCTAACTATAACGTCGCGGTGCGCGAGTGGAATGACGAAATCATCTTCCTCCACAAAATTCTCCCCGGTGCCGCCGATAAATCTTACGGCATCCAAGTCGCCCGTCTCGCCGGCTTGCCAAAGGTCGTGGTCGAGCGTGCCAAGTCGATTCTCTCACACCTCGAACTCCATTCTATCAAGCCAGAGGCCAAGGCCCAGGGCCCAAAGGCCAAAAATACCGTCCAGGATACCCTGCCAAAGGCCAACGTCGCACAGATGGATCTGTTCGGAAATTTTTAACGCAGCACGGCCTCCGGAGCCATGCCTTCGGGGCACTCTACCCGTAAATGTTAGGCCGTTGCCAGTCATCGCATTTTGCTCGCCGCCCTGCGGTGGTGAGCCCGCGCAATCAAGGAGAGGTGGCGTCCTCGCTGCCATTTGTCGTATGCTCACGCCTGTTCGAGCAGTTTTTCCACCCTACGGATGACGGTAGCCGGATACTTGCCATTTACCAGTTTGCTGCTCTCAAGCAATCCCTTGAGGGCACCCAGAGCGGCTTGCGCTGCAGCCAATGATTGCTCTTCACCGCCGAATTTCTTGTCGGAGAAATACTTGGTGAAAATCGTGCCGGAACGGCTGATGGACAAACGCCAGCCTTGGAACGCGGCCGTCTCATAGGTGAAACGTGTCAGATTTTTGATCGATTTCATGGTCATTCGGGGTTCGGATTATTATTCTAGGACAATACAACAAAGCCACGTTCTAGCGATTATTCAACTATTTTTCCTGAGTATTTCTGGAGTTTTCCTGTGTTGTCCGGTGGTTTTCAGGGTTTTTGAGTTGGCAAAACACCCGCGGATGGATTTGTGCGAAAAATTTACTTGGCAAGCGGCCCTGATTCGCTGTTAAGTGCCCGCCCCGCGAGCAATCCTCAATCGCCGTTGGTCCTCCAAGCCATCCCATCCGGGATGTCTTGCTCGCTGGAGGGCAACCCGGCAACCCCCAATACACATGTCAGCACCCGTCAAATTGGCTCGTTTCGAGCTACCCAACCGACTCCTCCGCAACGAGGACACCGCCACCGATACCTACGCCCAGTTCAGCGCCGAACCCTTCGAGCGCGGATACGGCCATACCATCGGCAACTCCCTGCGCCGCGTCTTGCTCTCCTCGTTGGAAGGCGCCGCCATCACCTCCGTGCGCATCGCCGGGGTCCAACACGAATTCTCCAGCCTGCCCGGCGTGGTCGAAGACGTTACCGACATTGTTCTCAACCTCAAAAAGGTCAAGTTTCACCACAACGACAAGGAGCCGCGCATCCTCTCCATCAAGGTGGAAAAGGAAGGCGTAATCACCGCCGGCGATATCATCGATGACCATATCTATCAGGTTGTCAACAAGGACCAAATCATCTGCGTACTCGACAAAAAAGTTAAATTCGACTGCGAGTTCGAGGTCCGCGTTGGCCGCGGTTTCTCCACAGGCGATGAAAACAAGCGTAAGGATCAGCCCATCGGGGTCATTGCCATCGACTCGATTTACTCGCCGGTCACCCGCGTCAAGTACTCGGTGGATACCACCCGGGTAGGCCAGATGACAGATTTCGACAAGCTCACGCTCGACGTTTGGACCGACGGGCGTACGACCCCGCAGGACGCGCTGCTGCAAGCCTCGGCCATTTTACGCCACCACCTCGACGTGTTCGTCAACTACGACGAAAACGCTGTCGGCTTTGAAGCTGCTCCTGCCGAAAGCAGTGAGGAAAACGCCGCCCTCAAGAAGTTGCTCAATATGTCGGTCAACGAGATCGAGTTGTCGGTGCGTGCCGCCAACTGCCTCAACAATGCCAACATCACCACCGTCGGCCAGCTCGCCATGAAGTCCGAAGCGGAAATGCTCAAGTACCGCAACTTCGGCAAAAAGTCCCTCAACGAAATCAAGGACAAGCTCGTCGAACTCGGCCTTGGCCTTGGAATGACTTTCGAGCCTGCCCTACTCTCCGGCCCCGGTGCCGCCTCCCGCGGACCGCGGCTTGGCGTCGAGGACGAGGCACCGGTCGGCCTGGCCGATCTGATCGCACAAAACATCGACGACGACGAATAATCCCCCACCTCACTAGAAACGGAAGCCCCCGATGAGACATCGACGCAATACTACCAAGCTCAAACGCTCCACCTCCCACCGCCGCTCATTGCTCGCCAATCTGGCCTGCAGTCTGATCGACCATGGGAAAATCAAAACCACCCTAGGCAAGGCGAAAGCACTGCGCCCGGTGGCCGAAAAACTGATCACTCTCGCCAAGCGCGATGATCTGCACTCGCGCCGCCTAGCCATCGCTTTCCTCCACCAAAAGGAAACTGTTAAAAAACTGTTTTCCGAAGTGGCACCAGCCTCCAAGGATCGCCAGGGCGGCTACTGCCGCATCACCAAGCTCGGGCCTCGCACCAGCGACGCCGCGCCGATGGCCATCATCGAGTGGGTGGACCGCACAGCGGAAGCCGAGGCCCTCGCCGAGGAACCCGCCGCAGCAGTCGCTGCAGAATAACCGGCCACCGCCACTAACTATTCCAAAGAACCGCCCCCGCTATCAGCGTGGGCGGTTTCTTTGTGCAGTGGCTGTAGCATGATGGGTGCATCGTGGCGCGGGCAGGCTGCCCGGACCACGTGGCGCGGGCATGTTGCCCGCATGGCCCATGCGATGCGAATG
>JBAXOP010000191.1:0-10365 GCA_037133195.1 Verrucomicrobiota bacterium | reverse complement strand
TGAACGCAATCTCAACGATCTGGAGCAGAAAAGCGCACTAACAGCGAAAGTCGGGCTACGGCGGAATGGCGCAGCTACGATGCGGCGGCTCAATTGGCCATGCTGGCGATGCGGCGACCGTTGCGGGACGCTGACGCAGACACAGCGTGGCTGGCGGCCTCGCGGGCACGGCCCTTGGCCCAATGACGCAAGGTTCCGATCTCGCCGTCCATGAGCTGCGCCAGGGGCACGCAGCGGGTCATGGCTTCCACGATGTCCTTGGTCTTGGGCTCCCTGCCGTCGGCGTATGCCTCATGCATGGCATCGATGAACACGGCCTCAATCTCGGCACCTGTGAACTGGTCGCAGGTGCGGGACAAAGCCACCGTGTCAAAGTCGGTCGGCTTGCGGTCATGGCGCTTGATGACAATGTCCCAGATCTGCGCACGCTCCAACGCATTGGGCAAATCGACAAAGAACATTTCGTCGAAGCGGCCTTTGCGCAGGAATTCCGGCGGGAGCTTGGTCACATCGTTGGCGGTCGCCACCACGAATACAGGTTTGTCCTTTTCCTGCATCCAGCTCAGGAACGAGCCGAATACGCGGGAAGACGTGCCGCCATCTGTGGAGCCGCTGGACTTGCTGCCGGAGAAACCCTTTTCGATTTCGTCGATCCACAACACACAAGGCGCGATGGCCTCGGCGGTTTGAATCACGGATCGCAGGTTGGCTTCACTTTGCCCGACGACGCCGCCGAACACGCAGCCCATATCGAGGCGCAGCAGCGGCAGACCGAACGCCCCGGCCGTAGCCTTGGCGGTCAGCGATTTACCGGTGCCGGGGATGCCGACAATCAGCAAGCCTTTGGGAGCAGGCAGACCGTAGGCTTTGGCCGATGCGCCAAAAGCACTGCTGCGACGCTCTAGCCAATCCTTCAACAAACCCAGCCCGCCGATGTCGTCGAGACTGGTGGTGGCCGCCACAACTTCTACCAGACCGTTGCGTTTGAGCGTGCGGGCCTTTTCGCGGGAGATGATCCGGTGATCGATGCCGTTGGTCTCAACAACGGATAGGGCGAACGCATTCTCGGCCTCGGTGGTGGTGAGACCCAGCGCACTTTGCAATGCGGTTTCCCGGATGGCATCGTGGGGGGCCTTGAGCTTGGCTGATGTGAGAATGCCATCGAGCACTGTGCCAAGTTGGGTGGCGTCGGGCAAACTGAAATCAATATGCGTGATTTCGTGGTCGAGTTCAGGCGGGAGTTTGAGGCGGCAGCCCAACAATATGATCGCATGACCGTTGGACTTGGCGATGCGCAAAATATCCTTGAGGCGGCGAATGAGCATCGGGTCGGTTTGGTCGAGGTGGAGTTGGAGGTCGCGAAGCAACACGACATGGCGCGGGCTGTCGCTGGCGAAAAGCCGGTCGAGAAGTTGTAGAGCTTCTAGCGGATCCGGACACTGGGTGACGCGGCCTTCATTGGTATCGACCAAGCCCTCGGATGAGGACCAGGCGTGAAGGCTGCGATTGAGGGAGGAGCAGGCCGCCGCGATTTCCGCTTCGGCGCGCGCCTCTTCTGAACTAATAACTGCGAGGCCGGGGTATCCGGCACGGAGATAGGTGGTCAATTGATTTTGCATGATTCTTGGATGGGGGGGAATTCGTTGTTATATTGTTTGGTTATTTGCTGGATGAAGACAGAAGACTTGGAGACAGAAGACAGAAGACTGGAGGAAGAGCGAAAGGGGAGCGCATGGCACATATCTTTCTCTCCGGTCTTCTGTCTTGGAGCGCAGCGGTCTTCTGTCTTTCTCCGGGTTAGAGGTTGGGCAGTGTGTTGGTGGGGATCGGCGGCTCCGGGTTGGGAGGACCGAGGTTGGCGCGTTCCCAGGCGAGACATGCATCGCGTGAGGGATCGGTGAGCAGGAGCTTGCCTGTGGTGGCGCAGCGGACTTTCCATTCCTGTGACTTCTCACAGAAGAGGATCACCGTGGCCCGTACGATTTTCAGTCGTCCGAGCGCATGGAGGTCGATCACTTCGGTGTAGAGGCAATCGATATGACCGCTGGACTTGAAGCGGAGGATGTGGCTCATGTTTATGCTTAAAGCCTCATTCTCCAAGCTGTTGACGGTTTTGATGTTGGTTGTTCTGCCGCCAGAAATCAGGTTTTCGGGTGCGTGCCCGGGGTTTGCCCAGCGCGTCTTCAATCGCCTTGGTGGCGGCTTCACAACCTTTGCCTTGGAAGCCATGTGCCTCGACGGTAATTTCCCCAATTGGGGAAACTCTAACGTGAATGGATCGGCTCATAGCGAACCTCCTTCCAATGTCAGCAGAATCGAGCCATCGACTTGGGTGTGCCGGGTGGTACGAAGTCCGCGCAAACTGGCTTGGCGTATGGTTTTATGAACGCCATAGGATTGCAGCAAGCGCCCGTAGCCGATGCCGACTTCCTTGGCGACGTGGCCGTCCCACCAATCGGTGGTCAGGCCGTAGGTTCGGTCATTACCTTTGCCGTCTTTGTCCTTCGCAGGTTCGACGGCGATGTCATAAGGACCCTTGAGCTTGATGACGTAGGGTGCCTGGCGGACAACGCCCGCATAGCCCCGGCATGTGGAATCCGGGACGAGCTTGAGGCCGAGTTCGGTGCACGCGTCATGCAGTGCATCGAGGTCTTTGATTTGAGTCTGGATCGTGGTGAAGTGGGACATATTTTGTTTTTTATATGGGTTGGCAGAGTTCAGAGGTTGGATGCAGCAAGGGCGGCCCGCGTGAACAGGCCGCCCTTGCAGCGGTTTCAGGTAGTGTGGATTGATGTGCTGGTGGCAGCGTGAGTGTGAGTGGTGGAATCTGGTCAGAGCGGTTGTAGTGGCGTGAGGAGTGGCAGTTTGAAAAATCAGCCTGATAGGAGGATGAAGGCGTTTTGAGTGATTGCTATATGATTTGGTTGGGAAAATTAGGTGTCCGTTAAATGGGCATGAAAAAGCCCGCAAGGTACGTGACCGGGCGGACTGAGGGGGAAGGGGGCTTCGTAAAGTGATCGACGCAATGGCTAACGAGCGCGAGCGCCGACAGGAGGGGGCGCCGTTCTGCCGGGGGCTCAAGCGGTACCTCCGCTTAACGCTATTTCTGGTGCGCCCTCAAGATTTTGATAGATGGCTCAAGAGTTTCGGTCTTGTAAGCGCCATCTGCTCCGGTGTGCGACCGGTGGATCATTTTCACCACGTCCATACCGGCCACCACACGACCAAACACCGCAAATCCCTGCCCGTCCGGGTTTCGCTTGCCGCCGAAATCCATTTCCGGTTGGTCACCGATGACGATCGAGAACGATGCCTGCGCGGTATCCGGCCCCATCCGCGCCATGGAGAGAACATAATTCAAATGCTTCAACCCGGTGACGCTCGTTCGCTCCATCGGTATCGGGGTGAGCAATTCGTTCTTACGTGACGGGTTGGATTGAAACTGAATGACCTGGATCTCGACATCGTGACGGATTGTGTTGTCCGGTCGGACAGCACGGTTGATGATCCCGCCGTCGTAGAACTTTCCGTTCACATACTTCAGGAAATTCGTGCCTGTGACCGGCGCTGCTGCGGTGTTCACTTCCACCGTGATGTTGCCCGCTTCAGTCTCCAAGACGACGAGTACCGGCCTTGCCGGCAAATGGGAATAGCCAACACAAGAGGCTAGAAGCACCATGACCAAGCCGGCAAGTATGACGGCTCCGGTCAAAGCCTTGTGCTCTGCGCTAATGTTCAAGGCCTTCGTTGGGATTCTGATGCTATTCATCATGGTTCGTTGCTCCGGGCTTTCCGGGATTCTGGTTTGGCACCTTGTGGCTGCCGGACGAGAACCGGTTTCAGAGCATTGATCATACGGCGAATTTTGCCGATACTAGCAGGATTTCTTCTTCGGTTTGCTGCGATAGTGACGACGGATGGCGATTCAAAGGCCAGGGTCGGTTCCAAGGCGGCCCGGATATTCACCGGACCGCCTATGCAGTTGTGCCAGATGAGGAGTTCACTCACCCCACCGCCGCCAGCTTGCGTGTGCCCATCTGACCGAAGCGTGCCAGCACCTCACGCGCATCACTTCGGGCAAGTTGCACGGCATTTTCACGCAGGCGGTTGAGGCCGTCGGTTAGACCGGTCATGGCACCCTTGTCGTTGCGGTAGTCCTCGGCACTGCGGGTGAGCAGGTCGCGGCGGAACTTTTCCAACGTATTTTCCAATTGCTGGTCGCCGGCAAAGTTGAGGGACCGGAAACTGTCGATGAACGTCGCGAGCCGATTTAATGTTCGTTGGTGGACACCGTTCTCAGATCCGTCGATGGTGGCCAGAACCTCTGTGGCAAGCCTGGCGGTCTCCTCGCGCATGGTGGCGACACTCTCGCGGATAAACCCGTCGAGGTCGCTTTGCAGTCGGCGTGAGGCATCCTCGGCAATACGGCGGCGGTCGTCTGCCACCTCGATTTCGGCCATGCCATCCATCACTTCCAGACGAATACTGTCGGGGGCGGCGATCTGGAACAAGCGGGTTTCAAATGCAAAGCGCTTGGCGATTTCTGCGGCGGGCGGAAAACTCTGCTCGATGGTGGCGATCAGGTGTTCGGCACTGCCGTTGAGGTGGCGGGCGGCTTCACGCCATTCATTCATGGCACTTTCGCGCAAGGGTGCATAGCCAACGACAAAATCCAACGTCGCTTCACGGAATTCATCGCGGAGTTTGTCGAGCTTGTCGGTTAGATCACCGAGGCGCGGGTTGGGGACAAAGCGACCGATGCCACCCAGGAATGGGAAACTACTGCTTTCGACGGTGGCCTGGACCCGGGATTCGATCAAGGCGAATGCCGCGAGCGCATCACGAGGAATCAGGCGTTTGTGACCGAGCTGAATGAGCCGGTCGCTGACATGTGCCGGATCAAGCCCGAGGTCCTCGGGATTGAGGCGTTTGCAGCCGCGCCAGTAACGGACACTGGTTGCGACGAGGACTCCGCGGCGGCACACGGCGTCGAGGAGGGATTGATTTTGGTTTTGGAACGGGTTGTTCGAGTTGTTCGGATTCATGATATATGTTGTTGGTTGTTGTTTGGGAATTATGGTTTGGGGTTGTTGTTTGTTTTTCAGTGGAAAGGGATGCGCCCGCCGACGCACTAGGAATTGGCGGGCGCGGGGTGTTTGTTTGGTTTCAGCTATTTCGGCGGCTTCGGGCTATTTTCGCAGGATCATTGCGACCACGAACATGGCTATGCCTCCGATAATCATGGGCAACCAGAAGTCGCTCATGATGTGGAGGCACAAGGCGGTGATTGAGATCCCGGCGAATATATGGATATAGGACGTTAGTTTCATGGCAGTGCTTTTTAACGCAGGAACCGGCCAACGGTGATGACCACCGACATGCCGAGAAGCGCAAAGCCGATCACCTTGAGTCCGTCGCCGATTGGCCCCACGTCAATGGGCGCGGGACCGGTAGGGGACGAACAGGCCGCCAGAAGCAATAGAAGCAGGACGGCGGGCAGGTCCGTGAGCATGGTGACGGATTTCATGCCGCCCTCCTTTGTTGTTGCGACGCAGGTAGCCAGGCCATGCATTCGTTATTGTACTGGCACCATGAGCAATGCATTCCGGGTTGCGGGTTGTAACAGTTGCGGGCGATGCCCTGGACTGCGGTCTCCAACAACGCAATAACGCGCTGCTTGCGATGACTGTTGGCGGCGGGCGACGACACGCGGATGACCTGCGGCACCTTGGTTTTCACCAAGAATACAAGGTCTAGCGACTTCGGCGTATGACCTGTGGCAATTTCCATCAGCAATTGATAGCTGACTAATTGGATCTCGTGATCGAAGGCCGCGTTACCCGGATCGGGCTTGGCTGCCGCCGATTTGAAGTCCACAGGCGTGTAGTCGCTTTCCACCAAATCCATGGCCCCGGTCAAGGGCACGGATAGGCCCGCGACATTTTCCTTCAGCAGGACTTCAACGGCACGCGGCTTTTCCTTCATTGTTTCTGGCGAATCCAGGTACGCCGCCACTACCCGCAAGCCATCTGCCCGTGCCTTCTGGCGCTGCGCCTCATCCTCGTAATTCACCGGGCCTTCGTCGGTTTCCAAATCCGTGAACGACTTTTCATAGGCGGCGGCGATGGCCTCCGGCGAATCATCGGCTCCCCGCCATCGCGCGACATGAAATGCCTGAAGCGCCGCATGCACGGCTTTTCCCACATGCAGCGCCACAGACGTGGGCTTCTTAATACAGGCGGCCCGCTCAAAGAAGAACCTGAGCGAGCACCCGAGGTATGACTTTGCCGCCGACGGACTGATATGCTGTGGCAGGTTGCTGAGCTGCCGCATGAGGCCGGTGCCAGATGCCGGGTCAACGACGCTGGCGATCATGCGGCCCTCCTTCCGCTGCTGGAGCCATTAGCTCCATCAGCCCCGTTGTAGGCGTTGCCATTGCGACGCCCGGAACCGTTGTAGCCTGGGTTATAGCCTTGGCCTTGGTTATGTCTTTGGCCTTGGTTATGCCCATGGTTATTGCCGCCGTGGGTATCGAGCAACTCGTCAATGAGCCCGGATGCTTCGATTTTATTCAGGATGCGCACGCCTTTGCCGAAGCGTTCGACCGCCAGAGCCTCGACACCGGCTTTATCGAGTTGGTGTTCTTCGACGAGTTTCAGGATCAGGTCCCGCTGCTTGTCGCTGCATTTCCATGCCGGACCCCGCTGCCAATTGGCACCGGAATTGGTGGTGCCATGATAGGAGTCGTTGTTATTGACCGAAGTGCCTGACGCCTGACTGCCATTGGCTGGCGGCATTTCCATGCCATACGTGGACGGCGGCACAAAGCCGGTGACAAGAATCTGCTCATCGACGTTGGTCTGGAGCAGTTGATAAAGGCGCTCGGACTCGCCCGGGATGTCGTCGGTAGTCACCAGCTCGGTCTCGACTGAAACGCTGAATTGGTGCGACGAATAGCCGGGCAGGCCGAGACGCTTGCTATAATTTGCAATTAATTTGATAGCCATAATTTTTGGTTATTTCGATTTGTTTGGGTTCGGGTTGATTTTATTCTGGTTCGATTTTTGGGCTCTGGGATTGTGGTGACTGGAAACACAAAAGCCCGGCGATGTGCCGGGCCTTCGTATTAAAGTGGTGTTTATTGCGGACGACACTCAGGTGGCATCGGCGATATATGTCATGGAAATTGCCGAGCATTATCCATCGCGGCAATGCGTGCGGCGATGTTGGGGGCGATGTTGAGGGTATTTCTGGAATATCCGTGGAATTACCGGAGTTCACGAGATATTCCAACCGCCTCATGTTTCTGACATTGAAATGATAACAGGAAATGGATTTTGGAATGACTTTATCCAGGTTCCAGGTTTTGCGACAAAATGGTGACGTGGATTTCCCTATCAATTGTTTGTAGCCCGGAATCCCGGCCTGTTGCATGACGCGTGGCAAGTATTTCGAGTGCCGTGTATTTATCCGCATCTTTTAAAACGGAATTTTCAGGCACGGCTTCACGACAAGTATTTATCGGCAACTTTATTGGCGGGCTTTTTAAGCAGGGCTTTCTCGGGGTCTTTTCTCAAGGCAATGACTCAGGCATAGACCCTGACCCAATCTACTTTCATCCGCGCCGGGAACCTGGTGCCGGGGCCTGGATTGCCCGGCAGCTTGCCGCCCACCGCTAAATTCAGCAACAAATGGAACCTCCGGTCAAATGGCGCATTCACAGTACCCGGGCGTCGCCAGACACTTGCACACTGCTCCCACACCAAGGTGTCATCAACAAGCCAAAGCATTTTGTCCTGTCTCCAGTCCAAGGCAAACACATGGAAGTCTTCAGAGAAAGAATCAGGGGCGGCTAGTACCGTCGCCGGATTCTTGACAGTGAAGACGTTCCTCGGCCATGTTTCTCCGAAGTGCAGGGCGCAACTGACCTCTTGCGGATTGCCAACGCTTTCCATGATGTCGATTTCGCCGCTTGCCGACCACACCCCGTAATGTTCGTCGGTTGGCAGCATCCATATCGCCGGCCACAGGCCTTTGCCCGCTGGCAGCTTGGCGCAGACCTCAAAGCGGCCATGCGTCCAGTCACCCCGGTGTTTGCTGCGAATTCTCCCGGACGAATACTCGCGGATGGTACCGGCTATCGCACACTTTTCTCGGCGGGCTTCCAGAATTAGACACCCGTTCTCCACACGCACATTTTTGGGATTATCAGTGTAAAGCTGCAACTCAACGTTGCCGCCGCCGAAGGCATTGACTTCGCACTCCCATTTTGAGCGGTCTAGTTCCGGGCCGTCGAAGTCATCGCTCCACACCGGTGTCGTATTTGTTTTTGATTTTTTCATCTTTTTTGGTAGTTTGGCTTTTTGAATATGAAAATGATTCCCACCGATTTTCAGGCGATGCCTCCGGCCGCTGAACTGCGACCGAAGGCATTTAATGGGTCGGGCAGCTCAGTGGCACACCGGGGATCACGGCTGGTAAAGCACATCGCGCCCGATACTAGCAAGGTGCGCATGCTTTTCCCTCGACTGCCGCAAGTCGCTATCCCATCCCGGCTTACGGCCATCAAGCAAGCGCCTAATTACGTCCTCGCCAAAGTACTCGACGAGGTCGGCAGCAATCTTACGCCGCAGGTTTCCCGCCGCGCTGTCCTTCAAGCCACAGCGTTTCCCGGCTTCACGCATGGTTCCACCGTCAACGAGTACCAGGATAGCTATGCGATGGCGTGGCGGGTGACTGGCAAGGAACTGTGCCCAATCCAGATTGCGTCCAGCTTCCTCGGCAGGGTCCGATTCACGGGCATTACTGGCGAACGGCGAAATGACGTCGTGCAGCGTCCCGGGCTCAGCGCCGTCATATACATACTCGGTTTCTGCGTCCATCGACTCAAGCCGTGCCCGGCCATCAATTTGGCAACCGGGTGACATGGCATCGCATCTGCCGGAATAATAACTCCTGCGCCCGCTGCGTGCGGCTTTGGCAGCATAATACGCGATGTTTCCGGCGCTGAACTTTTGTCCGGCTTTTTCGGCACTGTCCATCATCCTGGCCGCCACCAGCGTCGTGTCTTGAATCACTTCTTCATCGTCGTCGCCGACAAATCGTGGGATGGTTCGTGCAACACTGCGCAGACGGGGAATGACTTCTTTTAACAGCATATTTCCAATCACAGGGCTCATTTTTCGCTTTTTCCTTTCAATTATGTATTTTGTTTGTGAAAGGCGACGCAGCAACCCGCCCCACTCGGAGCAGGCCGCGTAGGCGGTCGCCAGAGTCGAGTGGGCATGTGCCCGGAGAATTTGTTGCGAATAGGGAGGGTCGGATTCCTGTGACAGCAGCAAACGGCAAGTGACAAGTGGCTTGGAATTATGCGCAGCATCACTGCGCAGCTTTTCACAGCGCCATGGTAATCATGATAACCTCTATCAATTTTTTATAGCACGGAATCCGGGCGCATTGCATGGACTGGAATTCGTGGACAACGACATTGATGCATTAACCCGGCATTATATTTTGAATGGGTTAGTCGCCTGACCCTGGCTTCGCCATCACTTCCCTGTTGCCCCATTTCGCCTTTACTTTGGCTGCGGGTTTCTATAGAATGTGTTGGGCGGAAACCCGCCTATCTATTTTGACAACATCTGCGGGGTTCCGTATGCCGACGCGAGTCTCCAGGCTATTTACGGGGCCATGGCACTTCGAAATTCAGATGGCGTGCACCGGCAACTTGTTCAGGCGGCGCTGTTGGCACAAGACGCGACCGTCGACAACGTGGCTGCGGCATTGGGTGTGGAGCCGCTGGCGGTGGACGCCTACGCCACGCTGGACTTCAACGTGCTTGGTCGCAAAGCCGATGCCGCTTATCGCCAGGCTGCGATGGCGACGGCTCTGGCACCCGGATACCGTCATTACGCCGTCGCAAATGTGAAGCCGGACACCGCAGCATTATTTGTCGCCGGCCTCTGCGGCAAGCTCACCGATGTCATGGAAGTGGCGGAGGGCATGGGTTGGGCAAGGGCCGCGTGAGAATCAACAACCTGGGGCAATACCAAGGCCATGAATTCAGGTGATTGAGTATCCTGGGCACGTTTTTGCAGACTCAGTCACTGTATTGGGATCGGCCTGAGATTCAAAATCTTTTGAGCCTCGGCTTTCGGCATGACGCCCACATAGCGAGCCTTTAGCACTTGGGCCCCGCCGGAGTGACCGAACTCGAAGGTGAGTGTCTCCAGCGGTGTGCCCATGGCCACTAGCACCGAGGCATGGGTATGACGCAGGGCGTTGTGTGACCATTCCGGGAGATTGTCAGGGGGGACGACTGGCTCCACTAGGTCCGACCATACCTTCCACCCGGCGAGGCGGCGC
>JBAXOP010000190.1:0-10366 GCA_037133195.1 Verrucomicrobiota bacterium | reverse complement strand
ATCGTTTGACCGTTAATGATGAGTAACTTGAAGTATTTCAAAAAATCCGCCCTGCTTGCTGTCTGAAGTTGCAGAGCCGAAAATAAAGCCACCGAGACCGCCGGTGCCGGGACTGTTGAAACTAATCGAGGCACCCGCGCCGCCGACATTGACGATGAGGTTGCCGCCGCGGGCACCGAAGCCAGCCGAGCCGCCCGAGATGCCGGTGTTCAGCGTGCCGTTGCCTTGAACAAACAAACCGGCACCGACGATGATCGAGTTATTAGCAAAGCCGGTGGTCACAGTAACCGGGGCACCGAATGTGCCGTTGATGGAGCCAAGATCCAGAGCGCCGCCGGTGACATTGGTGACACCGGTATAGCCGCTCTTGTCGCCGGCGAGCGTGAGCGTTGCTGTGCCGGTCTTGGTCAATCCGCCAGTGCCACTCAGCGCACCTCCGAAGGTAGCGTCCAAGTTGAGATTGGTGGTGAGCACGCCGGATCCCAGCAGGATGTTGCCACCGTTGGTTCCGCCGCCGGAAATACTGGTGAGGGTCAGATTGTGGCCGTTGAGGTCGATCGCCGCACCCGTGACATCAGCGAGAGTCACCGAAGATGGAGAACCGAAGGCTCCCGCTGCACCGGCTTTCAGCATACCGCCATTCACATGCACCGCGCCGGCAAACGTGTTGGCCGTCCCAAGGGTGAATGTGGCGCTGCCGTTTTTCACGATCATGCTGGAACCAGCGATCGAGCCACTGCCGGTGATCGTGTAGTCCTTGGTGCCGTCAATCTTGATGCCGGCGGGCGTGACGGTGGTGTTCAGCGTGACATTGATCGGGCTGCTGCCAGAGGCGGTATCGTCGAAGGTGACCTCGTCAATATTGCCACCGTCTTCGACATAGGTGGAGACCGGAACGCTGATGGTTTGCCAGTTGGCCGTGCCACCGCCAACTCCCTCAACGATGGAGTTGTCGATGTCCCACATCCCGTCTCCGACGCGCCACTTCGGCGTGTCCGCCGAAACGCTGCTGAGTACAATGGCCGAACCGGTGTCCGTTAGAGTGCCGGTCACCCGGAAGGGCATGCCCAGGCTCAGCCCGGCGAAACCGGTGCCACCAATAGATCCTCCTCCATAAGTGATCAGGGTGGTGCCGCTGGCGGGAGTGCCCGTGACGTGGAGGGTGTTGGCACCATTCACCGTGAAGGAAGTGGCAGTCACCATCGCGACGGTGGGGGCGGTGGCTGGATTGAGAGTCAACACCGATCCTCCCGTACTCCCGAGGGTGAGATTGGAAGTGGCAAAAGTGGCTCCGCTGGCAAGCTGAGTGACACCGAAGCTTCCTGAATCCCCCACGCTGACAGCTCCGCCGCCGGTCTGCACGGTGGTGGTGTTTAATCTGCCAGCGGACACGGCGGTGAGACCGGTATAGGTGTTGGCTCCGGTGAGATTGACCGTGCCGCCAATGCTGTTCTGGGTAAGTGAACCGGTGCCGCTGATGACGTTCGCCTGGGTGCGACTGCCGTTGCCGACATTGTAAACAAGCGCGGCGTTATTCACGATGCCTAATGTGCCCGCAATCGAACCATTGTCCGTGCCATTGCCGATTTGCAGCGTTCCTGCGTTGATCTGGGTGTTGATGTTGCTGATGATCCCGTTGGACCACCCGGCATAGGTGTTCGCGCCACTGAGTATGAGCAAGCCTGGGCCAGCCTTGATCAGCTGTGAGTTTCCTCCGGAAATGATGCCTGTAAGTTCGGCGGAATCTCCGCCAACCCCGGAGTTAACGGTAATGGTGCGGGTGCCGTTGGTGTTCAGGCTGATTGGGTTTTGGACAATGACTTTACTGTTGGTAGTCGCAGAGCCAAAAACGAAACCATTGCCAAAGACATTACCTCCACCGTTCAGCGCTATCTGCGCACCGGCACCACCAAAGTTGATCGTTAGCATGCCACCGTATGCGGCAAAACCGCCATTGCCGGACACGATCTGGTTGCCGGTGCCCACGGTGCCCGTGATGCTGCCATTGCCTTGAATGACGCTGCCGTTGTTGATGTTCAGCGTGGCACCGAACATGCCGCTGACGGTGCCGACATCGACAATACCGGCGTTGATGGTGGTGGTTCCGGTGTAGCCGCTCTTGTCGCCAGCAAAGGTGAGGGTGCCGGTGCCATTTTTGACGATGCCGCCCGCGCCGGTTAGCCCGCCAAGCATTGCGTTGGATGCGGTTCCGGTGGTGAGGGTGCCACCACCAAGGATGATGTTGCCGCCTGTGGCGCCACCGCCGGTGAGGGTGTTGATCGTCTGGCTGTTGCCGTTGAGATCCAGGGCGACGCCGGCGGCATCCGCGAGGGTGACGGAGGAGGTGGTATTGAAGGCGCCGGCTGCCGTGGCTTTCAGGACCCCGCCGTTAACAACCGTGGCACCAGAGTAGCTACTGGCACCGACGCCGAGGGTACCAGCACCCGCCTTGGTCAGGCCGAAGCCCGTGCCGCTGATGCCACCGACGGTCAGTGTGCCGCCATTGACGGCGATCAGACGGCTGGCGTTCATCGCCGCCGCACCGAGTGTGAGGTTGTTAGAGCCGGTGAAGGTGAAGTCGCTGTTCCAGTTCTGGGTATTCGTCACAACCTTGGCCGAGCCGCTGGTGTTATCGAGCGTGCTGCCGGCGATAGTGAGCGTGCCGGTGCCGAGGGCGGTGTTATGGTTCACGTTCAATGCGCCGGCATTGAACTGAACACCGCCGGAGAAGCTATTGGCAGTTGCTAAGGTGAGCGTGCCGCTGCCGTCTTTCACAATGCCCGCGCTGCCTGCGATGACCCCGCCGCCGGAGACCGAGTAGGCGTGGGAGTTGTTATTGAAAGTGATGCTGACCGGGGTCACGGTAGTGCCCAAGGTAATCGCGGTGGAGCCGGTGGCGGTATCGTCAAACACCGGGGAATCCACCAAGCCAATGCCAGCCTCAACGTAGTATGCGCCACCGGGTGAGGCAGAGGATTTCCAGTTAGCGGTGGCACCACTGGCCGGACCCGTGTTGGTGGTATCGATATTCCACACGCTGCTGACGTTGCCCTGCCACTTGAGGGTGTCTGATTGGAAATTGACGAGGTTGATCTTGGTGTTAGACGTATCGTGATTCAGATTTCCCGAGGTGCGGAAAGGAAGAACAAGGGAAATTCCGCCGAAACCGGTGCCGCCGATCACACCGGTGTAGTCGATCAGGGTCATGTTGTTCACCGGCGCGCCCTTCAGCGTAATCGTGCTCGAGCCGTTGACCGTGAAGTTGGAAGCGGTGATGAGGGCAACCGAAGGCAACGCGGCATTGGCAAGCGTAAGATTGGATCCACCGGTGGATCCCAGCGTGAGGGTAGAGATGGCAAAAGTGCTGGCCGCCGCACTCTGTGTCAGTCCGAAAGTGCCAGCATCACCCACGGTGATGGCTCCGCCGCCGGTCTGGGCGGTGGTGGCGGTGAGCGTGCCACCTTGGACATTGGTGAGACCGGAGTAGGTATTGGCTCCGGTGAGAGTGAGGATGCCGCTCCCGGTCTTGGTGAGCGCCATGCCGTTGGCGGGCGCGCCGTTGGTGATGGCACCGCTGAAGGAACCAGCGCCGACAGAGATCGTGGCGGCGGTGGTGGCGTGGGAGTTGGTGACGGTGCCCGCGCCATTAAGAGTGCCGAGGTTTACCGCCACTCCATCGATTTCCAGGATATTCGCCGAACTGGGTGCCCAGGTCGCTGAAGCACTGCCGGCGGTGGCTGTGGTAAGACGAAGGTTCCGATTGCCGCTGGTGCCGTTGAGATTGACCGCGCCGGTGAAAGCGGAGTTATTACCGGAAACATCCAGACGGCGGCCCACAGCGGTCGAGGTGTTCTGGAAATTCAAAGTGCCATTACCGGTCAATGGTCCAGAGAAAATCGTCGCGGTAGTACCGGCTCCCGATTCCTTCCAAGTTGTCGTACCAAAAAGCGCCAGTTCGCCTGAAAGTGCAAAGCGGGCGGTCGCGGCGGTGTTATTGTTAAATTGATTATCAATGGTCGAACCGTTGTTGGAGGTGACCTTTCCGGTTTGATTGGCCTGGGTCGTGTTCGTTGATTGGACCCTGATCGTACCGCCATTGTTCGTCACGACTGCGGCAGACTGTTCGGCCACAACACCGCTGGTGCCGCTGTTTACGTTGAAACCCAAAGTACTGTTGGCGGCGATGTTGATGAAAACATTTGAATTCACCGTGACCGCCCTGCCGGATCCGGAATTGAGTGCCATGACGCTGGCAGTAGTGCCATTGCCGATATTGATCGTTCCGTTGCTTATGGTGATGCCAGTTGCCGGTTGAACGATTCCCGCTCCAGCTATACTCAACGTGAACCCGCCCAGATTCAACGGAACCCCTGACACTTGGGCTGCAAATTCTATTGCCGGTGCCGCTGTAGAATTGGGACTCCAAGTCTGATCGGCTGCCAACGTGACTTTCGATTGAATTTGTAATTTTCTGGTGGAGGTGGAAGCGTCAATACCCGCCGAACCGAGCGTCAGCGTATTCGCCGAACTGGCATTTGCAATGGTAACGTCACCTCCCGGATTTGTGATCTTAATGCCTTGCCATGCCAAATCGCCCCCAAGCGCGGAACTGTTCGCTCCGACGACAGTGCTGTTCCAGACGGCGACGTCGGTAGCGGTGGGGACTGCGGTGGTCCAGCTACCGGCGACGTTGAGGGCGGTCGTGTTATTGGCCTTGATCACATCACCCGCGTGGGCGGAGGCGGAGAAGAAAATCACGGATGAACCAAGAAGCGGAATCAGTTTTCGGGGTTTCATAAAGGGGATTGTGGGTGGCTGGAGTTTATTGTTGCTGGTCTTTTCGACGGGATCCCCCGTCCAGAGGACGGTAAATATGGACTTTTTCAAGGGCGAGTCACCCCGGCATTTGGATTAGTCCAAACTACCGGAATGGGTAGGTTCAAACGGACGCCATTGGATCCCACCTGCTAGCCACAGGGCGGATGAACACGCTCATATAGGGTTTGACGGACAAGTCGGAATGCCGGAATGACGACCGGGTTCAGTGGTCTATGTTCTTGAGGCTAGATCGAAGTACGGGAGAAACCCAATGGTGTGCCGCCCCTGGATCCGCACGAAGAAATCCCTTCGTCCAAAACGTGGAACGGAGCATTACAGGCAGTCCATCCATTCTTTGATCCAGGACTCCATCAAACCACCACCCTTCCCTGCCCGCATCATGGCTACCACACGGTATTTTCAAACTGGATTCTTGTTCGCCGCGCTCAGCGTTGCACGCTTGGGTGCCCAGACGCCCAGCGAGGAAAGCTTCGCCTATGCCAATGGAACTCTCGCCGGCCAGAACGGCGGATCGGGATGGCTGGGCGCATGGACGGTCCCGGGTACCGCCACCTCACCGTTGATCAATTCGGGCCTCGCCTACCCCAACCTCGTCACCGCCGGTGGTGCGGTGGTGGACACAGGCGGCTCAACCTACTCCGGCACCTGTCAATGGTTTGATCCTGCCGTCGCGTTCGCCAATGGGACCACCATTTGGTTTTCCTGCCTGCTGCGCTACAATATCAACCATGACAGCGACATTCTCATGCTGCCCTTCGGTAGCAAGGGATCTAGCAGCAGTGGAATCGGCGTGGCAATCAATACCAAGCCGACGCCCAGTTCCGCCACTACAGGCAACAACCCCTATGTCTTCCTCCGCAATGGCAGCAATAATCTGGGCATCGGTGGCTCGACGACCAACATGGGCTTGGTCGGCACCGTCGGCCTCGGCAAACCCATCTTCGTGGTCGGGCGCATCACACTTTCCGCCACCGCTCATTCCGACACGCTCGATGTCTGGGTGAACCAAACCCAGGAACCCGCAGGCACGCCCCTGATCTTCGCCCGGGTGGCGAGGGCCTACCCGTCGCCACGCCCAAAGCAGATGGCCACTTCACCTTCAACACCACCAAAGGGGTGACCTACACGCTATCACCATCAGCCAACTGAGCGACCGAAATGAAAAACAAATCTCTTCTGGATTCCGGTGTTGATGATAAACTCCGCCATTCCATTGTTAGCGGGTAATCCGCTGCTGCCCCACGTTTTCACCGCCGATCCTTCGGCACACGTCTGGCCCGGCAACGACCGGCTTTTGTAGTGGTCCCCCCCCCGCCGCCCCGGACGCCCGCCGGGCGTTTGTTATCGGAAACGAAGCGGAGGATATCTCTATGGATGGCCACCCGCTCGCGCGGTAAATCCGCAGAACCGCCGCATTACGAAACATAGCCCATTTGGGTATTACCCAATCTGGTGATTGTGCTCGCAGACCCAAAATGAACATCATCTGTCACGAAAAGTCCCTCCCAGTCGGATGGACATCCATTCTCAATGCAAATCCATCGCTTCCTCAGCCTGCCATCCCAATTAACGACTACGGTTCTGGCATCTTGTTTGTATTTCATGCCACTGGCCACCTGCGCCCTTGCCGCGGAGGACCAGGATCTGGGCAACTCGGACAGTTCGCTGAGATTCAGTCTCTTAGTCGCGGACGGAAAGGCAACCTATCAGGTAACAACGGAAGCAGGCGAGACGGTGATCGAACAGTCCCCCCTCGGTATCGCCAGAAGCGACGCGGATTTCTCAAGCGGACTGACGCTTGTTGCTGCAGGACAGCCCAAGGAGGTGACCGAAAACTATGAACTCCTGGGTTCGAAGGTGCGGGTGGTGAAAAGCGTATGCCGCGAACGGTCCTATCAACTACGCAACGCCGTGGGAATGAGGATGGACCTGACCGTGCGTGCATTCAGGGACGGAATCGCGTTCCGCTACGGATTTCCAGGACAGAGTTCCCAGGTCTTTCAATGGAGTTACGACACCACGGGCTTCAATCTGCCGGACAAAGGCCGCGTCTGGACTCAGCCATATCAGAAAGTGGCCAAATGGGCCCCCGGCTACGAAGCGGAATACGTCAACGGCATACCGGTCGGCACGGCGGCCCCGGTCGAGGAAGGCTGGTCGCTGCCACTGCTCGCGAAAACCGGCGGCCGCTGGACGATGATCACCGAGAGCGGACTGGAGTCATCCGCATTCGGCATCCACCTCCAACCAGAGGCTCCGGGCGGACTCTATCAGGCGCGGCTACCGGAGGACCCTGAGACATTCGGGGTCGGTCCGCGCACGGCATCCATCACCTTACCCTGGGTTTCTCCTTGGCGTGTCATCATTACCGGCAAACGCGCCGGTGATGTGGTGGAATCCACGCTGGTCACTGATCTCGCGCGGCCGTCGGAAATCGCCGACACCTCATGGATTCGCTCCGGCACCGCATCTTGGAGTTGGTGGAGCGATGGCGGGAGCCCGCAGGAGTACGCGAAGCTCCTTCCCTTCGTGGACGTCGCCGCAGAACTTGGCTGGAGGTATTCCCTCATCGATCTCGGCTGGCAGGAGATGCGCGGAGGCGATATCGGAAAACTCACCGCCTACGCGGCCACCAAGGGCATTGGCATCCTTGTTTGGTATAACTCCGGCGGCAAGCACAACAGGGTGCCCGACGCGGGGCCGTGTGATCTGATGAACGATCCACTCGTCCGCGAGGCGGAGTTTTCACGCATCGCCGCCATCGGTATCAAGGGCATCAAGGTCGATTTCATGCAGAGCGACAAGCAATTTGTCATCGGGCTCTATCATGACATCCTGCGTGACGCAGCAAGGCACCATTTGGTCGTAAACTTCCACGGCGCAACAATTCCCCGCGGCTGGGAGCGGACCTATCCGAACTTGCTCACCATGGAGGCCGTAAGAGGCGGCGAGCAATATTGGGAAAAGGCTTTTGCGGAAAAGGCCCACACCCTTCACACCATCTACGCGTTCACCCGCAATGCGGTGGGCCCCATGGATTACACGCCCTGCTATCTCACCCGCCCAGTGGAAACAAATCCGAAAATCGTCGAACGGATGACTACCGACGCGCACGAACTCGCGCTGACGGTCGTGTTCCAAAGTGGCATCCAGCATGTCATCGAATCAGCGGCGGGGCTCCGCTCCCAACCGGCTTTTGTCCGCAGCTTCCTTCATTCTCTGCCCACCTCTTGGGATGAAACACGTGTCTTGTCTGGTGAACCGGGCCGACTCGCCATCATCGCCCGGCGCCACGGCGCAGACTGGTATGTCGGAGGCATCAACGGCACTGACCAAGCCCTCACCGACACGCTCGATCTCAGGTTTCTCGGCAATGGAAAGCACCGGATCTCCCTGATCTCCGACACCGACCGTCCATCGGAATCCACCTACTCCGAAATCGAATCAACCTCCGCTGGGACCAACCCAGTCCACCTCGCACCACGGGGCGGTTTCGCCGCAAAAATCCATCCACAATAAATCCACTCACCCCATGCGCATCACGCACGCTTCCGCGCCTCTTCTCTTTCCTGGCGCTAGCCCGCATTCGCCGGCCCGGCGAACGGCGAGGTGATTTCACTGAACGGAATCCGTGCTTTCCACGCAAATGGCGGCAAGATCCGGCAGCTGTTCCGGGTCACGGGAACATCCCCGCTCCGGCGGGCCGGGTCAATTTCCCGGCGAGTGATGATCCACGAGGCCGAGTTGCAGGGCGATCGTTGCCACATGGGTCCGGTCTTTGGCACGCAGCTTCTGCATAATGTGGGTGATATGCAGCTTCACGGTGTTGTCGCTGATCTCTAGGAGTGACGCGATTTCCTTGTTAGAATTACCCTTGACGAGCTTCGCCACCACTTCGATTTCCCTCGGGGTGAGTTCCGGGCGGCACAAACGAGCGGCGAGTTTCGCCGCAATGGCTGGAGAAAACGCGGATTCGCCCCGGCAAACGGTGGTGATTGCTTCCAGGAGTTCCGGGCGGCGTGAGGATTTTGGAACGTAACCAACCGCCCCGGCGTGAACCGCTTGGAAGACGGTCTCCTCGGAATCAAAGGCCGAAAGGACGAGCACGCGGGCGTCAGGAAACGTTTGCCGCAAACTGCGAATGATCTCGCCGCCAGTGGCATCAGGCAAACGCCAGTCCATGATGACGAGGTCGGGGGTGTGTTTGCGGTAGAGATCTATGACTTCGGCACCGCATTCGGCCTCGGCGACGACTTCGAGGCCGGGTTCGAGATTGAGGGATGCGGCAAGGCCGAAACGAACGACGTAATGATCGTCCACGAGTATGATACGGATGGTTTTCACGATTTAAGGGCGGATTTCGGTAGTGTGACGCGGATGAGCGTTCCGGGGATTCCCGGGGCGGGCGGTGAAAGGATCTGCAGCGAAGCCTGAAGGCGAAGCGCGCGCTCACGCATGCCTAACAGGCCGAAGTGGCCCTCGTTTGCGGCACGTTCGACGGCTTGGGCGGGGATGCCTTTCCCATCATCATGAATCGCGAGGATCCAGGCCTCGCCATCGTCATTCCAAGAAACCGTGATATGACGGCATTCAGAGTGCTTGAAGGCATTGGTGACCGCCTCGCTGGCGATCCGGATCAAGCGCTGGGTGATGGGACCTGGAAACTCCACTGTGTGTTCGGCGCATTGGACCTGGAGTCGTTCGGCCGTGTCATCGGGCCAAGAACGAAGGATGGTTTCCTCCAGCGCGGTGGCGAACGGCTTGTTTTGTCCGTGATTGGGATCCCGCAGGTCCCAGATCGCCTGACGCGCTTCCGACCGGCTGTGATCCGCCATGTGCGCCGCGCGCTCAAGCATGCCGCCCGCCGGCGAATCGCTGGGAATCATGGTGGCCGTGGCATCCAGCAACATCGTGAGCCCGGCGAAGTGCTGCTCGAACATGTCGTGCCATTCACGGGCGATCCTGACCCGTTCTTCCTCGACGACTTGTTTGGCCACGGTTTGGTGAATGAGGGCGGCCTGTTGGTTGACCTTGCGTCGCAAAGCGCCGACCCATGCCACTGCGAGCACCGTCATCACCAGCGCGGTACAGAGCGCAATCATCATGCGGCGGAGCGTCCAGAACGAGGGGGCGGCGAGGACCTTGATATCATCGCCGGTGCGCGACAGGATGTGAAACGAGCCATGTGAATCACCAAACTCTAACATCGGCGCAGGCCGGTTCAGCAAAGTGCCGGTGAAGGAAATCAGGCTGTCCCTTTCAGGTACGGGTTGGGATTTTGCGGCGCGGAGATGCGAAAAGACCACATCCTTTCCGACCTGCAGGATCATCAGGTTTTCCGAGGGCCCGCGCAGGATTTCCACGAGCTCGCCACGGAGGTTGACCAGGCACCCGTGGTTTTGCTCGCTGCTCAAATCCGCCTCGGAAATTTGCAGGGTTTCGACCACGCCGAGAACATCATGACTCTCCTTCCACATCGCGTTTCTGAGCATGCCCGCGCCGTGGTAGGAGGCGGGGTAACCGGAAC
>JBAXOP010000189.1:0-10378 GCA_037133195.1 Verrucomicrobiota bacterium | reverse complement strand
CGCGATGGGCGGATCTTGCGGCGCGTCAGCGTGCGGGTCACCTCTGCCACAGCTTTTGAAACCCGCTGTTCCTGCCCGGACAACCAAGCCAGCGCTGCGGTTTGCGCCCACGCGGTTGCGGTGGGACTCGCCGCACTGCATGGCTCGTCAGCTCTAACAAACCAACCGCCGCCGGTCCCTGTCGATCCCCTGCCCCAGGCCTGGGATATGTTGCTGGCCCCTAACTGGCGCGACGCACTCGTCCGCGGCCGGCTCGCCGCCACGCTCAGCCGCAACGCTGGACCCGTGCCGGCCGACCCGGTGATCAGCAACTGGCTGGCCGCCACCGGTAGCACCTGCAAATGCCCGCTGCATCTACAACTCGAGGGCGATACGCTCGCCGGATTTTTGGAGGCTCTCACCGGCCACCCGCGCATCTACGTCGGCAAAGATCGCAATTCCTTGGAAATTAGAGCCGCTGGCACTCTGGCAATCAGCGAACTAACCCACCAGCCGTCATCTCTGCGGCTTATCCCGCAACCCGACGCCTGTCCGCGGGTGATTCTAACCGGTCACTGCTGGCAACTCGCGCCCGACGCCATCACTCACATCGGCCCGGGCCCCATCCCGCCAAGCCTCGCCGGCCACCTTGGCGAACTCATCTCCGGCCGCCCCGTGGAACTCCCAACCGAAGCATTTCTCGCCCAGCTTGCTACTTGGCAGGAATGGCTCGCCTTCCCCGCGGATTGCTGGCTCGACACGATCCACTTCACTGCCGCGCCCTTCACCGTAGCACTCGCCTTGGATGGCTCACTCCAGCACCTCGATGCCTGCCTCACCCTCCTCTATTCCGGCGCTCCCCCGGTCCCGCCCGGCCAAGCCACCCTGACCGGCTTCCCACGCCTCAGCGACTCAGCGACTCACTGCGAAATGCGCGATTTTGACGCAGAAAGCCGCGCCGCCTCAATGCTCGTCCATGCCGGTTTCGACTCGCTCGATCCCACTAGCGGGCGTTGGTCGCTGCGCGGCGAATCTGCCATCGTCCACTTCCTCGCCAACTCCCTGCCAAATCTCCTCCACTCTTGGTCCGTCACCCAGTCAGATCGCTTCCGCCTCGCCCAGCGAAAAATCGTCCTCGTCGAACCAAATATCGAAATCCTCGGCTCTGGCGAAGATTGGTTGGATTTCAATCTATCGTTTAAATCAAGTGCTGGGGAAGTAATCCCGCACGCCGATATCCGCCGACTGTTAATCTCTGGTAAAAGCCACGGCTCAAATCCTAACGCCCGACGCCTGATTGTTTCCAGCGAGGTTTCCGACCTCATCGAACCGCTCTTCGCTGAGTTGGATGTGCACCAGCAAGGCGGCCATTTCACCGCCTCCGCCCGCACCGGCGCACTAATCCACGAACTCCGTAAAAAACTCGATAAGTCACAAAGCTCAAGCACATTAGAGACATTTTCAGGCGGTCTAATGCCGGCCACCATCCATGCCGAATTGCGGCCTTACCAGACCCATGGCTCAGGCTGGCTCTGGGACCGCGTCGAACGCTTCGGCGGTGCCCTTCTTGCCGATGACATGGGGCTTGGCAAGACGATTCAAGCGATTGTTTTAATCGAACGAACGTTTGAACATCTAGCCATAGATATTGATGCGAGGGAGGTGCGGAAGCATGGCGGCGGGCAGGCTGCCTGCGCCACGGTGGACCAGGCATCCTGCCCGGATGCATCTGCCGGCTTCGATGCAAACAGAACAGCCCCGTCAGTCGAGGCTCTGGTATTGGTGGTGGCGACTACTTCGCTGCTGGGCAACTGGCAGGCCGAGATGGCCCGCTTTGCGCCCGGGCGGTCGGTGCGCGTCCTGCATGGAACACGACGCGACGCCCAGCGCGAGCAAGTGCGCAGCGGCGAGGTGATACTGACGAGTTATGCCACCTTGGCCCGCGACTTGGCATGGCACCTGAGGCGCGAGTATGCCTTGGTGGTAGTGGACGAGGCGAGTTTGATGCGCAATCCGGACACCGATCATGCGAAGGCTCTGGCCAAATTGCGAGCCACACGCCGCGTAGCCCTGACAGGAACCCCGGTGGAAAACGGTGTACGAGATCTGTGGTCGATTTTCCGTTTCATACTTCCCGGCTGGCTGGGCAGCCGCCAAGACTTTCGCGAGCGCTACGAACTACCGCTCGTTTCCGGGGAGCCGACGCCCGCCCTGCTCGAACGACTCCGTCTCAAAACCGCGCCTTTTTTGCTCCGTCGCACCAAGGAACAAGTCGCTCCGGAATTACCCTCGAAACTCATCATCGACGAATTCTGCGACCTCAGCCCGGAGCAGCAAAGCGTCTATCGCGAATTACTCGTCGCCGGCCGCAAACAGGTCGATACTATCCGGGATGCCGGCCAGCCGGGTGCCGCACGGATGCGCCTCCTCACCACTCTGTTGCGCCTGCGACAAACTTGTTGCGATCTGGCATTGCTTGGTGACGATCGTTTTAAACGGCTGCTTATCGCGCAGCGCTCCGCCAAACTCCAACGCCTCCTGGAATTGCTCGATGAGGCCATTGCTGGAAATCACAAAGTACTTGTATTCAGTCAGTTCCAGACACAATTACGTGAAATTGAGAACTGCCTGGAGGAGCGGGGCCAAGCCAGTTTACGGCTCGACGGGCAATCGCGCAACCGCCAGGAATTGGTGGGGCGTTTTCAAACGAGCGACGGGCCGCCGGTATTTTTGATCAGTCTCAAGGCGGGCGGGTACGGCCTCAATCTTACCGCCGCAGACATCGTCATTCACTTTGATCCGTGGTGGAATCCGGCGGCCGAGGCCCAGGCGAGCGACCGTGCTCACCGCATTGGGCAAACCCGCCCGGTCACGGTTTACCGGCTACTCACCCGCGGCACGGTGGAGGAAAAGATCCTGCGCCTGCAGGCAAAAAAACGCAGCTTGGCAGCCGCCATTGACGAGGCGGGCCTGAGCGAGGCAGCGGGCCTGAGTGAGGCTGACCTGCAGGCGATGATGGACGACGACCCGGGGACGCGGTGAGTCGGGAAGTGCGGGACGGGCCGACCCACCTATCCTCTCGGATGGGCGACTGCCGAGATGGAGAGGATGACCCAGCCACCACCACACCAGCAGAGCAACCCCTGAGTTTGACATATTCCAGTGCCTGTAGCGTTTGGGTTTTGAACGACGCTAAACCCGTGCCATAATTGAGACATAAGCAAGCAACCTACAGGTCAAGCGCCACACGATTTGCGGCAACCGTCCAAACCATGAAATTCATCCTGGCACGTAGCCTTTGCTACCTCATGCTGCTATCGTCCCTCGCATCCGGGGAGGCGATGCTCCAGTATTTCAACACCAGTTGGAACGAGATTGAGGCCAAAATCCCGGAACTGGCAGAGGCCGGTTACAATTCACTGTGGCTGCCCCCCCCCACCAAGGCTGGCGGGGGGGGCTCGGTGGGGTACGACTTGTTTGATCCGTTTGACCTGGGTGACAAGGACCAGCGCGGCACGGTTTCCACATTTTACGGAACACGGGCGGAATTGCTGCATTTAATCGAAACGGCTCACCGGTTCGGGATCCGGATCTATCTGGACAACATCATGAACCACCGCGGGTTTGACGTGCCGGGATATAACGCTGCCACGCCCATTGACCTGTATCCAGGGATGCTGCCGGAGGATTTCCACCTGCAAGTGACCCAAGACGGGTTTTACCGCAACTGGGGCGGAATCAACAATTACAACGATCAATGGCAGGTGTGGAATTTGAGCACCTCGAATCTGGTGGATATTTCGCAAGAGCCCAACGGGGATTACAAAAACGACAATTTCGGGCCTAACCAAGGTGACCGTCACGCGAAAATCAAGTTTGTGCGCCATCCGAATAACCCGGAGTACTATTGCTACGCGCCGGACGGTAGGTATGTGGGTTTTGGCCCTGGCAACGGCCTGACGGCAGAGATTTTGGCGCAGAATGCGGGCTATTATGCTGAGTTTGTAGAAGATTACCTAAGCCGGGCGGCTCGCTGGGAGATGGACACGACCAAAGCGGACGGATTGCGGTTGGATGCCGTAAAGCATGTACGGGCGGATTTTTTTGGGGCGGGCTACGGAGCGGACAAGGATGCGAGCACTTACGGGTATCTCGGCCAAGTCCAGCAGCAATTCAACCTGACGCGTGGGTTTGTTAATAGCAACCTGCGGGCCACGCTTTTTGATACCGAAGTGGCGCGAACCAATGCGATGCTCTTCGGCGAACATCTCGGTGGCACCGCCCAACAACCCTATATCGACTCCGGAATGCGGCTGCTGGACAATAACCTGCAGAGCGCGTTGATCAATAATCTATCCTTCGGTCCGCTCACCGGGATGGACCAACCCGGTGGCGGTGGACTGCCCGGCGGGCCCGGCATCTCCGTGGGTTTCGCTCAGAGCGCGGATAATGGCTATATGCCCAAGCGCGGGTTGGCACATGCGTTCCTGCTTACCCGCGCCGGCTTGCCAGTGGTTTACACCGACGGCAACCATCATGCGGGGATTATGGGCCAAATCGGCAAGGCGTTTCCGGCCATCGCCAACACCAATTTCCTCGGCCAGTTCAATGACGGCGCGTTGCCCAACTTGCTCGCCATTCATAATCAATTTGCACGCGGCGAGCAAATTCCCAAATGGAGTGACAGCAGCGTCTGCGCCTACGAAAGGAGCGATAAGCGTGAGAACGCATCGATGAGCGCCGCCGACGCGACGACGATGCTCTTCATGATGAATTGCAACGGGGCCAGTGGCCAGCAACGCAATATTGTCACCAATTTCCCCGCGGGTGCCTATCTCTGGCAATATGCCACCGGCACCACGGACAGCGGCGACGCAATGACCGGGTTTTATACCACGGTTCCCAGTAATCAAAGCATGGGCGCAGTGACCATTCCCAAGGACGGCTACTTTGTGTTTTCATGGCGCACGCCCGAGTCCTCGGATTTGTGGAGTAATAATGGCGGCCAACCAGTCACGATCCTGCAAAATGGCACAAGCACAGGGACGCTGACGTATTTGCGCAAGGATGGGACAGACGGCGACAAGGACTTCAATCCCAATGGCGTCGCAGCTGCGGTGGCCGGAAGTTTTACCTACCCATGCAGCGTGCCACGCATCACCGATGGCTCAAACCTCACTTTCATCGCACGCGCCGATGCCTCGACGGAAAACATCTTGCTGGAACTCGACGGCGGCGTGGACGTCAATTCACAGATGGGCATCGGCCCACTCACCGGCGACCTACGCGACAATCAACCAGGGGCGGCGAGCGATGTGTTTCTCGGCTACGAGCAAATGCAGTTTGCATCGCGCCAATACGGCGAAAAATTCGCTAACATAGACACCACGCAGAACAAGTTCGGCTCGGCTGGAGCGGGCACCTATTACGCCGGGGGAAGTTATACCGGCAGTGCCGCCGGAGCTAACACATACGATACGGAAAGCGGCCATGTGGCGGCGTTTCTCTATCACAATCCGGGCAGTACCACCGACCTTGGATCAAGCCAGTACAGCGATAACGGCAGCACCGTGACGGTTTGGGCCAAGACCAATTCGGTGGGTGGTGGCTATCGAATGTGGTTCTACTGTACCACCGATGCCAGCTTTCCGGAGGGAGCGGGAGGCGTTGGCCTCGGCACGACCCACAGTGTAGAAATGCACTGGGACCACAACGAGGGCAGCGACGATTGGTGGAAAGTCTCATTCACCAAACCGATTGGCAACCTGATCTACAAGCTTGGCGTCTATCAGGATAGTTTGGGCAGCCAGCCCGTTGCGAGTATTTTTCCGGCCAACGCCAATGCGGTGAACCGGAAAAAACACGGAATGACCACTTTCCAGATCACCCATTTCAACGCCGCAGCCAAAACCCTCTATCCGCACAACGACTATGGCAGCACCCAGACCGGCTTGAGCCAGGGGTTTCATGTGTTGCGCGCCCGCCAGTTCCTTGATCGCGCCGGCCGGGCCGCGATATATAGCACGTTCACACAGACATTTTATTACGATACCCTACTACCGCAGGGTGAAATCCTCTGGCCGCAGCACGATGGCGACACAGTGGGTGGCTCGCAGTATGGAGTGGTGGTCCGCACCGACCCGAGCGTGACGGAAGTCTGGTATCACATCGACGATAACGATGCTTCTAACGACGACGCCAACACCGGTTCACAAGGCGGTAATGGAGTGGGCTTCGAGCCTTATATCGATGCCAACGGCAACCGCCAGTATGACCCGGGTGAGGTATTTACCGACCTCAATGGCAACGGCCTCTGGGATAACCACATCACGACCTCCTGGGTCAAAGCTACCGCCGTCACCCAGTCACCAGGAATAACCGCTTCCAATACCGCACTCACCAAGGAATGGCGCTGCTACTATAACAATATTCCTGCTAGCGGCAATGCCACTATCCGAATGCGCCTGCGCAAGCTCTCGTCCGATACCTATAATGACTTTGGATTATCTGACGCCGCCGGGCATTTCACCACCCTCACCCGCACCGTCAATACGCAGGGCCCGCAGTACCGGATGTTCATGGCCTATCCGCAGAACGACGGTGATACGGTCGGGCCGGGGTACGTGATGAAAGTTTATATCAGCCCGGACATCGCCAGCGGCGTGACCACCGCCGATCTGATCAAGCGTTTCGTCATACGTCTATCTAGCAGTGAATCCGCCTCACCGGCCAATCCGCTCATTCAGCCGCAGAGTGCATACACGCTCGGCCAGGAGGGTGGCTACTATGTGCTGGCCTATACGCTGCCTAACCTCTACAACGGCCAGGCCGAGTTTCTGCACACCATCGCAGTGGATTACACTCCGCCGACCGGCGGGGTCCCACTGGCGGCGACGCGCCTGGTCAAGGCTTGGCCGTTAGCCGTGATCAAGGACAGTATTGTCAACCCGCCACAATTCAATGCGGACGGCAGCACCTATCAGATAATTTTGCCCGATGAGCTCGCGCCGACGGCCGCACAACGCACAATCCCGATTCGCGTGGAAACCGATCTCGGGGCGAGCGCGGTGGCCATTCACTTCACCATCGGCACAGTGAGCGCCGGCGACATCGTGGCGGTTGCCGGTAATCCGACCGTCACCGGCACCACCAAAGTATGGGATTTCGCCTGGAACAACGTCGCGGCGGGAGATTATCAATTCAGCGCCACTGTCACCACTGCCAGCGGCAGCGCGACCGCCAACCGCAGCGTCAGCGTGATTTACCGGCAATGGGTAACCGCCACTACCGGACGCATCGATAATGATGACGACGGGCTATCGGATTTTATTGAAACGACGGTCATCCCCTGGCCAACGAGCCAGGCGGAGTCCTGGACCAACGATCAAGTCCACTTGACGATCATCTCCGGCAAGACCAACGCGCTGTGCCCGGACTCGGATGGCGATGGCCTGTCAGACGGCCTCGAACTCGGCTGGGCGAGCGCCGTGCCCGACACCAATACCACCACCGATACCAATAGCGATGGCACTCCCAACTTCCAGCCCGACCTCGACCCGCCGGTTTACAACACCACCGACATGGCTGGCGCGCCGGGCGATTATAGCTATTTCAATCCATGGCCCTATAACCTCAATAACTTGCGTGCCGACCAGATCGCCGGCAGCATGACCAACCCGAATAGGCCAGACACCGATGACGACGGCTTGTCCGACGGGGCAGAGGATCGCAGTTATCTCATCACTACCGGCACGGGCGGAGTGCCTAACTATCAGATCATCCATAACGGCCGGGTGGACATCGGGGTGCCCGATGCCGGCGGCTCCTTGCATGTCATCGCCCATCCGCCAACTATCTATAATACCTCGCGGGTCGATCGCTCCAAGGTGCTCGCCCGCTCGCCTAACGCCGTGTGGCTCGAAACTGATACTAACAACCCGGATACCACCGGCTGCGGCATGACCGATGGCACCAAGGACGCTAACCACAACGGCATCGTCGATCTCGCCATCATCGACCGCAACCAGACCGACGGCACCGGCAATTTCCTCGTTCTAGCAACCTTCTCCAGTTTCAACCAATCCATCACGGTGCCGCGTGCTGGCGTGGATGTGACCTTTCGCTATGCGGATTTTTGTTATCCATATCTCGAGGTCAGCGGTGCCCCGGCCGGCACCACCTTTACCTCCACAGCTATCGATAAGAACCGCTTGGCCGCCGCATTCCGGCCCGCTGGCAATGTCCGCAGCGACGGGCTGGATGTGATCTGGCTGGAAACCGATCCGCGGCTCCAGAGTACCAGCGGCGACGGTCTGCCCGACGGTTGGAAAGTGCAATACGGTCTCGATCCATGGGACGACGGGGTCATCGGTCATTACAACTTGCACACCGGTAAGATCATCACCAACACTGATAACGGCCCTAACGGATCACCGGCTGGCGACGGGATCACCAATCTAACAAAATTCCTCAACCGGATGGACCCGCATGTCTCGGGACAACCCACGCCACCGGCACCCGGATCGATCCAGATAGGACCCGGGGTGGCCACCACGGTGGGCACGGTGACTAACAACCATCTCTTTACCGACTGGAGTGCCGATGATTTGATTGCGCTGGATTCTTACGACGGCGACGGCCCAAACAACAACGGGGCAGATGTTTACCATGCCTACGACGGTTGGGACACGTCGCGCGACTTGGTGGCGTTTTACGCCCGAGACGGCGGCGAACCGAGTGTGGGTGGCGACGGAAAATTTTATTTTCGAGTAGACATGAATGATCTCAACGCGCTCGCCGAACTGGGCAACCTCGATATCTATGTGGCCATCAATTTCGGCAACCCGGGCACCGGCGAATATAACCTGCCCGATCAGGTGGACACCGGTACCACCATGCGCTGGCAGGCGGTAGTCGCCTGCTATCAATCGGACAACGGGCATATCTATCTGTGGGATAAGACACGCAGCGGTGCCGGTGCCCACTCGACGGCCATCGGCCAGGATTTGTCGTCGTTCAATGTGACCGTGCGCGACCAGAACTCGGCTAACGGGTTCGGCAAGGCCTATTTCAACTCCGAGTTCGACGCGGTCGAGTTTTCCATCAGTCGCCAGGCGCTGCTTGATGCCGGTTGGGGAGGCGACGCCTCAACCCTGAACTATCAGGTTTACACCACCAAGGACGGCACCCGGAACAGCCCGCCGGGGGCTGGCGACCTCGGCGGGCGCTCGGACATTCGCGACGCGATCCGCAACGATTGGATCGCCTCGGATTATTGGCAGGACCAGGTGAATATCAACGGTGCTAACAGCGTGCTTTACTCCTGGGTCGGGCTCGGCGGTGATAACGACCGCGGTAAACGCATCAAGGTGGTTTCACTCATCCACGGCAACCAGGCAATCCAGCCCGGCAGCACTATCCAATACCTCATCAACACCGGCAGCGGCGCGGGTTACTACCGGCCGCTGGATGTCCATCAGGCCTATCAGGTCCCGCTCGCCCTGCACGTGACGCCCACGCTGGCCTCGGCAATCCAGTGGGCGGCGGCGGATCCTGCGTCCGGCCACTTGTGGCGCGACGGCCCCGCGTTCAACACCCGCATCGCCGGGCTCATCGGCGACGGCATGATCGATTTGCTAGGAAGCACATTCTCAGATCATATATTGCCGTATTTCAGCAAGGCGTTCAACCGCGATAACCTAGGTCTGGCGACTGAGTTTTTGACAACCATATACAAGCATGCACCTTCCGCCAATGTCCTCTGGACGCCCGAACGTGTCTCAGACGACGGGGTGCTCGACAAGGTGCACGACATGGGCTTCGGGTTCACGTTCATCGACCAAATGCGCCATGTCTTGAAATGGTTCGGGCGGACGTCGGCGCTCGAGAGCGATGGCTACCGGCTTAACCGGATCAATGGCACCACCTGTTTTGTCATCAACGACGAGCTAGGCGGCTACTTGCTCAAGAACGACGATAACGGGCTGCCCGTGGTGTTGCGCGAGTTATTGCAGCACAAGGCACGCTCCGGGCCGAACGACCAAGCCGTGGTGCTGGTCAATAATTGGGAGGATTTCTCCAACAAATCATACGCGGATGCCTACGATCTCAACATTGCGTGGATGGCTAACCACCCGTGGATTCAGATTGTGACGCCCGACCAGATAGCTGCAGGTCAGATCGATACCTCGGTGCCGCCCAATCCGGCTAGTCCGGCAGGCTTCTGGACGGTGGAGCGTGGCAGCGGCCGGGTATTGGGGAAAGTGGCCAAGGACTGGGTGGACCATGCGACCGAGGAAAGTTACGACCATTGGTATGCCGGGTCATCCATGGAGGAAGGATTGTTAGGTAAGGTATTCAGTATCCGCGGTGGTGTGCCGCTGCCGGGTGCCTACGGGCA
>JBAXOP010000188.1:0-10382 GCA_037133195.1 Verrucomicrobiota bacterium | reverse complement strand
ATGGTGCGCGATACTGGGTTCGAACCAGTGACCCCCTCCGTGTCAGGGAGGTGCTCTACCACTGAGCTAACCGCGCTTGTGTTCTGCCTTGCGGGCGCACGAAATTAGGATAGCCATCGCCACCCATGCAACTCATTTCTTCAGTTTTTGTTCAAAGATCCGTCCGATTCGTCTGGCTCACTTCAGCGCGAGGTCATAGGACCGCCATGGCTTCGCGGATTGAGGTGCAGAGGTATTCGAGGTTACGCGCGGTAATGCCAGCCACATTGATGCGGCCGCCACCAACGATGTAGATGCTCTTGACCTCGCGCAAAAACTTCACCTGCACATCGCTCAGGCCGCTGAACGAGAACATGCCCTTCTGCCGCGCAATAAACGAAAAATCCCCGACCACCCCATATCCGGCAAGCCCGGCGACGAATTGCACACGAGTAGCGGCTATGTGCTCCCGCATGGCCGTGAGTTCTTCCATCCATTGGCTGCGCAACGCCGGGTCACTCAGAATCCGGGTCACGATCAGGCCGCCGTGGGCGGGCGGATTGGAGTAATTGACGCGGATGACAATTTCCACATTGCTGAAGGCATTGTTGGCAGCGACCGCGGAACCGGCCACCAATGTGAGCGCACCGACACGATCTTGGTAAAGTCCGAAGTTCTTGGAAAACGAACTCGCCACCAACAATTCGGGACATGCAGCAACCAGCGCCAGCACTCCGGCGCGATCTTCCTCAAGCCCATCACCATACCCTTGATAGGCAAAGTCAAGAAATGGCAACCACCCACGCCGAGCCGCTATGGCCGCCACCGTTTGCCATTGGCCGGCGGTGAGGTCCACCCCGCTGGGATTATGACAGCAAGCATGCAACAGGACAACGTCGCCGGCGGGTATGCTTTCAAGAACCTCCTGCATGCGGACGAAATCCAGACCCCGTGTGAGCGCATCATAATACGGATAATCCGCAGTAGGCATGCCCGCAGCACCGAACACCCCCTTGTGATTGGCCCATGTCGGCGCACTCATCCAGACCGTGGCGTTAGGCGATGCTTTCTTTAAAAAGTCAGCCCCCGCACGCAACGCCGCAGTTCCACCTGGCGTGTGTGCCGTGCGGACGCGTCCACTGCTGAGGATTTCATGCGTGCCTCCAAATAGCATCTCCTGCACACAGCGACCGTATTCCGGTGCGCCGCTAATAGGCATATACGACTTGGTGGTGGCCGCTTGCAAAATCCCTGCTTCCGCAGCTTTAACCGCTGCTAGAATCGGCGTGTTCCCTGAGCCGTCCTTGTACACCCCCACTCCCAAATTTACCTTGAGCGGATTCGGGTCGCTTTTCCAGGCTTCGGTTAGACCTAGAATCGAGTCGGGTGGCGCGGGCTTGATAGTATCGAACATGGTGGCGGCTTCATCGCCGCTGCGAGCGCCAAAGTAAAGCCAATAATCCCTGCGCCTGCCACTCCCACAAAAAAAATGGGCGGGAGGTCCGAGGACCTCCCGCCAATCACGAAACACTCATGCAACTTGGAAAAAAAAACGGCACGTGCTAACACGCTCCTATCCGTTTTCCGGTTGCCAATGTCGGGATTATTTCTTCGCGGCTTTCTTCGCGGCTTTCTTTGCCACCTTCTTCGCCGGCGCTTTCTTCACAGCCGATTTGGCCACTTTCTTCGCCGGTGCTTTCTTGGCAGCAGCTTTCTTCGCAGGAGCCGCCTTCTTCACGGCCGCTGCCTTCTTGGCTGGTGCCGCCTTCTTAGCAGGCGCTGCCTTCTTCGCAACTGTCTTCTTAGCAACTTTCTTGGCTGGAGCCTTCTTGGCGCTCTTTGCCACTTTCTTCGCTGCCTTCTTCGCTACCTTTTTAGCTGGAGCTTTCGGGGCGGCTTTCTTGGCCGGAGCCTTTTTAGCCGGAGCCTTTTTAGCAGCAGCCTTTTTGGCCGGAGCCTTCTTGGCAACTTGTTTCACCGCTTTCTTCGCAGTTTTAGCTGCGACCTTCTTTGCTGTTTTTTTTGCAGCCATGTTTGTGTGTAGTTCGAGTTTACGTTCGATGTTTGTTTTCTCTTCCGGCGTCAACATGCCAGTGGAGATGATTGCGAGAACAGCCTCCGCGAGGCGCCCTCCAAAAGTGTTAGTAACAAAACCAGTGGTGGCTTGTTCCACCACCTGCTCACGCGGACAGGCTGTCTCGTACACGTGGGCGCGGCCCACCAGTGTGCGCTTAACGAGTTTTTTATGCTCCAGATTTTGCATCACCGTCAGCACTGTGGTATACGCACGCGTCTTACCATCCGCCAATGACTCATGGATATCTGCAACAGTGGAAGGCCCACGTTGCCACAGCATCGTTAGTGCTTGCAGTTCAAGATTGGTGGGTTGTGCGATGCGTGCCATGCGGAATGTCTCTCGTTGCTTGCGGCGAAGGGAACATTATTTAAGAAAGCCGTCAAGTACCAATGTGCGAAATTTAAAGAAAAATTTAAATTTCAATTTTTTAAAATTCATTAATTACTATGAGCGTCGTAGATAATGGAATTAGCGTTGAGTGGGGCGACTAGCGAGGGGCTGGCGGCGGATGGAGGAGTTGAGATTGAGCAACGCGTGCCAGAGAGCATCATCATCTGGATGACCGTTAAAAAGGATGCGTCCATCAGTGGCGACGAGGACCATGGTGGGAAGGGATAAGACACGCAACTGGCGAGCGAGCGGATGGGATTTTTCATCGACGAGCCAAGCGCCTGGTGGCTTTGCGCCGAGTGTCTTGAGTGAAGCACGGGCGGCAGCGAGAAGCTTGGCAGAGGCAGGTGGCAAGATCGAGACCACTGCAATATTGTTAGCCACGAGGTGCTTCGCGGTGGCGCAGAAGTCAGGCATACCAGCATCACTCTCTTCACTCCACGGTGACCAGAAATGCAGCAGCAGCGCTTGGTTATCGCCGAGGAGTTTTTTTAGAGTTTTAGGTTGGCCAGGGTCGATTGTTATAAACTGTGCGGCAAAGTCGATTTTGATAGAGTGCATGGCCTCCTCCAAATGCAAGCGCTCGATGTGCGGAGCGAAGGCAGCGCCCTGGCGTGGACTCAGCCAAAACGCCTCGGTAATGTGCTGTTTGAAGGCAAGCTTGTCACCTTGGTTGAGAGCGGAGATGGCTTCGACGTATTCATTGACGGCGAGCCAATCGTCTTTGCAGGCGAAGGTTTTCGAGTCGTCGAGATTGAAGGTGGCTCGGAGCTTGGTAAACTCAGGCAACAAGGCGGCGATGGCGGCATCGTCGTGCCGATCTACCAGAAAGAGGAAGCGAGCCTCAAGGATGACTTGCTCGTTAATGCCTTGCTTGCGTGCCTGTGCGATGGCGGCTTGCAAGGCGGCGGGTGATTCACGCTCAGTTAGAAGATGCTCCAATGCGAGCTCGCGCGAACTTGGCGTGGCTGCGGGTGGCGTAACAGGGCGCAGGGGTTTTTCCGCAGCATCTAGCCAGCCAGCGCAGCCGATGACCAAGAAGAGAGCGACGGATGAGCAACGCATGATGGAGCTGGCGCAGGCCGGACACACGCTGGAATCCGGCGTAAATGAAGGACAACTCAATGGGCAGGGATGATCATCTTCTTGCCAAGAATCACGGTGTCATTGGTCATGTTGTTGGCCTTTTTGATGGAGGCAATTGGCACCTTGTAGTATTTGGCAATGCCGCCGAGCGTGTCATGCGCTACCACGATGTGCACGGTGGCTGCGTGGGTGGCCTCCGCGGTGGCGGCTGTGGAAGTAGCTGCAGTAGCCGCGGGATGCCCAGGTGTCGTTAGGGACGGTGACACCACCGCATCGGGATCGACTGGTGCGGCGGCGCTCTCCTGATATGCGGGTGGAGTGTCGTAGATTGGATTGGCTGGCTGGCCGGGAAGAGGAGCCGCAGTGGGCGACTGGCCGACATTGGGTGCAGCTACAGGAGCTTGTGTGTCGTAATCATTTTTCTGGTTGGCGCAGGAAACGAGGGCGATGGCAAGCGACGAGGCGAGGAGTAAACGAGTAGGCTTCATGATGGTAATGGGATTAACTGATAGGATGGCGGCTTGAAGATGGCGGCTTGAAAAAGGTGGTGAGCATTGCATTCCACTGAGGCGGTGGGTCGCGCTGACAGGTGCAGTTTAATCAAATCGGGGCAGAAGGAAATCGAAAAAATTCATTGGCGGCATGATTCGTGTGTGCGGCCAGTGCAGCGAGTGACTCATCGCGCAACGAGGCGATGCACTCAGCGGTGTGGCGCATGAAAGCCGGCTCGTTGCGTTGGCCACGATGCGGCTCTGGTGCTAGATACGGTGAGTCAGTTTCTAATAAAAATGAACCAGTTGGGCAGTGGCCGATGGTATCGCGGATGGCACGGGCATTTTTGAACGTACTCACGCCGCCGAAGGCAAGCAATCCGCCATGATCGAGCACGCGTTGGGCATGGGACCAAGGACCGATGAAACAATGGAAGATGGCGCGCACCGCGTGATGAAAGTCTGCGTAGATAGCCAGAGCGTCTTCAAACGAAGCATCGCCGCTGCGGTCGCGAGTATGGATGACCACGTTGAGTTTTGCGGCTGCGGCGAGTTCGAAGTGCTGGCGCAAGAAGCGGCGCTGCCGCTCACGAAATGTAGCTTCGTCCCAGCCGTCAGGCGCGGCATGAAAGTAATCGAGGCCGGTCTCGCCGATCGCACACACCCGCGCATCGCCTGCGAACGCGGCGAGTTTGGCGGTCGCATCGTCTGGGGCATGGTGAACATCGCAAGGATGAATACCGATGCAAGCATGAATGCCCGGTCTTTGTGCTAGAGCCAGGTTGGCTTGGACATCTTCCAGCGAGGTGGCCAACGTCACCATGCGGGTGACGCCAGCGGCATGCGCCCGGTCGATGAGTGCGGGAATTTCGTCAGAGGCAAAACGATGTGATGCAAGATGGCAGTGGGTGTCGGTGAGCATGTTCATACAGATAGAGCCGCGAGCAGTGCTTGGATTTTTGTAAAATCCTTGATGCCAGGGGAAAATTCCGCACCAGAGGCCACGTCCAGTGCTGCAGGCCGCACATGGCGCACGGCCAGGCCAGCATTTTCCGGCACGATGCCACCGGCGAGAATGAGCGGCAACTCTGGATGTTGCTTACGGAAATCGCTGGCCACATTCCAATCAAATACTTCACCAGTGCCACCATACACGCCGGGCGCATGCGCATCTAGCAGAATCGCGGCGGCACCATAGGCGCTGGCCTGTACCAGATCGCCTCGCGATTTAACACCGATGGCTTTAATGAATGGAATATTTGCAGCGCGATAAACCGCGGCATCGGCAGGCGCTTCATCACCGTGTAATTGAATAACGTCGAGCAAGCCGTCGCGCATCAACTGCAATGGCAACTCCACCGGCGCATTGACGAACACCCCTACGCGCAGAATCGTTCCAGCAATTTCTGACAACCAGTCGGCATCCGCTGGTGGCAGGTAACGTTTAGAACCGGACCAGAAGTTGACGCCCAAAGCGTGGACACCCAGTGAAATAAGTTGCTCCGCGTCGCGGTGGCAGGTAATGCCGCAAATTTTCAGCGAAACTGCGGCAGGGTCGAGAAAGTGTTGAAGACACGTCACGGCGGCAGCTTAGCGCGATTTTCGCAGTTTGGAACTTGGAACTTGCACCAGAGTACATTCTTCTAGGGGTGTGGACGCCATTCGGATTCGCGGAGCCCGCCAGCACAACCTTCGGAACATCGATGTCGATATTCCGCGCGGCCAACTCGTGGTCATCACCGGGCCCAGCGGCTCTGGCAAGTCGTCGCTGGCCTTTCACACGTTGTATGCCGAGGGCCAACGGCGCTATGTCGAATCTCTATCGGTGTACGCCCGGCAGTTCCTCGATCAGTTAGAAAAACCCGACGTGGATACCATCGAGGGGCTAAGCCCGGCCATCGCCATCGAGCAACGCGGCGGCGGGATCAACCCCCGCTCCACGGTGGCCACGGCCACTGAGATTTATGATTACCTGCGGGTGCTGTGGGCCGCCGCAGGTATTCCGCATGATCCGCAAACCGGCGAGCGCTTGCAACGCATGAGTGCGGCGGATATCGTCAATGAACTCGCGGCGTTGCCACACGGCAGCAAGGTGGTGTTGCTGGCACCTCTGCCGACAGAGGAATTGGCAGAGCCCGCACGCCTGCTAGCCGACTTGCAGCGGCAAGGCTACATCCGGGTGCGGGTGGGCGGCGAGGTGTTGGAAATTGAGGAGGCCGCCAAGGTGTGGCCGGAGCGCCCCGGCAGCGTGGAGATTGTGGTGGACCGCTTTGTGATACGAGAGGACGTGACCTCGCGCCTGGCAGATTCCGTGGAAACCGCGCTGCGCCTGTGCGGCAGCGAGGCGCGTGCTGCTATTCAAGATCCGGCGGCCGACACCTGGCGTGACCATTCGTTCCAAACCTCATATCGCAATGCGCGAACCGGTTTTGTCGTGGGCCACCTCTCTCCCAAACATTTTTCCTTCAACTCCCACTTGGGCGCTTGTACCGCCTGCGAAGGACTGGGCACCGAAATGGTCTGTGATACGAGCTTGCTGAAGGGCGCAATGGTACAGCGCCCCTGCCATGTATGCGGGGGAAAACGCCTCCAACCCGCATGGCTGGCAGTGCGCATCGAGGGAGCCGCGAATCGCTGGTTAGGTATCCAGGATTTCTGCGCACTGGATGTCGCCGCAGCCCTAACCTGGCTCGATGGCTTCATGCCTGACCCCGCCAAAGCCGCCGTCTGCCACCGCCTAGCGGCGGACGTGCGCAGCCGCTTGGCGTTTCTCGACGAGGTGGGTCTGGATTATCTAACACTAGAACGCAGCAGCGGCACACTTTCCGGCGGCGAGGCGCAACGGATCCGCCTAGCCACCCAACTGGGCGCCGGCCTATCCGGCGTGATCTATGTGTTGGATGAGCCTAGCATCGGCCTGCACCCGGCGGATACCACTCGCTTGATCGGCGCACTGACCCGCCTGCGCGATCTTGGCAATACGGTGGTGGTGGTGGAACACGATGAGGAAATTATCCGCGCCGCCAACTATGTCATCGATCTGGGGCCCGGCGCGGGCGCAGCCGGTGGCCATGTGATGGGCGCGGGCCCGCCAACATCACTTGATTCCCCCACCGGTGAGTGGTTGCGCGGCGAAGTACCACCACTAGTTAGAAACCCGCCCTGCCTCCCGGCTCTAGGCGCTCTAGTGCTGCACGGTGCCCGCCACCACAACCTCCACAACCTCAACGTGACCATTCCGTTAGGACGACTGGTGTGCCTCTGCGGGCCGAGCGGCAGCGGCAAATCCACCCTCGCTGATGAAATCCTGCGCCGCGCACTCACCCGCCATTTCACTGGCACCGGCGACACTCCCGGCGCACATGAGCGCATCGACGGGCTCGAATTATTGGAAAAATGCGTGGTAGCCGACCAATCGCCCATTGGCCGAAGTCCCCGCTCCAACCCAGCGACATTCACCGGTGCGTTTGATGTGGTGCGTGAATTATTCGCCAAGCTGCCACTATCAAAACGGCGCGGCTACGGGCCGGGGCGTTTCAGTTTCAATGCAGCGGGGGGGCGCTGCGAACGCTGCCAAGGCAACGGCCGACTCAAAATCGAAATGCACTTTTTACCCGACGCATGGGTGGCATGCCCAGCGTGCAACGGCAAACGCTTCAACCGGGAAACCCTCGAGGTAACCTATAAGGGGAAATCCATTTCAGGCATCCTTGATCTATCCGTATGTGAGGCGCGCCAAATGTTCCGGCCGATCCCCAAACTGCAGCGCATCATGGAGATATTGGAAGACCTCGGCCTCGGCTACCTCCTACTCGGCCAGGCCGCCAACACCCTATCAGGCGGCGAGGCCCAACGCCTCAAGCTCGCGGTCGAACTCGCCCGCCCCCAGGCTCCGCATACTCTCTATCTGTTTGATGAACCCACCACCGGCCTCCACTTCGGCGACGTCCAACGCTTGCTCACCGCATTTTTCCGCCTGCGTGATGCCGGCCACAGCGTGCTGGTCATCGAACATCACCTCGACGTCATCGCCGCCGCCGACTGGGTCATCGAACTCGGCCCGGGCGGTGGCATCCACGGCGGACGACTCGTGGCGGAGGGAACGCCAGAATCGTTAGAAAACCTCACAGTCTCGCCCACCGGCAGGGCGCTGGTCCATCACCTGCGGCACGAGTGTCCTTGAGAACCTAATCGCTTGCGTCTTGGGTCTGAGGCGCAGCCGGTGCCAGTAGATCAGGACGGTTGGCTCTGGTACGAGCCATCGCCTGGCGTTGTTTCCACTCGGCTATGTTCCCGTGGTGACCGGACACCAACACTTCCGGCACGCGCATCCCACGATACTCGATAGGACGCGTGTAACTCGGCGCTTCTAATAATTGTGGGTCGGAAAACGATTCGTCCTCGGGCGAGCGATCGTCACCCAGTGCTCCGGGAAGCAACCGGATGATGGCATCACAGACGACCGCGGCGGCCACCGCACCGTTGGTTAGAACATAATCACCGATGGACAACTCCAGATCCACCAGCGCCTCGATCACCCGCTGATCCACGCCCTCGTAATGGCCACAAAGGATCAGCAGATGCTCATGCCCAGCCAACTCCCGCGCCACTGCTTGCTTAAACGGCCTGCCCTGCGGCGTCATCAGCAGCACCAGCGTGCTCGGCCCCCGCAGTGCCGCCACTGCGGCAAACAGCGGTTGTGGCTGCAACACCATCCCCGGTCCGCCACCGCAGGGGGAATCGTCCACCCGCCGATGCTTGTCCACCGACCAATCCCGCAACTGATGCGCCCGCACCTCCACGACACCAGCCGCCCGCGCCCGCTGGATGATCGAATCGCTCAAGGGGGCCAGCGCCACCTCCGGAAACAACGTCACAATATCAATTCGCATGCCCGAGCTTGCCTTATCCTGCAACGCAAGGAAATCGGTAATTCGATAAAATCCAGACATAAAAAACGCCCGGGCAGCGAGAGCTGACCGGGCGTAGAACGGGAAGAGATGTGGAGGCCTTGAGGCGCGAGCAGGCTAGGACTTGGCGGCCGGAGCACCGGCAGCAGGCGTAACCGCAGCCGCATCGTCCGTACCAGCACCTTGCTTGCCAACGTGGGCAATAACGACATTTGGCGCGTGAGTGGGGCGGATACCCATGGGGAAGGTCACATCGGCAATGTGCAGGGAGTCGCCCACGTCGAGATGGGAGACATCGAAGCCGAGGGTCTCTGGCAAATCATTAGGCAGACAGGTAATTTCAATGGCGTGGATGTATTGCTCAAGCAAGCCGCCCGCCTTGACGCCGATGGCTTCACCCGTGAGGTGAGCGGGGATGTGCGCGGTGATGGGGGTGTTTTCGTCGATAGCCAGGAAATCGGCATGCAAGGGTTTGCCGGAAAGAGCATCGTGATGAACCGCCTGGAGGAAAGCCAAACGGGTACCAGCACCTTCGATGTCTAGATTGACGAGAATATTTTCCGAACTGCTCTTGGTGAGCATCTCGGAAAATGTCTTGGCATGCACTTTGAGATTTTGATTTTCCGTGCCGCGTCCGTAAATCACCGACGGCAGCCAGCCTTCGCGGCGCATTTGATTGAGTCTACCGGAACCGGTGCGGGCACGCACGGCTGCTTGGAGGGATTGCTTGGTGGCCATATCAGAGAGGGCGTTTGGGGTGTGGGGGTGAGAAATGCAGGAGGCTTGTGCCTGCGTCCGCAGGGGCGGACTGTGTAACCGCCCGCAGCCGACTTGTCAAAAAAATGTTCTAAAAACCTGCAATTGTCTTTTTCACACCTCAAAGAGCGAGGTGACCGACTGGCCATCGCTGATGCGGCGGATGGCCTCGCCCATCAATGGAGCAATACTCACGACGCGGACTTTTTTTCCCGCGGCCTGAGGCACGGAGTCGGTGGTGATGACTTCCTCGATCTCGGAATCGTCCAGGCGACGGTGGCCCAGATCGCCCAAAATCGCGTGCGAAACCCCGGCGAAAATCCGCAGCGCACCATGTTTTCGCAAAATCTCGGCAGCGGCCTTGAGCGTGCCGGCCGTTTCCGTCATGTCATCGACCAACAACACATCGCGGTCCTCGACCTCGCCAATGACATTCATGGCCTCCACGCGGGTGGCACTGACGCGGTGCTTGGCGACGATGGCCAACTCGGCGCCGAGGGCATCGGCGTAGGCACGGGCCATTTTCACACCACCGACGTCCGGAGATACCACGGTGAGGTTGGTGGCGTCTGGATGTTGCTCGCGGAGGTGGTTGATGAGCACCGATTTGGCGTAGAGATGGTCCACCGGAATATCGAAAAACCCTTGGATTTGCGGGGCATGGAGGTCCATTGTAAGAACCCGGCCGACGCC
>JBAXOP010000187.1:0-10411 GCA_037133195.1 Verrucomicrobiota bacterium | reverse complement strand
CTGAAATGCTGAAATGCTGAAATGCTGAAATGCTGAAATGCTGAAATGCTGAAATCTCAGACCCATGTCCCATTCCATTCTAGACGAATCCATTGCCTCGCACACCACGCCGGGTAGCCAGCACTTCACCCGCTTCGCCGTGACTCCAGAGTTGGCGGCGGAGGCGGCCGTACTCATCTCCCATTACCCGTCTAACAAACGCTCCGCCACCTTGCCGCTGCTCCACCTCGTCCAGCACCGCTTCGGCTTCATCTCCGCCGCCGCCATCGACTGGGTTGCCGCCAGCCTCGAACTTGAACCTATCAAAGTGCTCGAAGTGGTCAGTTTCTATCCGGGGTTCCGGCAATCCGCTCCCGGCAAGTATCATATCCGCGTCTGCCGCACGCTCTCCTGTGCGATGGGCGGCAGCCACCAGCTCATGGAGCGCTTATGCGAACTCACCGGCATCGACCGCTCGCTCTGCGATGCCCACCATCACCCTATCGCAGTGTCGCCTTGCGGAAATTTCTCCGTCGAGTTCGCCGAGTGCCTCGCCTCCTGCGGCAGCGCACCGGTGTGCATGGTCAACGACGATTTCCATGAGGGCGTTCTACCCGATAAGGCCGAGGCTCTCTTGCAAGCCTACGCATCCTGATCTTTGCAGTCTTGCGTCTTGGGTCTTGCAGTCTTGGGTCTTCTGCTGTCACCCATTCCACTTTGCGCTCCTTTGCGGCCTTTGCGCCTCTGCGCTAAATCTTCAATTGACTCGGGAGCATAATCTTCCTGCCCCATAGCAAACCGCAATATCCTTCGGTTTTCCGAAATACCACCATCCACCACATCTTGTATATTGGCGCAATAATTAGTACCATATGTGGTTGAAACTGTAATTCATGATTGCGGTGGCGGTGGGGGGGAGTAGCTTTGGGGACGCCCATTGCAACGCGGGCCACACCCACACTCCCACCTGCCACCATGTATCTGAAGACTCTGGAAATTCACGGCTTTAAGTCGTTCGCTGACAAAACAGTGCTGGAATTCGCCCAAGGCGTCACCGGCATCGTCGGCCCAAATGGCTGTGGCAAAAGCAACGTGGTGGACGCCATCCGCTGGGTGCTGGGCGAAACATCCGCCAAGGCACTGCGCGGTGGGGAAATGGCCGACGTGATATTCAACGGCACGGAAAAGCGCAAACCTATGGGCATGGCGGAGGTCATTCTGACGATGGCGGATTGCGAAGGGTTGCTCAAAGTGGCGTTTAACGAAGTGGCGATTGGGCGGCGGGTATTTCGCGATGGGCGCTCGGAATACCGCATCAACGGGACACTGTGCCGCCTCAAGGACATACACGACCTGTTCATGGACACGGGCATCGGCCGCACCGCCTACTCGATCATGGCGCAGGGGCAAATCGACCAAATTCTCTCCTCCAAGCCCGAGGAACGCCGCGCAGTGTTTGAAGAAGCCGCCGGCATCACCAAATTCAAACGCGAGAAAAAGGAGGCCCTCCGCAAACTTGAGTACACTGAGGCAAACTTGCTGCGCGTGTCCGACGTACTCGCCGAACAAGAACGGCGCATGAATTCGCTGCGCCGACAAGTCGCCAAAGCCCGCCGCTACCAAGCGCTCGCCGCGGACGTGCGCGTTCTCGATACCCACCTTGGCCATAAACGCTTCACGGAATTGAGCGCCGAGCGCGCGGAACTGACCGTCTCGATCCGCAGCCTGGAAGTGCGCGATACTGAGTTGGAGCGCCAGTTGCCAGCCCGCGAGGAAGCCGTCGCCCAGGCCCGCGCCGCCGCCCGTGCCTTCGAGGGCGAACTCGCCGAATTGCGCCAACACCTCAACGAGCACCGCAACGCCCTGAACTCCGCCGCCGGCCGCGCCGCTTTCAACGAGGAACGCAAAGCCGAACTCGAATCTCGCATCCGCCAAAACCACGAGGAAATCTACGCCACCCGCGAAAAACTCGCCCAACAAGAGTGCGAGGTCAACTCCGCCACCGAGGCCCTCGACCAACTAACACGCCGCATCGCCGAACAGGAAATCCTCCTCGCCGGCCAGGAAACCCACACCCGCTCGACTCGCGAGGAACGCGACCGCATCGAAGCATCCCTCCGCGAAAACCGCGCAGAAGCCACCCGCTGCCAAACACTCATCGCCTCCATGCAGGCGAAAATCGAAAGTGCCCTCGCCCAACTCGAAGGCAACCGCGACCGTGCCCGCCAACTCGCCGACGAAGAACAACGCCTTAACCTCGAACTCGAAGAATTCCGCTCCGAACACGCCCGCATCGCCGGCGATGTCGAAGCCACCGCCAGCCAACTCGGCTCACTCGAGGAAACATTCCACGCCGCCGAACGCGCCTACCAACATACCCGCGGCGACCTCGACGCCGCCCGCAGCGCCGCCACCGCCGCTAACAAAATTCTAGCTCAGCGCGCAGCGCGTCTCGACGCCGTACGCCAACTTGTTGAGAGCGGCGAAGGATTTGCCAAGGGGACCCAGAAAGTGCTTACCGGCCTAGACCAACCGGACCATTTCAAGCCCGCCATCCACGGCGTGCTCGCATCCTTTATCGAGGCCGATAACACCTGCGCCCGCGCCATCGAAGCCGCCCTCGGTGCCCACCTCCAAGCTGTGTTAGTCCGCGATCAGGACGTCGCCGAGGCAATCATCCTACGCCTCACCGAGAAAAAACTCGGCCTCGCCGCCGTCCTGCCACAGTCGTTCGTCGGCCACGCCCAACCCACTCAGGTCGAAACCCTCCCGGACGGTGCCATCGCCTGGGCCCTCGACCGCGTCAAATCCGACGAACGCGTCGCCGCAGTCATCGCACGCCTGCTCGATAATGTCCTCATCGTCCCCAATCTGGCCACCGCTCTGCAACTCCGCCCCTCCCTTTCCGGCACGACCTTCGCGACAACAGCAGGAGAATTACTCGGCGGCGAGGGCATGCTTCGCGGCGGCGTGGCTGCCGAAGGCTCCACCTCGCTGCTGGAACGCGGCAACGAAGTGCGCGCCCTCCTCATCGAGGTAGCTGATCTAACCGACGCCGACGAAACAGCCCGCACGCGGGTGGTCCGCTTGGAAGCCAGCCTCGAAGAACTCCGCGAGGAAGTCGAACTCTCCCGCGAACGCCTCCAACGCCAAAAAGTCGATTTATCCACGCTCCAAGGCCAGCTCAGCCTCGCCACCCGGGAGGTGGAGAGTTTTGAGACAAAACTTGAAAACGTCCGCTGGGAACGCGGCGAACTCGACCAACGCGAACTCGCCGCGAGCGCCAGCCGCCAATACCTCGAAGCTGAGTTGGAAACCGCCCGCGATCGCCTCGAAGCCCTCGAAACTGAAAGCCGCCGCTGCCAATCCGAAGCAGACTCAGCCGCCCACCGCGAACGCGAACTCGCCGAGGCCCTCAACGAAATCCGCACGGTCCTCGCCGTTGAGCGCCGCGCCAAACAAGCCGCCGAAGCCCAACAAAAACCCATGGAGGCGCGCCTCGCCGAATTGCGCGAAATCTCGATCCGCCGCGAAACCGAAATCGCCTCCTTCGACCAACGCATCGAAGCCGCCATCGCCGAAAACGCCCGCCTCGCCGAAGAATGCGAGACCCACCGCGCCGAAGCCGAAGACCTCCAAGCCGAAATCGACACCCGTTCCAGCGGCCGCAGCATCCTGATGGACACGATCGAAACCGCCGAAATCGCCCTCGCCACGTTGCGCCGTGATCACGCCCGGGTTTCCGATCAAAAAGGCCGTGAAGAAATCGCCGCTACCAAGCTCGACCTCCACCTCGAAAACCTCACCAACACGATTCAGGAGCGCCATCAGACAGCCCTCGCTACCTTTGAGCCCGACGCCCACGCCTTGCTCAACTCCATCGCCTCACAAAAAGCCCTGCAAGCGCGCAGCGGCCGCCAAACCCTCGTCGCTGGCGAGGAATCCGAGGAAAACCATGACGAGGAAATGCCCACCATGGTCGTCGATGCCACCCGCTCCGACGACCTCGCAGACCTGCCCGGCGAAATGACCGGAGCCCCGGACTGGGCTTTCGTCGAATCCATCGTCACCGACATCAAGCGCCGCCTCGATGCCATGGGCCCGGTCAACCTCGATGCCATCGAGGAATTCGAGGAACTCGAAGAGCGCCACACGTTCCTGCGCAACCAGCACGACGACCTCGTCAGCTCCAAAGCCGAATTGCTCGAAGTGATCGAACGCATCAACACCGAAACCCAGCGCCTGTTCTCCGAAACCTTTGCCCAAGTGCGCCTCAATTTCCAAGATATGTTCAAGGAACTCTTCGGCGAAAAAGGCCAGGCCGACTTGCTCCTCCTCGATGAAAACGACCCTCTGGAAAGCGGCATCGACGTCATCGCCAAACCCCCTGGCAAAAAACTCCAATCCATCACCTTGCTCTCCGGCGGCGAACGCTCAATGACCGCCGTGGCTCTCCTGTTCTCTATCTACATGATCAAACCCAGCCCATTCTGCGTCCTGGACGAATTGGACGCCCCGCTCGACGAAAGCAATATCAACCGCTTCGTCAAAGTACTCGACCGCTTCATCGACCGCTCGCAATTCATCATTGTCACTCACTCGAAACGCACCATGGCCCGCGCCGACGTGATGTACGGCGTCACCATGGAGGAATTCGGCGTATCCAAACCCGTCGGCATGCGCCTCACCCAGAGCGACACGAAATCGGTAGCCACCACCGCTGCGCAAAAAGCCGCCCTCAAGCTCGACGGTTGAGACATTTTCACCCACAACCACCCTGACCCCAGTGCTCACCCCGAAACAACGCATGCGCCGCGCCTTGTGGCGGCAACCGGTGGACCGCTTGCCGGTGCAGACGAACTACACAGGCACCATTGCAGCAAAACTCGCCGCGCATTTCCACTGCTCCACCGCCGAACTACCCGCCCACCTCGGCAACCACCTCTTGCGCGTCGATGTGGACCATACTCCACGTCTCAGCGATGACGGCCTAATCACTTTCGATTGGTGGGGTGCCGGTTGGGGCACCGCCACCGAAGGCTACTGGCATGCGGCGGCTCCGTTGGCCGAGCATGGTGATCCGGCCGCCTTCACTTGGCCGGATCCGCACTCCCCTGCCCTGTTGGACAAGGCCGCCGCCGCTATCGCCGCTGATGCCGACCACCATTTTGTGGTGCCTAACTTCGGATTCGCCTTATTCGAGCGTGCCTGGTCGTTGCGCGGGTTCGACCAATTCCTGATGGACTTGGTATGCGAGCCGGAGGCGGCAGCGGAATTATTGGATAAAATCACCGCCATCCAAATCACGCTAGCCAAGCGCTTTGTGGCACTCGGGGTTGACGGCGGCTACTTCGGCGATGATTACGGCGCTCAAAAAAGCCTGCTGTTCGCACCGACTTTGTGGCGCGAACTTATCAAACCTCGCCTCGCCCAAATGTTCGCCGTGTTCCGCGACGCCGGCTTACCCGTCATTCTCCACTCCGATGGCGACATCTGGCCGATTCTGCCAGACCTCGTGGACATCGGTCTGACCTGCCTCAACCCGGTGCAACCGGAAGTGTTGGATCATGCCCGTCTGTACCGCGAATTCGGCCAGCAGCTGAGTTTCTATGGCGGCATCTCCACCCAATCCGTCCTCCCGGTGGCCTCTCCCGATGCCGTGCACGCCGCTACCGCTGCATGCATCCGCGACCTCGCCCCAGATGGCAGCGGCCTGATCCTAGGCCCCTCCCACCGCATGCAATCGGATATCCCAATGGAAAATGTCCTTGCCATGCTCAGCGCCTTTCCCACCACAACGCCTCATCTATGAGCCTTCCAAATGTGGTGGATCCATACCGCCCCACCTGAGCACGCCCATCCTCATCATCATGCCCCCCGACCCGCAACGCCGCAACCTCATCGCCCAGGCATTTCTAACCCGTTTCGGCTCGCCACCTGCGGTTTGGTGCCGCGCTCCGGGACGCGTCGATCTGATGGGCAGCCACACCGACTATAATCTGGGCTCCATTCTAACACTACCGATCGACCGCGACACTTGGATTGCTGCCAGCCCTAACCCATCACGCGTGGTCAACCTCCACTCGCTCAACCTCGGTACCGATGCCGCGTTCGCCCTGGATTCCGCTGAGAAATGTCCCGAGCACCCGTGGATTGATTACGTCCACGGCGTGGCGGAGGCCTTACAGGAGGCTGGCTTGCCGTTGCTAGGGTTTGACGGGATCATCCACAGCACGGTCCCCTTGCGCAGCGGATTGAGTTCCTCCGCGGCACTCGAATGTGCGGTCGCCACCGTGTTCGAATCACTCGGCGGTTGGTCCGTCACCCCTGTCCAAAAAGCCCTGCTGTGCCAACGCGCCGAAAACCACTTCGTCGGCGTCAATTGTGGCATTCTTGACCAATTCACATCCTGCATGGGCCGACGTGGCTGCGCCTTGCTGCTAAATTGCCGTGACCTATCTAGCAAGCCGGTGGCCATCGCTGCGGGCATCGGCATCGTCATCTGCGACACCCGCTCACAACGCGAACTCGCCGGCTCCGAATACGGGGAACGCCGAACCCAATGCGAGGAAGGCGCCAAACTGTTAGGGGCAAGCTCCCTGTGCGAGATATCCCCGGAGGTTTTCCTCGCCCGCGAACACGAATTGCCGCCGGTGGTCGCCAAACGTTGCCGCTTCATCCTTGAGGAAAACTCCCGCGTCGCCGCTTTGGCCGCAGCTCTCACATCGGGCGACCGCGCTGCAATTGCCACTCTAACATCCGCGTCTTTCGATGGCGCTTCCCGTCTCTATGAAATCACCGCCCCCGCCATGCACTCGATGATGGCCGCTATGCTCGCCGCTCCTGGTGTGCTCGGCGCTCGACAGGCCGGTGCCGGCTTCGGCGGCTGCATGGTCGCATTGGTGGATGAAAAATTCATCGATTCATTCGCCGCCGCGGTCCGGGCGCATTACTTCGCCGCCACCTCTATCCAGCCCGAGATCTATCCGGTATCTGCCGCCGCCGGAGCAGGCCTGATTTAAGAGTCGGGTAAAATCATGATTTCACCTCCATCTTCAACCTCAATCCCATGATCCGGCCCTCCACCTCACTGTTGCTTCTCGCCGCCACTCTTGCTGGCGCATCTGCCGCACCCCTGCGCCCTCCCTGCGTCCCACTCGTCACCCACGATCCGTACTTCAGCATCTGGTCACCTGCCGATAAGCTAAGCGACGCCGACACCATCCACTGGACCGGCAAACCCCACCACCTCACCAGCTTGGCACGCATCGACGGAAAAACGTTCCGCTTGATGGGCAAAGAACCTAGCGCACTGCCAGCCTTGCCTCAAATTCAGGTGGATGTGACGCCGACGCGCACAATTTGCACCTTCGCCGGCGCTGGTATCCAGCTCACGCTCACGTTTCTCACCCCGGCCCTTCCGGACGACCTGGACGTGCTCGCACGGCCGCTCACCTATCTGATTTATGAGGCACGCGCCAGCGACGGCATGCCACACGAGGTGGCGTTCTATCAGGACGCCGACGCTCAGATCGCCGTCAACGAACCGGCGCAACAGGTGGATGGCTCCAAACCGGGCGGCGATAACCTCGAAGTAGTTAGAATAGGCTCGCACGAGCAACCCGTGCTAGCCAAGAGCGGCGACGACCTGCGTATCGACTGGGGAGCGCTCTATCTGGCCGCACCGAAGGGGCCCAAGACCTCGGCTCACCTGTTGCCCGCCGGAATGGCCCGCGATGCGTTTGCTGCGGGCAGGGAATTTCCCATGGTAAAAATGGCCATGCCCCAGCCAGCCGCCACCGCTGCTGCGGCGGTGGTGGTGTTCGGCGCGGCCACCGTCGGTGCCCAACCGCTTACCCACTGGCTGATGCTCGCCTATGACGACACCTTTTCCATCAAGTATTTCAACACCAACCTGCGCCCTTACTGGCGGCGGAATGGTGCCGACGCTGCATCTTTACTAAAAAAGGCGGCGGCAGAGTTCCCAGAGCTGCGCCAGCGCTGCGCCACGCTCGACCAACGCCTAGCCGCCGATCTCACCCATGTTGGCGGCCCTAAATATGCCCAACTCTGCGCCCTCGCCTATCGCCAGACACTTGCAGGTAACAAAATTTGCGCGGACGCCAAGGACCAACCCCTGATGTTTCCGAAAGAGAATTTTTCCAACGGGTGCATCGCCACTGTGGATGTATTGTTCCCGCAGGCCCCATTTTTTCTCGTCTTCAGTCCGGCTCTCACCAAGGCGATGCTCGTGCCAGTGCTTGACTACGCCGCCTCACCGAAATGGTCCTATGCCTACGCGCCACATGATCTCGGCACCTATCCGCATGCCAGCGGCCAAGTCTATGGCATGGGTGGCAATGATGGCGGGCGCATGCCGGTGGAGGAAAGCGGCAACCTGCTCATTATCCTCGCCGCGCTGGCCCAACAGCAAGGTAATGCTGATTTCACAAAACCCTATTGGCAGATGCTAACCAAGTGGGCCGACTACCTGGTCATGGAAGGCCTCGACCCCAAAAACCAACTGTGCTCCGCCGATATGTTCGGCCACTTGCCGCGCAATGCCAACCTCGCCCTCAAAGCCATCATCGGCATCGGCGGCTTCGCCAAATTGTGCAACCTGACCGGCCAACCCGATGCCGCTAAAAAATATATGGATCTCGCCCACGAATACGCTGCCAAATGGCAGCTCCTCGCCAAGGATGACGGCCACAGCCGCCTCGCCTACGACCAGCCCGGCAGTTGGAGCATGAAACACAACCTGATTTGGGATCATGTGTTAGATCTGCACTTGTTTCCCGCCTCCGTCGCCGATGCCGAGATTGCCTGGTATCTCAAAGTACAAAAAAAGTACGGACTACCCGTCGATCAGCGCACCGATACCTGTCTGATCGACTGGGCGCTGTGGAGCATCGCTCCGGCCCGCAACCCCTCAGATTTTGAATCGTTGCTCGCGCCGATCTGGAGTTATGCTAACGAAACCCCGTCGCGCGTGCCGCTCTGCGACTGGTTCGTCACCACCGACGCCAAACAAAAATCCTTCCAAGCGCGATCAGTCGTCGGCGGCCTTTTCATTAAAATGCTCGCCGATGCCCCCACCTGGAAGCACTGGGCGGGCGCCGGCACCAATACCAACGGCCCATGGGCCGCGTTTCCGGTAGCCGCCACGCCTTAGACAAAGCCCCAGCCCGAAAAAAACGATCTAAGGCAGGTTGCCACATTGCGTAATTCCACCCGCTACGAATCCCCACCGTCCTAACTACAGATGATCACCATCCCCACCGCCAGTCAAAGTCCAACAAGCAAGGAATGGCCACTCAACCGCGCCTATATCTTCAGCATCTCTATGATTGCCGCGTTGGGCGGCCTGATGTTCGGCTATGACTGGGTGGTCATTGGCGGCGCGGAATTGTTCTACGAAAAATTCTTCACGCTGACATCCGCGTCGCAAGTGGGTTGGGCGATGAGCAGCGCGCTGATCGGAGCGCTCTTCGGCGCAATGTTTGCCGGCACACTGAGCGACAAATATGGGCGCAAACCCCTGTTGCTATTTTCCGGATTTCTATTTGTGACCACATCCATCGGCACCGGCCTTGCCGCCAATTTCTCCCTCTTCATTGCTAGCCGCTTGCTCGGCGGGGTGGCCATCGGCATCGCTTCCAACCTCTCGCCGCTCTACATCGCCGAGATCGCTCCGGCTTCTATGCGCGGCCGCTTGGTCGCACTCAACCAACTCACCATCGCCTTCGGAGTGGTCGCCGCACAAGTGGCTAACTGGGCGATTGCCAAGCCCATGCCGCTAGGCACCACCATCGCACAGATTCCGTTGGATTCATGGAATGTGCAAGTCGCCTGGCGCTGGATGTTCGGCGTGACGGCGCTGCCGGCCGTGGTATTTTTCATTGCCATGTTTTTCGCACCGGAAAGCCCGCGCTGGCTAGCCAAAAAGGGCCGATCCAAGCGGGCGCATGGAGTGTTGGAGAAAATTGGCGGCACGGCTTATGCGGAGTATTCCGTGAAAGACATCGAAGCAACCCTCGTCAATGAGATCGACCGGGTGGACCTGCGCGAGTTGCTAGAACCCAAAATGCTCAAGGTTATGTTAGTGGGAGTGGTACTAGCAGTATTCCAGCAATGGTGCGGCATCAACGTGATTTTCCAATATGGCTCGCGCATCTTCGCCGATGCCGGCTATGCGGTGTCGGGCATCCTCTTCAACATCGTCATCACCGGGGCGGTGGGGGTGCTGATGGCCGTCGTGGCCATTGCCACGGTGGACCGCTGGGGCCGGCGCACGCTGATGTTGAGCGGCGCCCTCGGGCTGGCCGTGATCTATCTGTTCACCGGCTGGGCGTATCACGCCGGGCTCAAGGGCATCGTGCCGGTGGCACTGGTGGTGGCGGCCATCGCCTGCTACTGCTACTCGCTGGCG
>JBAXOP010000186.1:0-10441 GCA_037133195.1 Verrucomicrobiota bacterium | reverse complement strand
GTAATCCGCCGTGAACTTGTCCACGTCCTGCTGGGTGAAATAGAGCCGCTGGAAACACTCGTCGCCATGACCACCCGCTCCCCAACCGCAAACCCTGCGGCACCGGTCTCAACGACGACTCCGGCAAACTCATGCCCCATCACGATCGGCGGCCGCAGCCGCGGATTGCCGGATAGATATGACTTCATGTCAGACCCGCACACCGCGCAGGCCTCAACCTTGACTAACAGCGACCCCGGAACGCATCGCGGAACCGCAACCTGCTCGACGCGGACGTCCAGCGGACCATAATAAACAACCGCCTGCATGGAATTGAGATAGCAGTGCTATTTCTTGCCGAGGAAGTTGTCGTTGATTTTTTGGTCCGAATGCCTGACCGCCTCATTGGTGTGGACGTTGGCGACCTCGGTGATGATGGCGCCTTGTGGTCCCGCGAGTTGCCAGTGGCGGGTGTAAACCTTGGCCAACGGCACGAATGTGCCGGGCCCGGCGACGACCTCATGCTTGGTAGTGGCTTCGCCGTTCATGTGGCATTTCGGGATTACCACGTCCTTGCCAAGGTTGGCTTCGCCCTCGCCGACGATGTGGGACAAGCCCCAACGGACCAGCCAACCTTCGCGTTTGGCAGGGTTTTTCTCGCCGTCGAGGTGCCAATGTTCGGGGAGCATTTGGCCGGGCAGAAGAAACATGTCCATCAGCATGTATTTGTCCTCCTCGTTGTTCATGAACAGGTATGCGGCCAGGCCGAGTTTGGTGAACTGTCCGGTGCCGTAATCCGACACCCAGATCTTCTCCCTTAATCCGGGGAAGACCGGATAGCCGTGGTGCTTCAGGAGCGCCATGATCGCGTCTTTGCCCTTTTCGACGTCGAACTTGCCGTCGGCGCCGTAGAAGGACGCGTTGTCGAACGTGATATCCGCAAGCGGTTTTCCTGATTTCATGATTTCGTCATGGGTTGGGGCACCGTGGACAGCCGTCAGAGTGATGGCTGCCGCCAACCACGTGCCTGCCGATAGTTTCATGATCGTATTCATCGCAGGTTATACTCTGATGACCGGGTTGATCTTACAACATTTTTTGCGTGGACCCGGGGCCCGCGCAAAACGCGCTCAAGGATTTCCATCCGGGCGGATGGAAATGAGCTGACCGTTGGAAACCGATGGTAGTTCCACCGTGTTTTCCTGTCCTTCTTGCGCGGAAAAAGTCACACACGGCTTTGGACCAGCGGTCACGGTGTAGGGCCCCGCCTTCAGGCCGGCAAGACGCAGAGCCATCCGGTGCGGCGCGGGGTTGTCGCTCTCCAGCAGGAAATCGACGCCGGACAAGGCATCATTGAGAACGATGGGTTTCATGGCCGCGAATCGGCCGCAGTCCAGAATCATGTGGAATTTGCCGGCGGTGAGCATGGCATGGAAGCGCTGACGGAGGCCGTCACGGGGAATGACTTCGATGTGTCCGTGGCTCTCCGCGAAATCGCCGCCGAAACAGATGCGGCCGAAGATCGGGTCATCTGTCAGCACGGTGGCGGCGGTACGCAGGGCGGCGCAATAGCCGAGGTCGGTTTCGCAGGCGTAATACCACGCGCCGCGGTGGTGCGGTTGTTCAAGCCACGTTTGGCCGAATGGCGCGGGTTCGAAGCCGCCGCCGGCAGCGCCGTCATTGGCCTTGCCGGGATACCAGTAGCCATAGTTGGAACTCGCCGTTCCGGTGTTCATTAGGGCCCAGGCGCTGAGGAATGAAGCGTAGCCCAGGCGCAGGTAGGGTGCGGGGTCGGCGGCGAAGTTGAGCGCGTAGTCGAGCACCGCCCAACCGCCCATCTGTGACATATAGGTGAGGGTATAGGCGTTGCCTGCGGAGCCGCGGTAGTCGCTGCCCAGATAGTAGTAGGCGGGTTCGATCGAGCCGCGGCAGAACAGGTTGGCGGCCATCTGGGTGTCCATGAAGCGCCGCGCGGTGACAGCTGAAATTCCGGATTTGGTGGTGCCCGGGGCGTCGGCGTGCCGCATGGCATAACTCGCCAGCGCGTGGGTGGATTCAAAGCCGGTGGAATCGAACGCATACTCCGAGCGAAACAGGTCCGGGTGGTCATTGGTGAAGTACCTGACCTTGCGTTCCCAATGGGCGCGGAGTTGGTCCGCCTCGGTGGCCATGCCGGCCGCCGCGAGGTCCCGGATCAGATCAACAATCACCAATTCGTTATAATAGCCGGTCTCGTAAGCGGACCATTTGACGATTTCCATGGGCACGGTGAACATGGCGATGGCCGTGCCGTAGGCCCGCCGCAGGTAATCCGTGGCTGTGAGTTGCGTGTGGACCTGGGGCTGGTTTTTCGCCACCCTATACATATTGTGATAGATGAGGATGACGTGCGGGTAGTCATAAACCCGCCAGAGGTGGCTGTTGCCCTTCGGTCCGGGGTCGGCGCTGTCGCGGTTGGCTTTCCAGTCGGGGATGCCATAGATGCCGAAGGGGAATGTCTCGTCGGTGGTGCGTTGCAGGCCGCCCCAAACGAAATGCCCGAGGTAATCGTCGAGCGCCGTGATCTCGGACTGGCAGGGGAACTCGGCGTTCTTGGCGGAAAGGAACGCCGGTTTGGCCAGCCCGGGGTCGTCGCAGGACACCTCGTAGATACGCCAACCTTTGATCCGGTCGTAATTGTCAGGACCTAACAGCACCTGGGTTTCCATATTCCACTCCGAAAACAGTCCGTCATACCATTTTCCGGGATAGCGGTGCTGGCAAGCGGTGATGAAGGCGGCCCGTTTGTGGATCAAGGTTTCCAGCGGCTCGGTGGCGAAAAACTCGAGATACAGCAACCGCCCGTCACCATATTGGACGGTCAGGCGGTTCTCACCGAGCCGGGTGAATCTCACCTGATAGATATGGTGTTCGCCGCGGGTGCCCAGCGCGGTAACCTGGGTCTCGGCGGGATATTCGGCATGGATTGCCTGGATCTCCCACTTGCTCCGCAAGGCGAACCGGGCGGATAGATCGGTTGGCACCGTCATGCCGGGGACGACCTGCACGTCGATGCCGCCTTCCTCCACCAGAACCCGGCGGACGTCTTCGTGGTTGTCGGCCCAGCGGAACCTGCAGGCATAGTCATGCAAGTTACCCGCCTGGCCGCTGGGGGCGAGAGTCAGGCTGGTGTGACCTTGGCGCCACTGGGTCCCGTGCTCCCTGGCCAGCGCGCCGGCGGCCATCGAATGGATGTAGAGGCGATAACCGCGCTGTGCCTCCCAGTATTCAAAGTGGGTGTCGCCGGTGGGTGTGAGCATCAGATAGGGGCCCGCGCTATCAGGACGCATCCAGTACAGGAAGGATCCGTGGCCGGACACAAAGCTGTGTTTCAGCACCGCCGACTTCTCTTTCCGGAAGGAAGTGTTCATCGGCAGGGGCAGCGCCAGATCGGCGACTTCCAGCGGCGCCTGGGTGCCATTCTGGAGACGAATTGTCCACTCTAGCGCACCCGCCTGAATGCCGAGCCCGATCTGGACAATCAGCACGGTGGCCGTGCCGTCGCTGATCTGATAGGTGGCCAGACACGCCGAGCGGTCGGCGTTCAGGGTGATCGCCGACGATTTGTCCAAATTGGCCGTATTTACCGTCCGCCAATCGCCGCCGAACTTGCGGAAGCGAATCGACACATCACCCAGCCGCCCACCGGGAGCGAGGTATTCGGTATGGAACGGATCTCGCGCGGATCTGAGACTGGTGATGGCCCCGGCATCGAACTTGACTTCGAAGGGTGAGGATGCGTCGGCCGCGGACAGCAGTATCGCCGCCACGGCGATGAAAAAAATCATGCGTCGCGCCTGATACAGAAGGACTGGCAAAAATTGGCGGATGCCATGACCGGGAGCCAGCAGGCGGGACGCCCGCCGGGCGACACTGCCGGGACGGCTGTGCTCCAAAGCGGCGGACAGGGACAATCCGTGTTGCGGGTACATAAGTGTTTGGGGAATGCGGCGGCAGGAAAGCTTCCAGCAAAAATTGGTTACGAATGCAGCCAGGGTGCGATTTCAGCCGTTCGCAACATGAACAATCCATTGCGCAAAATGGACAGGACGCGGAGGATATGGCGGTTGTGAGGCTGCGGGCAACGGGAGTGCGACTCAGAGGTCGCGGCTTCTTTGCCGTGATTACAGGGTGACAGATAAATAGTAGAGAAGCTTGTGGATTGTGCTGTTTTCGGTGCTAGGGTGGTTACATGCGTAAATCCCGATGGCTAGCGGGTTGAAAGGGTTCGGCGACGAAGCCGGTGATTTACCATTGCATTAGCCGAGTGGTGGACCGGCGGTTTGTGTATGAGGAGAGGGAGTGCGAGGCGTTCCGGATGTTTTTTCGGATGTATGAGAATTTTTCGGGCTGCCGGGTCTAGTCGTATTGCGTGATATCTAACCCCTTTCATATACTGCTGGAAGTGCCGCGGATGGAAGCAGGAGGGCTGAGTGACGAAGAGTTGCTGCGACGTCTTGGCGGGCTATACACCGAGGTGGTGGTGGCGGGAGTGGCGGTGGAATTGGTGGAGGCGAGGAAGATGGCGGCCTACATCGACCTCAATCCGGTGCGCGCGGGGATGGTCAAAGACCCGGCGGATTATCGTTGGAGCAGTTATGGGGAAGCAGTGGGCGGCGGCAAGAAAGGGAACGGGAAAAAAGCGCGGGAGGGCTTGGTGCGGGCGTATTTGTGCGATCAGGGAGTGGGGGTTGAGACGGAGAAATGGCAGGTTGAAATAAAGGAAGATGTCACGGGTTCGGTTGAAGATGTCCAATTCCGACATCCCGGCGCGTTTCATCATCATGTTGAGCGGCCCGAAATTGCGATTGTTGAAGCCCACCAGGTCAGAGGGACCAGAATTGGGTGTCGACCGTGAGTGGAATCCGGCACCCGCGGAACCGGATTCGACGGGTGTGCCATTCACCGTCACCGTGGCGATGGCGTCGCCCACGGTTTGCGTCACCGTGACGGAATGTTTGAATGCCGCGAAATCCGGGCCACCCCGCACACGTGAGTGGAGGACGCGGAAGACGCCGGTTCATTCCGATCTAGCATTTTTATTGATCGCCTCACAGAGGCAATCCACGACTCCCCGCCACTGATTTCCGATGCTCCACTCCACCTATTTGTGATATTGATCTGCTATTTTCATGGTTGAACCTCGTCGATGGCTCTCTTCACCACGCGGGCCAATTGGCCGACTCACGCCTTCCGGTGTTTACCTTCAAAATGCTCCGCAATTTCCTCGAGCGTCTTGCCCTTGGTTTCGGGCAAGAAAAACGCCGCGGTGATGAAATAGACCACCGTGCATGCGGCAAACCCGAAAAACATCGTGCCGTAGCCATATTTACCCACCGTCGGCAAAAACACCGCAGCGATGACCGTCGAAACCACCTGGTTGATCACCAGCGCAATGGCCATGCCGTTGGAACGGATGCGGGTAGGCATCAATTCGGATAGCGCGAGCCACACGCACACGCCCGGGCCGACCGCGAAAAACGCCATGAAGCAGAAGATACACAAGGCGGTGAGCCAACCGCTGCTGGAGCTGGGCACCGGCGTGACGAGCGCATTCTCGATTTTCAACGGGGCCACCCTAGCGGCATCCAGCTTACCTAACGGGTTATCGAAAAACGCCTTGACCTTGTTGTCCGGGACTGACTTATCGCGCTCGATGGCAATCTCGGTGAGTTTATCATCGGAACGCACCACCTTGGTCGCCGCGCGGAAATCCCCGTATGCATAGATGATGATCATCGTGCTGACCTGGTCGGCACCTGCCTTGCCGGCGAGCAAATTGGCCACCGTCTCCTGATTGAAATTGAGTTTCAGCGCTTGGTCGGGAGTGACCATCGCCTGGACCGCGGCCGCACAATCCACCCGCTGTTTTTCGGTCTTGCTGAACATCAGCGCCGCACATATCAGCGAGGCAATGATGCCCGCGCTGCCTAGTGATAACAGGAACTTGCGCCCTTTCTTGTCCACCAGCATGACCCCCACCATGGTGACTAGAAAATTCACCGAGGTGAGGATCACGTAGCCCCAGTGCGCCGCCACGTCGGATAGACCAGCCTGAATCAGAATGGTGGCATTGTAGCCGATGATGGAGTTAACCCCGGTGGCTTGGTTGCAAGCAAGAATCACACAGGCCATCAGAAACGGAATGAGGTATTTGCGCCGCAGCAGCGATTCTTTGGCGTGGGAGCCGCTAGCACTTTGCGCGGCCTCTTGTGTGGCTGCCGTTGCCATCTCCTGCATCTCAAGCTCCGCCTCGGCCGGGGTACGCGAGCGCAACAACGCGAGTTTAGCCGCCTCCTTGCGGCCCTTGCGGAATAACCAGCGTGGCGACTCCGATACCAGCGATGCGCCAATGACAAACAGCACACCCGGTGGCAGCGAGACCCAGAAAATACTGCGCCAAGCGAGGTTCTTCGCGGCAAACAATTTGTCCGCATCACCCGCTAACTCGACCTTGCCCAACCACACACTGAAGCCCATGGCTATGAGTGCCGCAGCCACGATGCCAAGTGTAAGCAACCATTGGAAAATCCCGGTGCCTTTGCCGCGATTCGCCGCGCCCAGGCATTCCGCCAAGTACAGCGGCACCGCCACCCCCACAAACCCGGCGCTGATCCCTTGCAGCAAACGCCCCAGCACCAGTGGCCCGAAGCCATGCGAAAGGGCGATCATCGGAATGCTCGCCACAAACAGGATGCCGCTGATGATCATCATCGGCTTGCGCCCCAGCCAATCCGACAACAATCCGGAAAACAACGTCGAGATCACACTGCCGGCCAACACTGCGGCTACAATGAACGACAAATCCCCGGCACTCAGCCCCGAGGTGGCTTGCAGATAGGGCAGCGCCCCTGCAATGATTCCCACGTCTATCCCGTACAACAGCCCCCCCAAGCCGGCAACAAGCAATAAAAAACGATTGTAGGTGGTAGTGCCGGACGCTTGAAAACTCATCATGTTTGCTATTAGGGTTCGGCAAAAATGCTAGCCTCCACACCGCAGCGCGACAATCCCGGATTTCGATAATTTCACGCCTGCACCCCCTCCCACCTCAGAATCGCCTTGCATCCGCCCACAAGCCGCCTCAGCCTGCCGCCCACCCATGGTGTCGCGGTCAAGCCAATTTCGTCGATTTCCGGCTTTCTTGCTGGCGGGGGTGGTGTTGTGTTGGGCCGGGCTGAGAGGTGGGGCACAGGCGCAAGCCACGGTGCCGGTGGCGTCCGCCCAGTTTGATCCATCGGATGTATATTTCCAAGCCTACCTGGAAATCCGCTCCGCTGAGCAATACGAAACTGACGAGAATTTCCTCGGTGCGCTTGCTAAATTCGAGCAAGCCACCAAGCTCCTCAACTCGGTGGCGACCTACTACCCGCAATGGAAGCCTGCCATGGTGGCCGGGCGTGCCGCCAAAACCCGCGAATCCCTCGCCCAACTCCGGCCCAAGGCCGAGGCCCAACGCAACAAGGAACAACGCGTCGTCGCCGAACTCGAAGGCGGCCAGAAATCTCCAGCCAGGGCCACTTTCCCACCGCCAACCGCCCCGCCACCCGCCAGCCTCAAGGTGGATCCCTTGACCGAACGCCGTCTCAACGATAACGATGCAGAGGTCGCTCGCTTGCGCAAACTCATCCATGACTCAATGACCCCACCGGCAGATGTGGCCCGCAGCGCCGAGCATGTGCGCGACCTCGAACGGCTGCGCGACTCACTCAAAGACCAGTTGCATGCCGCGGAGGCCAACGCCGAAAACCTGCGCTCTCGCCTCGCCAAAGCCCCAGTCGAAAGTGAACTCAACGGCCTGAACCAACGCATCGAAAAACTCGAACAAGAACGCGAGGCGATGGCCATGGCCCTCACCCAAAGCCGCAGCGAACACACCCAGACGCTCTCCAAGGTCGCCATTCTCGAAGCCGATCTCAAGGTCGTGTCGCAACGTGCCGCCGACCTCCAGCGCGACCTCGAACTCCAGCGCAAAACCGCCAACGCCACCGTCTCTGGAATGAGCCGACAACTCAAGTCGCTGCAAGCGTCGCTCACCAAAAAAACCCAGGATCTCGCCGCCGCCAACCAACAAATCAGCGGTCTCCAACAACAACTCCAGCAAAGCCACGACGCGTTCACCCAACTGCGCGACGAACGCGACGACTTGGTCGCCGAACGCGACCAAATGAAAGCCCTCCTCAAACTCAACGAAGCCGGCCGAGTCCAAGACCTGATCGAGCAAAACATGGGTCTCGCCAAAAATTTGCGTGAAAAATCCGCAGCCCTTGATGCCCTCAACCGAGACAACAACGCGACCAAGGATGATTTCACCGATGCCTTGCGTGATCTTGCGGTGGCGAAGTCACAGATTAACCGGCTCAATCAGGACCGCCGCGCCCAGGATAAACGCCTCGCCGACCTCGAAAACCGCCTCAAACAAGAACAAAACGCCCTCGCCAACAACAGCACCTCCGCCGATCCCGCAGAAATTGATACGTTGCGCGCCATCATCAAACGCCAACTCATCACCCAGGAACGCCGCCACCAAGCTAGCCAAATCCTCATCGAAGCCGCCAAACAACTCGGTGCCTCCGATGCCAATGTCAGCAGCGCCATCACCTTGCTAGAAGGCGACGAAATCCCCCTCTCCGTCGATGAACAACGCCTCATCGCCGGACGTGCCGATATCGAACTCATCTCCCCCACCGCACAAAACCTCCAAACCGACGCCCTTCCCAACCTCCATTCCAGCAAAAATATCGAGGTCTATGACCGCGCCGCCACCAAGGCGTTTGCCTCCCAACGCCTGCTGCCAGCTCGCGAATTATTCCAACTCATCCTCGAAGACCACCCCGGCCACGTATCCTCCCTGTGCAAACTCGGTGTCGTCAACCTCCGCCTCAATGACCCCGCCGCCGCCGCCGACACGTTCCGCCGCGCCATCCAACTCGATGACAACAACCCCTACGCCCACCGCATGCTCGGCGTCGCCCGCATGACCCTCGGTGACCTCTCGGCCGCCGAACAGAGCGTGCGCCGCAGTATCTCCCTCGCCCCAGACGACGCCAAAACCCAGAACCTGCTCGCCACCATCGTGTACCGCCTCGGCCGCCCCGCAGAAAGCGAGACACTCTACAAAGAGGCGATCCGCACCGATCCGATCCCCAGCGAACCCTATTTCAATCTCGCCCTGCTCTGCGCCCATAACAAACGCTTCGAGGACGCCCGCAGCTACTACCAACAAGCCCTCGAACGCGGCGCTATCCCCGATTCTAAACTCGAACAATCCATCGCCTCTCACTGATGGAAGAAAATTCGAAATCTGAAAAATCTGAGATTTGAGATTTGAGATTTGAGATTTGAAATTTGAAATAATACATTGAGATTCAGCTATCTCCGTATGATCCGCATTGTTCTGCTGCCATTGTTTCTGTGCTTCGTGTCTTGCGCCACCCAGCCATCCGCCGACACGTCCACCTCCCCTGCTGCGGCAAAATCCATGTCCCAACGATTCAACGGGCCGCCGGTCAAACAAGGTGCCAACGGCCAGTGGCCCGACGACGTGAAGAAATTCAGTGCGTATGATAGCGACCGTCAGTCGGTCCACTTCACCGAGGCATCGACCCTCACCAAATCCTACAAGACCACTGCATACGCCAAACCCGAATATAGCGGCGAAACCAAGGAGGTGCCTAGCAAAACCTATTCCGGCAACACCGACGGCAAGCGTTTCAACACCCCGTCGCGTATCCAACACGACGGCGCGCATGAGTCTGGCACAGCCGCGGCCGTCCACGATGATTACCAAACCGGCGATTTCTCAACATCCCCCGCCCAGGAGGATGGTGGCAAACGCTTCGGCAAGCCATCCAACGCCCAGGTTGATGCGCGCCGCGGGGTATATCCTGAGCCGGAAGTCAATTCTTGGAAACAACAACGCGCCCTCGATATGAAAACCACCAAGAGCATTCTTGGCCACGATGGCACGCAGGACTAACTGACTGAAACTCAGTTGTTAGACATCTCTGTGGCGCGCCCCTTCTTATGGAGCGCTGGCTTTAGCCGGCGTGCCCAAGGAGACGCGTTCAACGTCGAGATCTTCAGGTCAGGGATCGAGGCGGTTCCCACCGCGACCGTGGAGGCGGCGGAGTCGCTGGGCTACTCGCGGCTGGGCACATACCGGCACGTCGTGTGGCCGCTGGCGTTCCGCATCAGCCTGCCCTCGCTGAACAACAACCTCGTCAACCTCGTGAAGACGACGACGCTGGCCTACGCGATTGCCGTGCCGGAACTGCTCTATGCCGCCGCCCAGATCTGGTCGGAGGTGTTCAACGTCCGCGAGATGATGAACGTCCTGCTCGTCAGCTATGTCGGGATCGTGGGCGTCCGTAATCTCTGTTTCCATTTGTCTATTTCTGACTCCTGAACAGATTGAACCATG
>JBAXOP010000185.1:0-10565 GCA_037133195.1 Verrucomicrobiota bacterium | reverse complement strand
CGAACGCCGCTTCGATGTGTTTGATCGCTCAATCGATGTGCATGTCTCATCGTTGCGCAAAAAACTCGGCGATGATGCGAAAAATCCCCGGTTTATCCACACCATCCGCGGCATCGGCTACTCGCTGCACGAACCCGAAACCCCTGCTCCTCACACGTCATGAAATCACGCTTGCACGCGTCGCTGCTGGTCAAGGCGTTAGGCTGGTTATTGCTGCACCTGTTAGTGTTGCTGGTCGCGTTTGTCGGGTTTGTGGCCTGGCAGTTAGGGCTCGGGCTGGATTCGTTGCTCAGCGGTGCCGCCGGGGAGCGGCTGCGGGCGTTTGGCGATGCCGCGCAGGTCGTCATGATCGACAAGGCCCCCGGCGAGTGGAACCGTGCGTTGCTGCCGTTGGCCTCCGCCAAGAACGTCGTCGCGGCCATCTACGATCCGGCGTTTCCCAAGCAATTTCCCCTGACAATTCCGGCGAACGTGATTCGCCGCGCCAACACCGCGTTGCCGCCCGGTCCCGAACAAGTCCCAGCCGATCGCCGCGGTCCACCGCTGGGGCATTTCGATGGACCGCCGGATGAGAGCGGTCCGCCGGGGGTCCGCAACCCGCCGCGCTTGAATAATCCGCCACCGACGGATCAGGCGGTCAAGGATTTGCTAGGCCGGACGCCACCCGCCCGGGCGGTGTTTTTGCTGCGGGGTGAGGGTGGCGACGGTTACTGGGCAGGGGTGCATCTCAGTTTTCCCGGCCACTTTGGGCAACCGATGCATCACAATCTGCTGCTCATCCGTGCCGCCCAACTGGATGGTTCGGGGATGTTTTTTGACCTCAAACCCTGGCTGTGGGGTGGCCTCGGTGTGCTGGCCCTGAGCCTGGCGTTTTGGACGCCATTCATTCTTGGCATCACCCGCTACCTCCACCGCCTGACGGTGGCCACCGAGGGCATCGCAGCCGGCCATTTCGAGGTTTCCCTGCCACCGCGAGGCCATGACGAGCTGGCCGGTCTGGGGCACGCGATTCAGTCGATGGCGGCTCGTCTTGATCTGCTCATCACGGGCCAAAAGCGCTTTCTAGGCGATGCCTCCCATGAACTGTGCGCGCCGCTCGCCAGGCTTCGCACCGGCGTGGGTATCCTCGAAATGAAACTCGGCGAAAACCACCAGGCAGACCTCGCTGCCATCGATGCCGAAGCCGCAGAACTCGCCACCCTCATCGAGGAAATCCTCGCCTTCTCCCGTGCCAAAAACCGTCCGGCGCAGCTCCGGTCGATTCTGTTAGACCAGATCGTCCGTGAAGTTGCCGCCCGCGAAGCCGCCAGTCTCCCCCTCGATATTGAGATTCCGCCACAGCTTCACGTTAGCGCCGACGCAGCACTTCTCGCGCGAGCCATTGGCAATGTGCTGCGCAATTCCGCCATTCACGCCGGCCCCACCGCTCACGTCAGCATCTGCGCCACCCGCAGCCCGGATGCCGCCACTCTCACCATCGCCGACAATGGCCCCGGCGTGCCACCCGAAGAACTCCCGCGCCTGTTCGAGCCGTTCTATCGGCCCGACCGCTCCCGCAGCCGAGATACCGGCGGCAGCGGCCTCGGCCTAGCCATCGTGCGAAGCGCCATCGAGGCCTGTGGCGGCTCCGCCAGCGCCTTCCTGCCTGCCGACGGCGGGTTTGCCGTCAGCCTGACAATTCCAGTCAGTGTGCCGCCTAGCGAAGACGCAAGACGACAAGACGACAAGACGCAAGACACAAGACCCAAGACAAGATAAGAGAGCGCAACGCTTCTACATCTGCTCTTCTCTTGGGTCTTGAGTCTTCTGCTGTCACCCATTCTCCTTTGCGGCCTCTGCGCCTCTTTGGTTAGAAGAATTTTTGACCACGGAATGCACGGAATACACAGATGGGGCGCTGCTGCGCTGATTGAAAACCCAAGCTCTTCATTCCGTGTGCTCTGTGCTCTCTACCGGTAAATCTTCAAGTGACTCGGGAGGTTGAAGGACTCGGCGGGTGCTTACCAAATCTTAACAATTTTCCGCTTGGCCGACATACGGGCTTAACAAAGGGATGGCAGAGTGCGTACGAACCTCAACCCAAACCCCCATGAAACGAGCCCTATTACTGTTGTTGCCGGTCATCGCCCTTGCCACGGGCACCACCGATCAAAGTGGACGCAAGTCCAAGGAAGAAATGTTAGGCGGACTGTGGCAAGCGTCGTTGAGCGCCGAAAAAAGCGGCGAGCTGGAAGCGGCGCTGGCCAAGACCGCCGCCTATGCCAGAAGCGGCGGAGATGGCTATCTAGCGACGATGCGTGCGGGGTGGCTGGCATACGGGCAGAAGAAATACGACGAGGCGAGTCGGCATTACGCCAGTGCGATGAGGCAGCAAAGCATTGCGCTGAGTCCGCGCCTGGGGCTGCTGACCATCGCCCAAGACCAAGGAGATGTGGCGGCGGCGGCGCGGGCAGGGGACATGGTGCTGCAATTGGAGCCGACGAATTATCGGGCGTTGCAGGCGGTGGCGTGGGGGGCGTATCAGGCCAAGGATTACGCGAAGGCGCTCGGCCGGTACCGCTGCGTGATGGCGTTGTACCCGGAAGATACCGATGCGATCAGCGGGGCGGCGTGGTCGGAGTATTACAAGGGGCAGCGAGCGGAGGCGCGGCAGTTGTTCCGACGCTTGGTGAGCATCAACCCGGACTATCGATATGCCAGACAAGGACTGGAGGCCACCAAGTAGAAAATCACCCATCAAACCAACAACACACCATGAACCTGGAACCCGATAGCACTCGCTTGAGCGATTTGATGCTCAACGAGCGCGGCTTTGTCTTCGACCCTAACACCGGCGAAAGCTATCAAGTGAGCGCCACCGGGCTGCGGTGTCTGCGCGGCTTGCAACGCGGCGCCACCATTGACGAATTGGTCGCGGAACTCGTCGCCAGCCATGGCGTCGAGCGCATCAGCGTGCGCTGCGACGTGGATGCCTTCCTGTGGGACCTCAAACAACTCGGCTGGTTATGAAACCTATCAGAATTGCCGTGAGCGGCATGCACCGTGGCGAAAACCCGCAACCCGGTGCCTCCATCGCCGGGGCCATCCGCCAGGCCTGGCCGGACGCTTGCATCGTCGGCCTGGTGTACAACGCGTTTGAAAGCGGCGTGTACGCGACGGATGGTCCGGACGTGTGTCACGCCATGCCCTATCCGACTGCGGGCCTCGCCGCCTATCTGACGCGGCTGGCGGAAGTGCGTGCCGCCACGCCGTTTGACTGGTTTATTCCGACCTTGGACGCCGAGATTGTGATGTTAGCCGGGGCGGCGGCGGAGCTGGCGGAGATGGGCCTCGGGGTGCGCTTGCCCGATCCAGCGACTCTGGCGAGCTGCGGCAAGGCCAAGTTGGCGGACTTGGCCGCCCGCTGCGGGGTGGCCGTTCCCGCCACTGCGGTTGCCGGCGACGTCGGTGAAGCGCTCGAACGTGCGGAGTCGGCGGGTTACCCGGTGTTTCTGAAAGGACCGTTCTATGATGCGGTGTTGGTGCACACCCCTGCGGCACTGGCGGCGGCGGCGGCGGCCATCCTCGCCGATTGGGGGCCACCGTTGCTGGTGCAGGAGCCATTGTTAGGCACCGAGTTCAACGTGATGGGTCTGGGCGACGGCGCGGGTGGCTTGTTAGGCCAGTGTACGCTGCGCAAATTGATCATCAGCGACAAGGGCAAGGGCAATGGTTCGGTGGTGGTGCACGACTCACGGCTGGATGAAATCACCCGGCGGGTGATGGCCGAGACGCGGTGGTGCGGGCCGTTTGAGTTGGAATTCATCCGCGACCAGCGCGACGATGGCTACCGGCTCATTGAGATTAATCCGCGCTTTCCGGCCTGGGTCGGGTTTCCCGCCCAACTCGGTGCCAACTTTCCCGCCGCCTGGGTCGAGTGGTTGCTCCAACGGCCGGTTAGGCCGCTGCCCACACCCGCGCCCGGCAGGTTTTTCCTGCGTCACCAAATCGAGGTGACCGGCGATATGGGGCAAATATCCGCCCTGCTCGACGCGCTGCCAAATTCCACCAACCACAATTTAACAACAAACTCCCTACCAGCATGAACCTTCCATCGTATGTCGCCCCGACGATCCGCCGGGTTTCCCAAGCCACCGCCAATCCACAACGATTGGGCCGCGTGCCCGTGATGGACACAATCGCCGGGGTGGCCGTGAGTCAACTGATAGAAACGCACGGCAGCCCGCTATTTGTATTTTCCGAGAGCAGTCTGCGGGAGAAAATCCGCGCGGCACGCCAGGCGTTTGAGTCGGTCTATCCGGACGTGACGTTTGCGTGGTCGTACAAGACGAACTATCTCAACGCGATCTGCCGGGTGTTTCACCAGGAAGGCTCGATCGCCGAAGTGGTGTCGGGATTTGAATACGAAAAGGCCCGCCACAACGGCATGCCGGGCGATCAAATCATCTACAACGGGCCGTGGAAAAGCGTGGAATCGTTGCGCCGCGCGGTGAGCGAGGGCGCCATGATTCAAGTGGACAATCGCGATGAGATCGTGGCCCTGGCACGCTTGGCCGAGGAATTGCAGATGACCATCGCGGTGGGCATCCGCGTGCATGTGGATACCGGCACGCATGCGGTGTGGTCGAAGTTCGGCTTTAATGCGGACGACGGCGAAGCACTGCGGATGATGACTTGGACGCGCGCCAACACCCGCCTGCGGATTCGCGGGATCCATTGCCACGTAGGTACGTTCATGTTAGACTCGGGTGCCTATGCCACGGCCGCCAAAGCGGTGGTCGGGTTGGCCATCGCCGCGCAAGAGGCGGGCGGCGCGCTGGTGGAATACCTCAATCTGGGCGGTGGCTTTGCCTCGCATGCGCGGCTCCACGGCCAATACCTGCCGCCGGAGCAAGCGACGCCGAGTTTTGATGACTACGCCAGCGCGATTTGCGGCACGATCAAACAAGCATGGCCGCAAGGCTGCCAACTGCCAAAGTTATATCTGGAAACCGGCCGCGCGCTGGTGGACGAGGCGGGCTATCTGGTGTCGAGCGTGGTGGCGGTGAAACAACGCCGCTTGCCCGATGCCAATGGCGCGTTGGCCGCCTATGGCAAAGGCGGTCCGGCGGTGGCCTCGGCGATGCGTTCTTATGGCAAGGGTGGCGTTGCCAACGGGCTGGGCAGTACCCGGCGCAACGCGGTGGTGCTGGATGCGGGCATCAATATTTTATATACCACGGCATGGTACCAGCCGTCGATTTATCCGGCATCGCAAGCTGCGCCAGGGATGCAGCCGACCACGGTGTACGGCTGTCTGTGTATGAACATCGACGTCATCCGCGAGGAGGCCGCGTTGCCCGATCTGAAAGCCGGGGATGCGGTGGTGATGCATCCGGTGGGGGCTTATAATATGACCCAGTCGATGCAGTTCATCGCCTATCGGCCGGCGGTGGTCTTGATCGATCCGGCGCGCCGGGTGCATCTGATCCGGCAGCGCGAGGTGCTCGAGGACGTGCAAGGGCCCGAGCAGGTGCCGGGGTATCTGGCGCAGGCCGACAACCTAACCGCGGCCGCCGGCCGCCATGAAGCATGATTCCGTTTCCCCAAGGAGCCCACCGCCTGGCGGATGAAAAATCCCTGCCGCGCTCGATCATTGCCGCCTTGCCGCGCACCTATGCGGTCATCTTCTATTCCACCGATGCGCGTTTCGGTTGGGCCATGCTCGCGCTAAATCTGTTAGTCCCGTGGGTGGGCGTGGCCGGACTGGCCGGGGTGCTGGCCGCGGCCTGCCTGGCCTGGGTGTTGCAGGTGGACCGCAGCTGGATCCGCAGCGGCTTTGCGTTGTTCAATCCGTTGTTAGCCTGCAGCGCGGTGGTGTTGGCCGGGCGCGTGGGCGGCTGGGCACCCGGAGTGATTGTGATGTTATGGGCGGCGGCCGTGGCATTTTCACTGCTGCTGACCGTTGGCATGCAAGGCTGGATTGGCTCGCGGGTCGGGCTGTCGGTGCAGAGCTTGCCGGCGGTGCTGGTGGTGTGTTTGTTGCACTTCACCGGCGTGGGGTCTGGCGGGCAGGGGGTGGCGCAGGCCGCGGCGGCCGCGAGTCAGATGGATTTGTTAGCGATGCCGGAAGTGCTGCGGGGATTTTTCCGGGCGTTTGCGGCGATGGTCTTCCAGGCGTCGGATGGGGCAGGCATCTTAGTCTATGTGGCGCTGGTGCTCAGCTCGCCGCTGGGCGCGCTGATGGCTACGCTCGGCTACGTGGCCGGCGCGCTGACGCTGCACATGTTAGGTCTGCCGTTGGGCGCGACGGGCACGGCGTGGTGCGGATTCAATTTTCTGCTAGCCGGGGTGGCCTTGGGGGCTGGCTATCAAGTGCCGAATCGTGCGAGCCTGCTGTTGGCGGTGGCCGGCGGTGGCTGCACCGCGCTGGTGGCGGTGGCGCTGAGCGTGTGGCTGGGGTGGTTCGGGCTGAGTGCGGGGGCTTTGCCGTACAACCTGGTTGTGTTAGGGACGATGGCGGCATTGCGGTTGTTGACGCGTCCGGCGGGATTGTTAGCCTCGCCATGGACCACGCTGCAACCGGAAGCTATCGCGCGGCTGATGCAGATCAACGCGCTGCGCTTTCCGGATTTTTACAAGCCGGCGGTGTATTTGCCAGGGGTGGGTGAGCGGGTGGTGACACAGGGGTTTGACGGGGCGCTCACGCATCGGGGGTGGTGGCGCCATGCCTTGGATTTTGAGGTGCCGGGCGGAGCTGGATCGTGGAATGCGGGGAGCGGGGAGTTGCGTGACTTCGGGATTTTTGAAACACCGGTCTATTGTCCGGTGAGCGGCTCGGTGGCGGCAGTGGAAAACCAGGTGCCAGACAACGCGGTGGGCCACAACAACCCGCAGGCGAATTGGGGGAATTATGTGATGCTGCGGGCAGATGCGGGCTTTCATGTGATGCTGGCGCATTTTCAACTGGGCTCGGTGGCGGTGACGCCGGGACAACGGGTGCGGGACGGGACATTTCTAGGTAATTGTGGGAATTCCGGTCGTTCGCCGGTGCCCCACCTGCATCTGCACGTGCAAGCCGGCCCCTTGCCCGGAGCGCCCACCGTGCCCTTTGTGCTGAAACATTACATCGAGCGCGATGCGCACAGCGGCGAGGAAATCTATCACCTCTCCGGGGTTCCCAAGCAAGACGCGCGGCTGCGGCCGGCAGTGCCATCGGCGGCTCTGCACGGGTGCTTCAGCGGGTGGTTGCCGGGCACTTATGAGTTTGATAATTGCGGCACGCAGGAGGATTTGGTGTTGGAGTTTGATGACGCCGGCCGTTTCAGTCTGGCGTCCTCGCACCACCACGAGCGGTTGGCACTTTTTTTGGCCGAGGGCGTGCTTTACGCCGAACCTTTCGAGGGCGGCCCCAGCGGGGTGCTGGCGATGCTCGCCATCCTCTTGGCTCGGGTCCCCTGCATCGCCGAACCCACCGTCGTCTGGCATGAGGTGGTGGCCGCCGCGCCATTCTTGCATGGTGCCAAACGCGTGTTGCACGACCTCCTCGACCCGTTTCTAGCGGTCGCTGTTTTGCATTACCGCTACACCGTGGCGGCGGTCGGCGACGGGTTTGAACTCACCGTCGAGTTGGCGCCTGCCGACCACGCGCTGTGCCGGGCCGCGCCCAAGCACTTGCGGGCCGAGATTCAGGGGCGCAGCGCCATCGTCGCCGTCGACGGCGAAACCTGCGGCGGGCGGCGCATCCGGATTTCTTTGAAAAACCGCAAGTAAGTCTCCTACCCGTTATGTACTCACTTTCAAAAACCAAATCAATCCGCTTGCGATCGTCGCAATCATCCTCGTGGCAGCCATGCCGGCGTCTGCCCAGACAATCACTGGCGTTATCCGCGCCTCTGCGTTTCGATGACATTGTGATCGTCTGAACGTCAAAATGTGCCAATTCATTTTCCACCTAACTCAGGAACTGTGAATTTTCAGAGCGCCGGCTTCTGCCGACCAAACGCGCCGGCTGAAGCCAGCGCTCCTTCGCGTAGCCCGTAAATAAGAATCAGGGAGGGGATTTTTTGTTTTGTCGGCAGGCAACCCTGATTATTAAGATGGGGCGTCATGACCACTTGCCCACCCCGCTCACTGCACGACCTCGACTTCGCCGCAATGGAGAGCGAGTTGCGAGCGGCCGGTGTCTCCGAGCATCATGCCAAGGCGCTGTGGCGAGCCTTGCATTTTCACGGCGAGTTGGACCCGATAGACCAGTTTTCACCGCCGCTGCAACGCTGGCTGGAAAGCGCGGTGGGGGAAGGTATGGGGTTTTTCCTCGATGCGCCGGATGTGGTGGATGAATCCCATAGCAACGATTTGCTGACACGCAAATATCTGCTGCGCCTGCGCGACGGCCATTGCGTCGAGACCGTGCTCATGGGCTACGATGGCCGCTACACCGCTTGCGTCAGTACCCAGGTGGGCTGCGCGATGGGATGCGTGTTTTGTGCCACCGGCCAGATGGGATTTGTCCGCCACCTGCGGCCAGGGGAAATTATTGCCCAAGTCATGCATGCCCGCCGCGTCTTGCACGCCACCCACCCACAGCGCCGCCTACGCAACCTCGTTCTCATGGGCATGGGCGAACCCCTGCATAACTACACCGCTGTGATGCAGGCCCTCGATGCCATCTCCAGCGTGCGCGGCATCAATATCGGCCCATCAAAAATTTCCATCAGCACCGTAGGCGTGGTGCCCGGGATTTTGCGCATGGCCGCAGAAGGCCGGCCGTACCGCCTCGCGGTGAGCTTGCATGGCTCGACGGAAGCTGAACGCGCGGCCTTGGTGCCGGTGAGCAAACAATGGAGCCTAGCAGAATTGACAGCTGCCTGCCGGACTTACGGCGTGCTCACTGGCAAGCGGATTTTTATCGAATGGACGCTGGTGGCGGGCCGCAATGATTCGTTAGAAACGGCGGAGCGCCTGGCCGCGTTGCTGAGAGGCATGGACGTCCACATCAATCTTATTCCGCTCAACCCCACTAGCGGCTTTAGCGGAACACCCAGCACTGCGGGCCACGCCTTCCAGCGTGTCTTGCGGGCTGCCGGATTCCCTTGCACGTTGCGCCAGCGCCGCGGCATCGACGTGGCCGCCGGTTGTGGCCAATTGCAGGAAAGACGCAAGACGCAAGAGGATAAGACGCAGGAGAAGAGTAGATGAAAAAGCTCATGAGAGGCGCGGGAGCACCCACTCTGTGCATTCCGTGCATTCTGTGGTTCCCATCTTCCTTTCTAGCACCAGAACCCGAGCACGCTTTGGAGCGTGGAACGTTGAGTGACTTGGGCTGCTCTATGGAGCGCTGGCTTGAGCTAGCAATACGCGCCGGCTGAAGCCAGCGCTCCGTAACTTGTCCCGGCTGTGGCCCGTTATGGACATGGGGACAGAGAAATAGTCCGGTGTTCAGAATGTCCGGCCTTTCGCCTTTTTCAGTCTTCAGTCTTCTACAGCGTGCGGCTGACAAAAGCGGCGGTTTGGCCAAAAGCGGGCTTTGCAGATGCGTTGTGCTGGGTATCGTCTCGGGCATGTCCTATTCCCTCATCGTCGGCCTCGGTAACCCTGGGCGGCAATACGCGGCGACCCGCCATAACGTCGGTTTCATGGTGGTGGACCGATTGGCGGCAGCCGAGGGGGTGGTGTTTCAGACGATGCCGCGGTGGCAGAGCCATCTGGCGAAGCTGCCCGGGGGAGGCACGCTGTTGCTCAAGCCGCAAACATTTATGAACCTCAGCGGACGGGCGGTGCAGCAAATCCTGGCTTATTACAAGTGGACCCCGGACCAGATGCTCGTCGTTTATGACGATGCGGCATTGCCACTGGGAGCTTTGCGGTTTCGAGAAAAAGGCAGCGCCGGCGGCCACAACGGAATCAAATCCATCCTCCAACACCTCGGCCGAGATGACTTTGCCCGCCTAAAACTCGGCATCGGTGCCAGCCAGCCTGCGGGCATGGTCGGCCATGTGCTGGGCACTTTCACGCCCGAAGAACGCCCGTTGTGTGAAAACATGCTTGCCACGGCGCTGGAAGCGGTGCAAGTTGCCCGTTCACAAGGTATCGCCGCCGCGGCGAACCGATATCACCCCCGCAGCAATCCACCCAATCCTCCTACCGATGAGTCGCAAATACCAAGGCCTGATCGTCCTTAACACCAAGTCCCTGGACGGAACTCTCGACGAACTCGTGAGTTCCATCGCCCGGGAAATCGAAGCCGAAGGCGGCGCAATCGACAAGGTTGCCCAGCTCGGCCGCCGTCAATTTGCCTATAACGCCCGTCACCTCGAAGCCGGCCACTACGTTAATTACCTTTTCACCGGCAGCCCAGACATCGTGTCCAAGCTCCAAGCCCGGCTGCGTCTCAACGGCAAAGTCCACTTGCAGCATTTCCAACGCGTCGCCTGAGACCGTCAGATGCTCTGAGCGGCGGCACCCGTCGGCTTCCCACCTACTCAAAAACACCCGTTCCTCCCAGTTATGGCCAATTTAAATAAAGTCATGCTCATCGGCAATCTCACCCGGGATCCCGAATTGCGCTACACCCCCAAAGGCAC
>JBAXOP010000184.1:0-10574 GCA_037133195.1 Verrucomicrobiota bacterium | reverse complement strand
TTTTAGATTTTGGATTTTAGATTTTGGATTTTAGATTTTGGATTTTAGATTTTGGATTGAAGAGGGCTTCGCGATGACTTCTTGTCTTTCATCAAAAATTAAAAATTAAAAAATCGCCATTGGGCGTGCCGCATCTCGCGGCGCGTGCCCGTGGCTGTTCCATATCTGGAGAATGCGCCGGGCTCGGGGTTGAATTCACTGCGTTTAGGATTTAGTGCTTAAAATTTCGTGCTTTCTCCCTCTTGCTGCTTCTTCCGCTCCGTGTCGCCTGATTAGGTGACATGACAAGTTTGCGGTTTTTGCGTACTTTTCCGGTTGCCCGGAACGCGCCCACTCACCGGTGTGGTCCGTTAGACCGCCGCGACGGTTTCCGGGCAAGTAGCCCCCAGCCAATCCCCCCGAAAATACAGACACCCTCTGCACATGACAACCAACCCGCTCATCACCCGCACCCTGCTGGCACTCGCCGGCCTCACTCTAGCGGCGGCGCCATGCGCGTCCGCCGCTCTAACATCCACCACCGAAATCATCGGCGGCAACGTGGTCACCAAGTTCACTGCCGGCAGCGGCACCTGGACGGTCCCGACTGGTGTGACCTCCATTCAGTTGCTGACCGTCGGCGGCGGCGGCGGCGGCGGGACAGGTGGTAGCGCAGCTGGCGGGGGGGCGGGCGGGCTGCTCTACTACGGGTCCGAGGCGGGTGCCGTGGCGTCGAGCTATGCGGTGACACCGGGGGCCGCTGTTTCGGTCACCGTCGGCACCGGTGGGACCACGGGTGCCACGGGTGCCAGCAAGGGTAGCAATTCCAACTTCGGCACGGTGACGGCCGTGGGCGGTGGTGCCGGCGGGTCCCAATGGTCTGCGGCAAGCGGTCAAGGTGGCGTTGGCGGCTCAGGCGGCGGCAGCGACGTGATTCCTTGGGGTTCCATAGCGGGCGGCTTAGGTACGAGCGGTCAAGGATACCATGGTGGGGCGAGCATCGGCGGCGGGCAGGCCCAAGCCGCCGGCGGCGGCGGCGGCGGGGCGGGGGGAGTTGGCATTGACGGCCACAATCTGCCTGCCACCGGCACCAACGGCCAGCCAGGCAACGGCGGCCCCGGCTTGATCTTTTCTATCAGCGGAGGAGCCGTCGCCTACGCGGGCGGTGGAGGTGGAGCATTCTTTAACAATTCGCCTTACACCGGCCTCATTCAAGGCGTGGGTGGCAGCGGGTCTGGCAACGCAGGTGGCGGTGGCACGGCGGTTTACCCCAGCGGCAGCACCGCAGGCCAAGCCGGCACCGTGATTGTTAGCTATCCGTTCATTCCGCTATCGGTGGCGATGAGCGCCCCGCAGGACAATCAATTGCTTTTCAACAACGCGGTAATATCCGCGACAGCCACGGTGGTCGCGGGCATGAATGGGACCGCGCCCTTTACGGTGAGCTATTTTACCAACTTCAACGGCGGCACCTATACGCTGGCCGGATCTTCCGGCTCGCCCTACAGTGTGAGTCTTGGCGTACTGGCATCCGGCACTTATGGGATCTACGCGACGGTGACCGATAGTTCGGCTACCCCCGTGACGGCCACCACTGCCACCAACACCTTTGTGGTGGTCGCTCCGGATGCGGGAAGACTGGCGCTCACCGATATCAATGGCGGCTCCAGCCCGGTGGCTGGCACACCCTTCAGTGTCACAGTGCAGGTCCAGAACCTGGATGGCTCGGCGCGTGCGGTCACCGCCAATACCGTGGTGAGCCTCAGCCGCAACACCGGCAGCGGGACCTTGGGCGGCAGCCTAACCGGCACCCTCACCACCGGCAACAGTTCGGTCACTATCAGCGGAGTGACCTACAGCAAAGCGGAAAGCGGCGTGGTGCTTGCCGCCACCCGCACCAGCGGAGATATCCTGCTACCGGCTAACAGCTCTGCCTTTTCCGTGGTGTCGGGTGCGGCAACCACTCTTACGGTGGCCGGTTTCCCGAGCCCGCAAGTGCAGGGCACGGCAGGCAGCGTGACGGTCACGGCCAAGGACAGCAATGGCAACGTGGCCACCGGTTACACGGGCACGGTGGTTTTGACCAGCAACGATGGTGCGGCGACGTTGCCGGGAAGTTATGCTTTTGTGAGTGGCGACGCCGGCGTGCATGCCTTCGGCAGCGTGACGCTCAACACGCTCGGTACGCGCACCCTCACTGCCACCGACACGATCACCTCGTCGATCACCGGCACGCAGTCGGGCATCTCGGTGGTGGTGTTGGCCACCACCTTCAACTGGACGAGCACTGCCTCGGGCAATTGGAGCGCCGCCTCTAACTGGACCAACAATGCCGGTACCCCCGCAGCTCCGGCCACCGCAGGCCTCGCGAGTTATGTGCTCAACATCAACGCGACCGGGACTTATACCGCCACGAGCGATCTAACGGCCGGGTTCCAGCTCAATGAGTTCAACTACAATGGGACGGGCGCGGCCATTGCGGGCAACAGCCTGACCTTTGGTGCCAACGGTGCCAATCTGCCGCAGATCAATGAGAATAGCGCCAACGCGCTGGTGGTGACCAACGCCATGGCGCTGGCCGCCAATACCACGGTCGGGGGAACCGGTTCCGGGCAACTCGTCCTGCAGGGTTTGATCTCCGGCACGGGCAGCTTGACCAAGAATGGACCGGGCTCCCTGCGCATCGACCATGCGAACACCTACAGCGGTGGCACCACCATCAACACCGGCGATATCTATGTGTTTGTGACCAATACGGGATTGGGTACCGGCCCGGTCACCCTCAACAGCGGGGCCTACCTCTCGTTGGAGCATGTCGATTTTTCGAACAACCTGATCCTCAATGGCGGCACGATCAACGCGGGCAACGGTTTTGGTGACAGTTGCAGCGGGACGGTGGCCCTCAATTCAGTCATCTCTATCAATGCCGCCAACGCCATGCTATTCAGCAATACGATCCGCGGTGCCGGTGGCTGGTCGCTCACGGGCGGCGTGCTGCGGCTTTCCGCAACCAACACTTTCAGCGGGCCGACGTCCGTGGCCAACGGCACGCTGCAAGTCGCTTCACTCAACAGCGTGACGGGCGGCGCGGTGTCGAGCACCTTGGGTGCGCCCACCACCGCAGCCAACGGAACCCTCTCAATGGGTGCCAACTCCACCTTGCTCTATGTTGGCGCGGGTGAAACCACCGACCGCATCATCAAGCTCACCTCGACCACCGGCGGGGCAACCCTCACGCAGAATGGAACCGGCGCGGGCATCACCCCATTCCCGAGCGGCCAAAGCGGACTGCTCAAATTCACCAGCAACCTGCTCATTCCCGGATCGGCCGGTGCCGACAACCGCAAGACCCTCACGTTGCGCAATCTCAACGGCTTGAACACCGGCAATTCGCCGGGCCAGGGCGAGATCAGCGGCAGCATCGGCGATAGTTTGTTAGGTCTGACGGATAAAACCGCCACCAGCGTGACCATGGCAGGCACCGGTAACAGCACCTGCACGGGCACTTGGACGCTCTCCGGATCTAACACGTACACCGGCGCGACCAAGGTCCAGAGCGGGGTGCTCGCCTTCACTCGTTCCAACGCGCTGGGCACCGGCCCGCTGGACATCAGCACCGGGGCCAAGGTGCGCCTTGACTATATCGGCACGCGCCAGGTTTCCGCGCTGACCTTCAATGCCGGCAGCGCCCAAGCAAACGGCACTTACGGTTCGTCCGCCTCGACGGCCACCTTCAAGGATGACACGCGCTTCGTCGGGCCCGGCACGGTGACGGTGGGCACCTTGTCGCCCACCGTCGTCACGCTGGCACGCACGAGCGGGAGCAACCCATCTAACGGAGGAGCGGCGGTCGCCTTCACGGCCACCGTGGCGGGCAGCGCGCCCACTGGCAATGTGAAGATCTATGACGGTCTCACCCTCATCGGCACCAGCGCACTGGACGGCACCTATCACGCCAGCGTCACCACCGACACCCTCACAGGCGGAACTCACACCCTCACCGCCCAGTATGCGGGCAACGCGGGCAACCCGGCCGCCGCCTCCTCGCCGCTCACTCACACCGTGAACGAAACGCGCGCGGCCACCTCAACGGCCCTCTCTCTAACAAGCGGCCCCAACCCGTCCAACCTGGGCACTGCGGTGACATTCACCGCCACGGTGACGGGTGCCTCACCCACGGGTTACGTGACGTTCTACAACGGGACGACGCCGCTGGGTGCCACTGCGCTCAACGGATCGGGGTTGGCCACTCTAACCACCAGCACCCTGGCGGCGGGTTGGCGTTCCATCACCGCGAGTTATGCGGGGGATGCCACCCATCAGCCCGGGGTCTCGAGTCCCGCGTTGTTCCAGAGCGTCACGCCACCCGTTGGCAACGGCAAGGTGAAGGTCTTCATCTTGGCGGGTCAGTCGAACATGGTCGGCCACTGCCAGGTGGAAACCGGCCGCAACCCGAACAACACCTCTGTCACCAACCTTATCGGCGGACTCGGCAGCCTGCGCCACATGCTCAATGCCAATCCGAACAAGTATGGGTATCTAGCAGACCCGGCCAATCCGACGGGCGCCGGCAATCCGGGCTGGATCAAACGCAGTGATGTGTCGGTCACCTATAAGGGCGATGGCGACCGCAGCGGCATCCTGGATGCGAACTTCGGTGACAACGCGACGGCCGGGCAAATCGGTCCGGAGTATGCCTTCGGCCTGGTGACAGGCAGCCAGATTGGCGACCAGGTGTTGCTCATCAAATATGCCTTTGGTGGCAAATCGTTGTATGGGGATTTCCGTCCGCCGAGTTCCGGCGGCACGGTCGGGCCCTACTACACGGGCATGGTGGCGCAGGTTCGCACGGTACTTAACAACCTGGGGACCTATGTGGCCGGGTATGCGGGACAAGGCTATGAGATCACGGGCTTCGGTTGGCACCAGGGCTGGAATGACTCCGGTGATACCGTCGCGCAATATGAAGGACTCCTGTGCAATCTCATCAAGGACCTGCGCACCGAGTTCGCTCTGCCTAACCTGCCCGTGGTCGTCGCCAACACCGGCATGGCCCAAAGTTACTGTGCCAATGTGATTCAGGCGCAAAACAATGTGGGCAATCCCGTGCTCCACCCCGAGTTTGCAGGCACCGTGACCACCGTGGACACCCGCCCGTTCGACTTCGGTGAAATGCTCAGCCCTAGCAGCGACGCCACCCACTGGAACTGGAATGCCGAGAGTTATTTCAACGTCGGCGAGTCGATGGGCTTGGCCATGCTCGCCTTGCTCCCGAGTGCCACCAGTCTTTCGCCCTTCGATACTTGGACCAGCACCCAAGGCCTCAGCAGCGGCGTCAACACCGGGCTGCTCGACGACCCCGACCACGACGGTATCCCCAACATCATGGAATTTGCCCTCGGCGGCAACCCGCTGCTCGCCTCGCGGGCCATCCTGCCGGCCCTGACCCAACCCAGCGTCGGCACCCGGGCGTTCGAGTATGACCGCAGCGCCGCCTCGCGCCCCCCCACCACCACCCAGGTCGTCGAATACGGCAGTGACCTAACAGGCTGGATTGAGGTGGCGATCCCCGCAGCGAGTCTCGGCGACGTGACCATCACCACCGGCTCATCCTCTGATCACGTCAAGGTGGCCATCCCGTCCCTGGGCACCAAGGGGTTCGCCCGCCTCAAGGTGAGCCAATAATGAATCATACAATCAAAAACATGGTTATACAAACGCGTTGGGTTCATGCCGGGTCGCTGGTATTTTTGTTAGTTTCGGGCGGTCCGCTCGCTGCGGCACCTGTCGCCGATTTTCGCGCCGACAGCAAGGCGGCGGACCGCAGCATGAGTTGGAACCTGGGACCGACCGGGATGCGCGGGTGTTTGAATTCGCTACCCGGGGCAGCAGAGCGGTTCCCGGGCGAGTCGCGGCTGGATTTCCTCAATGGAGGCATCACCGCCACCAGCCGGCAGATTCTGGTTGTTGCGGTGGGGGCGAAAACCCCGGCCGACGGCGTGATGAAGGTGGACGACGTGATCCTAGGCGCGGGCGGCAAGCTGTTTGAGCGCGATGCCCGCCAGTGCCTGGCCCGGGCAATCACCGAAGCGGAGAAGGAAACCAACAAGGGGATTCTCGCTCTAACGGTCTGGCGGCAGGGCAAGACCCAGGAAACCAATCTCAAACTCAAGGTGATGGGAACCTACAGCGCCACCGCACCCTACGATTGCCCGAAATCCAAGCTGATCCTAGCGGACGCGTGCAAGGTACTCGAAAAGGAACTCATGATATCAAGTGGCGACGGCTTCGGATGCGTCAATGGGCTGGCGTTGCTGGCCACCGGCGATGCGCAATACCTGCCGAAGGTGCGGGAATTCGCCCGCTCGCTAGTTCAGTCGGGAGTTCATCTGGAAGGCTGCGGCTCCTGGTTGTGGGGATATAACAATGTGTTTCTGTGCGAGTATTATCTGCTAACGCACGACCAGGAGGTGCTCCACGGCATCGAGGAATACACGCTGGGGCTGGCCAAGGGACAGAGCCTGTTCGGCACCTTCGGTCATGGCGGCGCGGTCAAAACCGCCGATGGCAAACTCCATGGATCGATCCCGTGGTATGGACCGATCAATGCGGCCGGGCTCATTGCAAATATCTCGATTGTGTTGGGCAAAAAGTGTGGAGTGGTGGATCCCGAGGTGGATGCCGCCATTGCAAGGGCGTCCAAGTTTTTCGCATACTATGTGAATAAGGGGTCGATCCCCTACGGTGAACACGAACCGGAACAGATTCATGATAACAATGGCAAGAGCGCCATGGCTGCACTGCTTTTCGGGCTGCAGGGCGATCATATCCCGCAAGCCCAATACTTCGCCAAAATGGCCACCGCAGGATATATGAATCGCGAGGTCGGCCACACCGGCCAGGGCTTCAGCTATTTGTGGACCGCGCTGGGTGCCAACGTCGGCGGCCCGGCGGCGGCGGCGGGCTTTTTCAAGGAAGCCTGCTGGCACCTCGACCTGGTGCGGCGCAGCGACGGGGATTTCACCTATGACGGCGGTGAACAATGCGGCCCCGGCCAGAAAAATGGCGCGGATTACTTCACCAAGGCGAGTTATGCTGGCATCAGCCCGGCCGCCACTTATGTTCTAACATACTCGATCCCCCTGAAAAAACTCTGCATCACCGGCCGCGAGTTCAAACCGGACACCTGGCTGGATAAGCAGACCGTGGCGGCAGCCGTGGCGTCGGGACGTTTCCACTGGGATCGCGCCAAAAAATCCCCGCAGGAACTCGTGGCGGCGCTCGGCGATTGGTCGCCGGTGGTGCGCGGCTGGGCGGCGGATGAGTTAGGCTTGCGGTCCGAAGCGAAGTCGATGCTGCCCGCACTGCTCACCCTGGCCGAAGGCAAGGACGTGAACGTGCGTCAGGGTGCCTGCCAGGCCTTGGGCGCACTCAAGGATGCCAGCGCGCTGCCAGTGTTAGGGCGGCGGCTCTCAGATCCGGATTTGTGGGTCCGCGCCAAAGCCGCCAAGGCGCTCAAGAATTTCGGCGCGGCGGCCAGCCCGCAACTCACCCCTATGCTCACGGCGATGGCGGCCAACGCCAAGCCCGTGCAGCCCATCGATGCGGCGGATCCCTTGCAGTTCGCCAATGGATTCCTGGCCGAGGCCTTGTTCGAAGGACCCATGGGGGAAGCCACCGGCAAGGCGCCGAAGAACCTGCTCTATCCGGCAGTCGAGGCCGGTTTGAGATTGCCCTCGGGCATGTGGCGCTCGAAAACCGGCGGCTTGCTGCGCGAGCATCTGAGCCTGGCGGACATCGAGGCGATGGCACCACAGATTTTTGAGGCGACACGCGAGCAGGCGCCGGCGGATCGGATGTTCTCGGTCATTCCTCCTTGCGACGGCATCAAAACCCTCGCCAAGCATCATATTGTCGAGGGTGTCCAGTTAGCCATGGACATCATGAATAGCGGTGGCTGGCCGCGTGATGCCGCTCTGGCAGCCTTGCCGACGTATGGCGATGCGGCCCGCTTCACGCTACCCAAGTTGCAGGAAATGCTCCTGCAGTGGGACTCAAAAGCCAAGGAATATGCCGACCTGGTGAAGTGCATGGAAACCATCCGAAACGCCACCACCGCGCCGGTGCTTGTCTCAGCCTTGCCGGTGGCCAATTGCCAGGTTGTGGCCGCCGAGACGGCCAAGGCAATTGTTCTAACATCAAGCGCCGGAGCGGGCGCGGTGCAGACTTACACGGTTCTAACGAAACCAACCCATGGCACGCTCACCGGTACGCCGCCCAAACTGACCTATACGCCGAGCGCAGGCTACCGTGGGACTGACCGGTTTACATTCAAGGTGAGTGCCGGGGCCTGCGAATCGGCAGCGGGCACGGTGAGCCTCATCGTGGGTGCGGCTGGCAGTGGGCTGAAGGGTGAGTATTCCAGCAACGGCAAACTCAAAACCACCCGCACCGATGCGATGGTTAACTTCGACTGGACAAAAGGAGCGCCAGATCCGGCGATGGAGTCTGGCAACTTCAACGTGCGCTGGACCGGGCAGGTGTTGGCGCCGGAATCAGGGAGTTATGTGTTTTCCATGCTCAATTCCGACGGGGTACGCTTGTGGGTCAATGGCATCCAGGTGATCAATGATTTCAAAGAGCGTCCACTCCGCTGGACCGATGGCGCAATAGTCAACCTGAGCGAGGGCAAACGCTATGACATCAGGCTCGAGTGCTTCCAGACTGCCGGACCGGCTACGGCCAAGCTGAAGTGGTCAGGCCCGTCATTCGCCGGAGCTAACGGTGTGCTCATCGCCAAGGAGTGGCTGTATGACAAGCCCGGAACGCCGCCCGCGGTTCTATCACAATGCATCACCACCGCCAAAGACACCCCAAAGCTCATGATTCTATCAACTGGCGAACCCGCTGCGGAACCGCTGACCTACGCCATTGTCACCCCGCCGGCGCATGGCGCGCTCAGCGGCGCCGCGCCAACCCTCACCTACACGCCGACAGCCAACTATATCGGCAGCGACCGCTTCAGTTATCGAGTCACCCGCGGCAAGGTGGTCCTGTCCCCAGCGACCATTGGGCTCGTGATCACTCCGAAGACCGCGGCGGTGCCAAACCGTGTCGCGGGCCCGGCCGCGAGTACTGCCGGCGCGGTGGTTATTGAGACTAACAAAAAAATCAGTGACAACAAACAAATCACCAGTCCCATGGTGGTCATGAAAGGCGGGACCCTGGGTTGCGGACTGGATGCCAAAACGACCCTGGTCCTGGCGGCCGGCACCACCAGCACCATCGACTTGCCCGCCGCCCTGGGCAAAATCGAATTCTTTGGCAAGCTGACGGGCAGCGGCGCATTGGTTCTAGCAGGCACGGTGCCGTGGTTTGGATTTGACGGCAGTGCCAGTGATAGCACCGGCTCCATCAAAATCGCGCTGACCAAGGGGGCGATTCTGCGGATTGGTGGCGTTAAAGCGCTGGGCAGCGGTCCCGTGACATTTGCGGGGCCGGATGGCTCGGCCGTCATGGCGTTGATTGGATCCAACAATAACTCAGAACTGTCCAACGATCTCCGGCTGGAATCCGACCTAGTCTATGCCCAGTCCGAGGGCGGCATCACCCTTTTTCTCAAAGGAGATATCAGTGGCCCGGGATGCTTGATCCGGCCCTTCGCCACCGGTGACCGCGGAACCCACTTGTTATTGCAGGGCCACAACAACACCTACAGCGGCGGCACTGTCGTCAAGTCCGGCTTCCTCGAAGTGCTCTGCTCCTCCGCGCTGGGGTCCGGCCCCCTCACCATGGGCGGCAAGGCCACTCCGGAACATGTCGTGGCGTTTTCCAATATTTCCCCCATGACCGTGCCTAACAACGTGGTGCTGGCGGGCCTCGTCGAGTCGGCACCGGCCACCCCTGCGGCCCTAGCGGAATTTCTGGTTAACCAGAACCTCGAACTCTCGGGCGGCATTTCCGGCAGCGGCGGCCTGCTCAAGACCGGCACGCAAACGCTCACCTTGTCCGGTATCAACACGTCCAACGGGCCGACCCGCATCCAGGCCGGCGTGCTGGCGGTGAGCGGTGTCGCCGCGCTGGGCTGCGGGCCGCTAGAGATTGCCGACACGGCCAAGCTGCGTCTGAATTACAAGGGTACGCGGCAAGTCGCCGCCATGACTGTGGCGGGCAAGGTCCTGCCGCCGGGCATCTATGGCTCCGCCGAGTCCCAGGCCACTTTCAAGGATGACAAACATTTTGCCGGGCCCGGCATGGTGGGGGTTGCCAATGGGGTGAGCGGGCGCTAAGAGAAGCGAACCCAAAGCCTCATAAGACAAAATCGTTGAAAATGAATCAAGTTTCTCAGAACCGGTATAATTTCCGATTGATTGCCTCGTGTGGAATCGTGGCCTGTTTGCTGGTGCCGGCGCTCGTCCAGGCAAGCGACCTCCATGTTACCAAGGACGGCAATGATAGCAATGCCGGCACTCGCGCCGCGCCGTTGCGAACGATCCAGCATGCCGCCGATCTCGCTCAAGCGGGGGATGTCATCACCGTGCATGCGGGCGTTTACCGCGAACGCGTCATCCCGCCGCGCGGCGGGCAATCCGATG